>JAAUPN010000050.1 GCA_012033105.1 Coleofasciculaceae cyanobacterium RL_1_1
CGTCCGCCTCCTTTGATTCGTGCGTGGGTGCGAGCCATCGCCAGGTTCACTCCCATCTCATCAAGACAGAACAGGCGAGTCAGTTCGTGCTGCTCTACCTGACGCCAGTGTTCTTGGCGGGCAAGCTGAATTCGTTCGCTCTCTTTCTGCTGGGGGTGAAGTGATTTTTTTTCGACGGTATCCCAGCTTGACCAATGCCTTGTGCACGGTTGAAATGCCAAGGTGGATGCCGCAATGTTCGGCGACGCTGTCAGATAGCTCGGCTAAGGTTGCATCTGGGGTCTTCTCCAGCTCGCTTTCTAGATGTCCGAGGACTGCGGCGGTCAGCTTGCTGGGCGGATTCCCTCGGTGGGGACGTGGGCTTAGGCTTCCCGTCTTACGATAGAGCCGTAGGAGAGTCACAATGAAGTTGAGGCTGACATCAAAGCGACGTGCCAGCTCGCGTTGTGATAGCGATTCTTGTTCGTACACCTTGATGATTTTCTCGCGAAAGTCTTCTGAGTAGGCTCGCATTTTCTTCGGAGTTACTTACCTCTCTAGTGTCACTCATCTCTCGTGAAATTGCTATGTACCTTTTCAGAAGTCCTCTAAGACTCATAACATACAAAAAAATGCTACGAAAAATCATAGCAAAAACTCGATCGTAACAACCCAACAAATTCAGATTATTTAGACAACAAATCTCGGCTTACGTATAAATATAGCCAACACCAAACCTATCATCTTAAACTACTCATAAAAATATCTAAAATAGTAAAAATACAACACAAATCACCACACAACATCGTAAACATAGCGATAAATCACCCAACAAGAATACATCAATCCGCCCCCCAAGCCAAAACCACCAAGACACCTCTTATCACCCCTCAACCAACGCCATCGCCCCCAAATACCGCGTTAAAACCGGCGAAAACACCTCATAAATTAATGTCAAAGGCTCGCCATTATGCCAAAACAAATAATAGCGACCCCAAAACGGCCCGGCATAACCAAACGCTTCCTCTAACACCGCACTATTGCCATACTGAATACCCCGCACATCCCGATATAACTCTGCATGAATCTGCGACAAATTATCCCAAATTGGGGCTTGACGATTCTGTAAATACGCATCAATATCACTCGCCTCCCACCATGACGCCGCATAGGCCAACCGCTGCCCCGACGCCGTCCGTAGCCACACCTGACGCCGCAACCGTGGCCCTGGAACCATCGCAATCAACGCTGGGGCTTGATCGCGATCGCTTCCCACCAACGACATATCGATCACATCCACCTCCGTCGGCTCCCCCGTCAATAGCTTCAGATGCCGCGTCGGTGACCCATCCCCCAACATCAAGATCTGCCACGCTGGAGCAAGCTGTGTATGCGGCAACCCATCCCGTACCGCCTGTTCCTGACCTTCCCACAGAACATCAAGCGCATTCCACGTGGTGCGAGACTGGAGAGAATAGGACATACCGGAGGGCAAGCTAGAGGGAAAACTGGCTGTCACAATTGTGTTACGTAACTTAATGATCGTTAATCCTCATGATAGCGTTCGCCTCCGGTCAGCGCTAGATTGAGCCTGGTTTAGCGACTGCTAGTCTCATATTTCTCTAGATATCCCAACCCTATGACCGTCCTCGATCGCCTCGCTGGAAACCTCATCGTCTCCTGTCAAGCTCAAGCTAATTCACCACTCAATACGCCGGACGTGATCGCCGCGATCGCCGCCGCCACCGTCCAGCGCGGCGCTATGGGTGTACGAATCGAAGGCCCCGATCGCGTGCGTGCCGTGCGCGATCGCCTGCCGGATATTCCGCTGATTGGCCTCTGGAAACAGCAAATCGGTGATTTTGCACCCTACATCACGCCGCGATACCACCACGCCGCAGCGATCGCCAGTGCCGGAGCGGACATCATCGCGATCGATGCCACCCCGCGCCCGCGTCCGGACGGCGAAACCGTCGCGGATATCGTCCGCCAACTCCACGACAATTTCGGCCTGCTCGTGATGGCCGACATCGATTCGATCGCCGCTGCGGAATTTGCGATCGCCGCTGGTGTCGATCTCGTCGGTACAACCCTGTTCGGCTACACCGACGAGACCCGCCAGCAAACCCGCCGGGATTTGACCTGCTCGCTGACCTGGTGGCGTGGCGCAATCGGGCGGATCGGCCTGTGCCGATCGTCTGTGAAGGGGGAATCGCGACACCGGAGCAGATGGCGCGGGCGTTCGCGATCGGGGCGAATTCGGTGGTGGTCGGGACGGCGATCACGGGGATTGATTTACTGGTCGATCGCTACCTGCAAGCTGTGCCGGTGTAACTGGCAGTTATGCCGTCGCAGCCATCAACGATCGCCGTCTAACTCCCTACCAGCTCGGCGATCGGGCATCTCCATAATTCACGTAATTGTAAAGATCCACAATCTGCGGCTCCGGCAACCGCTCTAGTAACCGCCACCGCACCTGATAACCACCATCCTCCGTCGCCGCCACCAACTCCACCGCAATCACCCCATCAAAACTAGGAACCACCAGCCGCCGCGCCAGGTCGTACCGCTCCGACGGATACAGCGCCCGCCCCGTCTCGATAAACTCCGGCAAACCATACTGAATCGATCGAAATAAATAAACCTGATTGGCGATCGCCGGTAGCGAGGTTGTAACCCCGGTATCAAGCCCAAACGCGCCATTTTTCCCGAGGCGAGCCCGTTGCCGATCGGCGTGGAGATCGGCGAATAACTCCGGTGGTCGATAGTCGGCGAATGCTGGACGTAGGGACGGATCAAGCTGATTTAGTGCTGACTCGATCGATAGCTCATCAAGATCCACCGCCCCCAAATCGGCGATCACCCCCAGGTCAAATCCCGACGACACCACCTCCAGTCGATCGCCCGCAATCTCCAGCAACAGCGACGGTACAAAAGCTTCCGCCTCGATCGCATTCGGTAAACCGGGTACGGTGGCAAAGGGAGCCACCGACACCAGGGGCGCATGGTCGTTGTGGGTTTCGAGGATACGATTGCCCGTGGGGTTGGGGCGGGTGGTGTTGATCGGGGGGAGATAGGTGAGGGGGCGATTCGGTGATGTGGTTGGGGAACTGGTGGTGTCCGTTGGGGTGGCAAAGCTGGCCGCTGGGGTGGCACGATCGGGGCTTAGGGTGGTGTCATCATCGGGGAGTGAGATCGCGAAGACGGCGGGGAGGGCGAGGCGAGCATCGCGCAACGGAATGGCGATCGCGTCGAGCTGATCGATCAAGGCCGGTGGTGGGCTGTAGGCCGGGGGAGTGTTGCGCTGAAGCGTTCGGGCGATCGGGGGTTTTGCGGTTACACCAGGGAGGGGGGTCGCGGCCTCGAAAGGTTGACCGGGCTGGGTGGCGAGCCGATCGGGTTCGCCCGGTGTGCCGACGATGATTGTACCGGGCAAGAACGTACTAGGCGGCAAATCGGCGATCGCGTCCTGTTGTTGACTGAGCGGATCAAACAGGCTCTGGATCGCAAATTGGGTCGTTGCCAGGGCGCAATAGACACGGGAGCGATCGTCAAGCGTCACCGCTAACTCACGACAGTCAAAGGGTTCGTCGATGTTCAAGTCCGCGTTTAAGGAGGTGGCAAATTGACGTAGAAAGCGCTCGGTCGCGAGGGTGTTGCGGTAGAGGTCAAAGTCGATCGCCGCGATCGCTTCGGGATCGGGCAAGAGCAATGCGCGACGGATGGTGGCGATCGTACGCAGCCGCTCGGCCAACAAACGGCGTGCTGCTAACCAAAATTCAACCTCACGTTCGGCGCTTGACGCATGTTGGCTCAAGCTTGTGGCGGTCAGTTCCGTCGTGTGGCCGCTGGCGAATGTGGCCGGTGATGTTGTTGCTTGTGCGGTGACCTCTGCCTGCGATCGGGGTGCGGTCAGCCCCGCGATCGCCGTGAACCCGAGTACCATCATGCACTGCCAAACGGTTCGTGCCGCCATCGCCAGCAATCTCCTAAGCGTCGAGGTTGTTTCGTCTTAACGGTCTATTTACACCATCTTCACACTATATTCGCCCAGAGTCGCCGTGATCAGGTGAACACAGAAGTTCGACGGCTCACCTGTTTCACCTTTCGCCTTGCAACGTCGTCTTGTTAGTCCAACTCAGGGCGAATCTCATCGAGCAAACCGGCACAGGCATCAAACAGCAGATCAATGACGGTCTTAAATCCAGACTCGCCGCCATAGTAGGGGTCTGGCACATCTTTTAGATCATATTCGCGGCAAAAGTCGCACATCATCATGACCTTATCGGCATACTGACCCGATCGATCAAGCGCCAGGATATCGCGGTAGTTGGATCGATCCATCGCCAGGATGCGATCGAAGGTGGCAAAATCGGCCACGTCAAACCGACGCGAGCGACCGACTAGCTCGATGCCCTGACGCCGCGCGGCGATCGTCATCCGCTGATCGGGCGCACTCCCGACGTGATAGCCCGATGTTCCCGCCGAATCACACTGGATGCGATCGCCGAGACCCGCCTCTTCAACCAGATGACGCATGATATTTTCTGCCGATGGCGATCGGCAGATGTTGCCGAGGCAGACGAAGAGAAGTTTGTAGGGGGGCGCACTCATGTTGAACTATCCAAGACATCACAAACATCGAGCCACTCGCTAGATTTGCCGATCTATTGGCTACATATTAGCGCGAGCATCCTGCACCGCCGCATAAAACGACCAAGCTGCCAGCGGTAAACTCAGCCCTAAAATCGTCGCCGTCACGGTTGTTCCGTACTGCGGCATCCCCGATGACAGTTCAAAGATCGAGCCAACCGCCGCGATCGTCAGGACGCAGCAAATCATCAGTAAAATGCCAGACTTTGGAGTACCTACCATCGATCAAATCGTTCCTCGGGTGAAAGATTATTTAATGATTATTAAACGGGAAATTTACTTCGCCTTTTTGACGGGGCGCACATGTTTGACCGCAAAACCCTCCTGGGTTAGCGCCTCTGTCAGCTCGAGATCGCTTTCAACCCGATCGACAAACATCACCCCATTGAGGTGATCCATTTCGTGTTGAATTACTCGTGCTGGTAGACCTTCAAATTTATGCTTTTGCGGTCGGCCATGTTCATCCTTATAGGACACCTCGATCATCTCCGGACGCTTCACATCCAGAAAGACGTTCGGAATACTCAAACAGCCCTCTTGACCCACTGCAATCTCGCGACTGGAACTGACAATCTTGGGGTTGATCAGTACCAACGGCGGCACGTGCGGTTCATCGTAGGCACAATCGACGACCAACAACTGTTTGTTGATTCCCACCTGCGGTGCGGCCAAACCGATACCATCTTGGGTATACATCGTTTGCAGCATTTGCGTAATCAGCTCACGCAAGCTGTCGTCGATGCGCGAGATGCGTTTGGCCGGTTGTCGTAGGACGCGATCGCCCAGGTAGTGCATCTCAAGCGGGGCTTTTGCAAGCTTTACTTTTTTCGACGAGAAGAGGAGCCGTCGTAGCCATAGGTCATTGGGGGCAAGCTGTGTCGCTCGCACGGAGAATGGAGCAAGGGTCAATCATCGAGTCTGAAAACGGGCGCGTTTAGGTGGCGCGTTTTAAACCCACAATCTAAAAAAGATATCGATCTCTACCTTAGATCGTAACGGTTTGTTGCCAGAACGATCCGCTTCAACGATGAAAATTTGAAGAAATCTCTCAGAAAACGAAGAGTGAATGGCTCTTGAGCCGGTTCATTCATCTCTGGTTTGCCCGATCGATGCATCCTGGTGATCGGCTAATCCTGGTTTTAATCATCGGGTAAGAGCGATCGAATCTGATCAACGAATTCTTGGTGATCCACCACGGGTTTTGAGATGTAGCCGTCAGCTCCGCTTTGGGATAAAAATGACTCGCGATCGCCCGCCATGGCGTGCGCTGTCACTAGGATAATTGGCAAATTTTGGGTGTTCGGGTCAGCTTTCAGCATTTGGGTGATTTTGATGCCGTCTACCGGTTCTCCCTGATACATACTGTGAGCAAGGGACACATCCATCAGGATGATGTCCACCTCGTGAGCTTGAGCGATCGTCATCACCTCTTCGACGTCTTCGGTATGTTTGACGGCAAGGCCGCCGCGCTTCGCGAGGATTTTGGAAAAGACTCGCGCATTGACCATATCGTCTTCGACGATGAGTACGGTTCTCATAAGTTCAGACCTGGCTTGCAGTAGCGTTAGCGATTTAAGTGATGGTAGCGATCAAGCGAAATTAGGCTGCAAAACGTAAGGTTTAGCATGTTCCAGAAGACTAGCCCGCCCACGATCATACTCTGAAGCTTCAACTCGATGTGTTGACAGGATGTGATGAGAAAGGGCGTCTTCTCTCTGGTCGCATTACAAACTGTCTACAATCCAATCGCTTGACCTCGCCGCCAGGTTTCTAGGAACTTCCTCGGCGATACCTCGACTCATGGCCGCGACTCACGAACCGGATCGCCGTATTGCCGCTGGAGCTGTTTACGAGCCTGCGTTGACAGCGGCCAGCGCCAGGTTTTGGTAAACAAATCACTGAGGTTGCGATCGGCTCCGGCAGATGCGGCCAAGACAAAATTATCGACGGCATCTTGAGTCTTGCGTGTGTCGGGCAGGCGCTGAACTTCCCAAAAAAACGCTGGGTAAAGTCGCCACCATAGCGATCGCGCAGGTCTAGCCAAAAGGCTGCGAGTAGATTGGCGGGTGACAAACAAAGTTGTCGTGCATCGCAGTCTGGAATCTCGGGAAATTCGTAGACTTGTAGAGTGTTTTCCCAGGTCAGGCTTGGATCGGCCCGATAAATGTCCAGATAACGGCGAATTTCATCACGGTATTGCTGAAAGGGCAGACCCCGAAAGGGCGCTGGGGTTACGCCGGTGGCCTGCATCGCCTGAAATTGCATAAACAAGGCAAACCCTTCGGCAACGACTTTATAATCTTCACCTTCGTCGTGATAGTCGAGTTTTTTCTGTAGCGTTTGGCTCCAAAAATTACGCCCCAATTCGTAAAAGATCAGATGGTGCAGTGTGCCAGACTGTTGGTAGGCCAGATAGAGTTCATCGAGGTATTGGGGTTGAATTTCGATGCCATGAGCGCCCAGTCTGCCGCAGCCCGCACCGCAAGTATCTTGGACGACGGCGATCGGCAGTAAGCCGCGATCGTCATTGTCGGGGGAGGGAAGGGGAACCTCGCCGGTGATGCGCAGGTAGTAGAGATAGGCGTGATCGAGAATGGTCAAAATATCGTCGATCGTCTCGGAATCAAAGTGGCGATCGTCCGCCAGCAACACCAGATTACGACTTTTGTAGGGGTAGCGCTGTAGGGTTTCCGATCGAAAAGAAATGTACTCAAACCCTTGATGCTGTTGTCTCCAAACACCGTACAGACCAACGATCAGGCAGCTTGTAACGCCGATCGCGATCGCGGTGGTAATGGGGATATGTAAGCGTTCTTCAAGTTCATGCAGTCGGCGGTGTCGCACCACTTTCCCTTTAGGAAAGGGTGGCGCTTTTTTCGGCTTCCTCTTGGGCTTAGATTCAGACAAACGCGGTTGAGGATTTAGAGGATTCAAGCGAGCACACATCTAGTAGTTGAACACAACCGATACAATCAAACGACAGCGGGTTCTATAGTTGCCATTATTATCCTTGAACCTCTGGTGTTGCTTTATCGCTTTGCATCACGATTTCGCTACTCTTTCTGCGATCGCCCTGCCGTGCTAGCCTCAACCCCACCCAGCGACCTTGTTACAACCGATCGCCTCTTGGCGGTGTTTGCTGACTTCCTCGAAATCGACGTGAGCGCAGGCGATGCCGCGAGCGACACCCTTAACACCTACCGTCGCCAACTCGTTCAGTATGTTCAGTGGTGCGAAGCCCACCAGGTCGAACCGGCAACGGCGACCAAGGAGGATATTAAGCGCTACCGCCGCTGGGCGATCGAAACGCAGGGCTTTAAACCGGCTACGATCGCGCTCAAGCTGTCCGTCGTGCGTCGGTTTTACCAAGCTGCCGTCGAACGCGGCCTGATTCCACTGAATCCCGCCGCTGGAGTTAAGCCCCCACGGGAAAAGCGCGATCCCGCCGAGCGCATCACCTATCTTGAGTCGATCGAGGTTGAAACCCTGCTCGCCGCTGTTAAACGCGATGGTAGCCTCAAGGCAGCAAGGGATTTAGCACTGCTAGCCATCATGACCCTAGAGGGACCCCGCACCGTGGAGATGCACCGCGCAAACCTCAGCGACGTGATCCGCCAGGGACAAAATCTGGGCGTGCGGGTTGAAGGTAAGCGTAATATTCGCGTTGTACCGTTAACACCGCAAATTGCGACGCTGTTGATGGATTACATCGAACAGCGTCAGGCTCGGACGGCGACGAAACCCAGTGATCCCCTGTTTGTGGCCGTGGGCAATCGTGCGGGGGGACAGCGCCTATCGCGACGTGGTATCCGCTCGATCGTCGATCACTACCTCAAACAAACCGGCCTGAAATACGGCGCAGGTCGAACAATTTCAGCGCACAGTCTACGGCATACAGCGGGAACGTTGGCCTTACGATCGGGAGCGACCTACGCCAAGTGCAAGATCTGCTTGGTCATGCTGATCCGCGTACAACCTGCATTTATGCTCACGTCGGCGATCGGTGGGATAACAATCCAGCCCTACGTTTAGGGATCGCGTTTGATCGAAGTTCGTTATCTCCGTAAAGCCCATGCGATTCAGCGAACGCCTAGAAGCTCTCAAATCCGTCAAAACGTGAGCAAACGTCACGCAGAATGATGAGGATTGCGATGAGGAAGCAGTGAATGCGGCTTTTCAAGCCCATGCGCCTCCATCAACTCCTGATCACCCATAATCTCGCGCGGCGACCCATCCGCCACCACATGACCCTGATCAATTAACACCACCCGCTCGCACACCTCGATCAACAACTCCAAATCGTGGGACGAAATCACCATCGTCTCCTGCGACTGCTGCAAAAATCAATCAGCCGCCGCCGCGCCCGCAAATCCAGATTCGCACTCGGCTCATCGTAAATCACCACACGCGGCTGCATCGCAATAATCCCCGCGATCGCCACCATCCGCTTCTGTCCCCCCGACAAATGATGCGGCGGACGCTGCGCCAACTCCGTCACTCCCGTCACCTCCAGCGCCCGCAACACCCGCTGCTCCACCTCCACCGCCGACAACCCCATATTCTGCGCTCCAAACGCCACGTCATCCCACACCGTCGCGCAAAACAACTGATCACTCGGATTTTGGAACACCAATCCCAACTCCGGTCGAAAGGCTCCCACCTTCACCGGCTGACCCCATAGCGCCATCTCACCCCGATTCGGCTCAATCACCCCACACAACGACAAAAACAGCGTCGTTTTTCCCGCACCATTCGGCCCGATCGTCCCCACACGCTCACCCTCACGGATCTCTAACTCTAAACCTTGCAGCACCGGTGGACTATCCGGATACCGCACATGTAAGTCATGCACCGCGATCGCCACGTCCGCTGTCGGAAACCGTTGAATTGTTGGTAGATTCGATTGAGATGTCACAGGATGGGACAGGATTAGAAAAGTAAAGGAACAAGCGAGAACCGTCAGAATTAGGCCGTGAGATAGTCTAAGATAGGAAGGTTTGGCGTCTTGTAATCACGTTGTAAATACCATGGCAGTTCCCAAGAAGAAAACCTCGAAAACGAAGCGCGATCAACGTCGGGCTCACTGGAATCGTAAAGCCGAAAAAGCGGCAGAAAAAGCCCTCTCTCTCGGTAAATCTATCCTCACCGGTCGCTCGAAAGGCTTTGTCTATCCCACCAGTGAAGCTGACGCTGACGACGAGTAACCTCGCCCATCACCCGTTGGATCACTCACTGTCGATTCACGATAGCGTAAACCGAATCTCCCTGCCGCTAGGATTCGACCTCAGACTCATTCCGATGCAGGGTCTCGTCCGGTTTTCGCTTGTTTGATCTGTAGCGCCCACGACAATACCGAATATTCCAGTCAAATGGTTCCCTAGAGATTGCCTAAACATTAAACGACGGGGTTTAATTGAGGCTAGATAAATTCGGTTCTATTAAATAGAGGAGCGTTTGCTCGTGTCTGTACTTGGTTTATATCTCGCAATTTTGGTTGGTGCGTTTGCGACAGCATCGGCTATCTATCTGACCCTGCGCGGTGTCAAGCTCATCTAGAGTCGTTTGGCAGCGCTGAGTTATTTATTCAGTTCAGTGTTCAGTGTTAAACGGCGGCTCGCAATTTCGTGATGCTGCCGTTTTTCGTGCTTGAAGACCGGCTCCAGTTCTGATGCCAAGTCCGTTGAATCGAATACACCAATCTCGCCTCAGAGCGTTGAGCGGAGTCGAAATGCGGGTTTAAGCCTTTTTAAACCTTGACGTTCACGGCATCATACTCGTGGTGACTAACGTTTTGGAATGGGGATAAAAAGCCCCCCTGCGATCACGATCGCAGGGGGGCTTCTCCATTTACCGACAAGTTGGATCAGAGAGAAGTGAGTGAGTTGAACGACAGGTGATGAAAGTCCTCGACTTACTCATCCTAGAATCCTAGGAAATCCACTCTTCCACAGCTTCCGCTTTCGTGTTGGTGTTACGTGACGGCGTTTCGCGCTCGAAGTTCATGTGAACTGATCGCGTTTGGACTCCATCAACCGGCCACCGCCATGATGGGGGTAGTCAATCACGCCATCTTGGAATGACATCTGGAAGCGGAAGGTACCATCTGGGTTTAGCTTGATCGGGCGTCCGCCGATCGTCACCGTTGCATCCGGCTCTGTTGCACCGTAGACAATGAGTTCGGCATCTGCCACCAGCCAGAATTTACGCGGCGTTTGCTCACGGTTGGGAACCGAAGCACTGAAGCCCAAACCTGCACCCGACGGGTGATAAATTCGGGGGTTTCCATCAGACCCATGCCCACGCCCGAAGCGGTAACCGCACCAATACCGGAAGCGGTGGGAACCGAAGCCCAGCTACCGACACCGGACGGGAAGATATAGGAACTGAGGCTTTCTTCGGATACCTGGTGCATCGAACCAAAGAGAGAACCCGCAATGCGTTGTGCTTCAGCCGCTTCTGACAGGTTGAAGACCTCGTCATACTGAGGATTTGGAGCACCTTTGATCACTTTTTTGGCCGGAGGAACCAGGGTTGCAAAGGTTTGACCGCGCAGGTCTTCATCCCAGGGGATCGTGACAAAGACATCTTCAACCCAGTCGGAGGGGAAGACGGGCGGCACATGTACGGAAGCAGAACGCGCCAGCATGAGCCAGCGACCATCCGCCGTGCGATAGCCGACTTCGATCGCATAGTCGCGATCGCTCACCGGAATCGGCAGATACCACTCACGCGCCAATTCATCACAGACGTACTCTTGAATGCTGTGCGGTGCTTGAACATTGAGGTCAATGTCCGTCACATCGTAGATGCGTAGAGCCAACTGCTGCCCACCTTGGCGACGCAGTTCTTCTTTATGCTCGTTCGGCACATCCCAGTAGCAGTAAGCCCATTGGGGATCACGAGGGAGCAGCGTAATGCGGCTTGCACCATAACCATTCGGCAGTTCCGGCAAATTAGCATCGATCGCAGCCATCTCTTCCGGGGTTGGACGATCCGTTTCTTCGATCCCCATCGCAAACTTCGCCGCCTCAACCGTTTCTTGCTCCTCGGCTGTATTCGTAAATCCTGCTGTAGCCTGAGTCGCTGTTGCTTGGGGGGGAACGAAAGATGATTCTTGTTGAGCCATAACGGGGGAACTATCAGGGGTAGTTAAACGTTCTTGAACCGGCGATGCTTCAGTCGAGGAGGTAACCGGAGCAATGACATCAGACTCTACGTTTAAGGTTTCAGTAGAGGTGACCGATGCTCCCACCATTGAGCGCTCAGTCTCAGTTTTAGAGTCAGCGACTGCGATCGCCGTGGCATTGGGATTAATGGAGCGAATCGCCGAGATTAGCTCCACCTTGCGCATACGACTGTAACGGGAAACCTTGTACTCGCTTGCGACTCGGCGGAGCTGACGCAAGGTTAGTTCTTCCAGGGGAATTCGTTCTTGTGCCATGGCTAGGTTTATAACCTCCTCTTACGTCGTGAATTCGTAACAAAGTGCCCTGATCGCTCAGGAACAGCTATTCAAGCCGAGCATTTATGTTGACCTTAATGGCTCAGATTGTGACTGATATTTCATCACCTCGCAACATGGTTTTCACGAAATGACCGGCGATCCTGCTCTTTTTGTCATGAGATCTTAACAAAGATCACCTGATCCCAGTCTTATGTCAGTTTTTTGACATAAGACTGGGATCAGGTGATCTCAGCAGCAACAACAGACGACTCTTAAAAATCAGAAAGGTTGGCCAAGAGGTTATCTGAAATTTTTCCGGGAAATGTTAGCCATCAATTTCCCCGAATCTTCCCGAATACAGTGCCTGTGATCACGTCCTGATTTGAGAAAAAAGCTAGGTTCGGCACTGCAATTTGTTGAAATCCGGCTGGTGTAACTGGGTGATTTTTGAAAACCTAGTCCATAATGTGTAGAAACACGGCTTTGGCTGCAACCGTTACTTTGTCTTAGATTCTGGAGTCTGTACTGCGCGAGCCGCCTATGGGGTTTATATCCATAGGTATCCATGGCTCACAACTCCCCATGACTCTAGTACGATTGCTTCTGTCGCCATCTGCGTCTCGTCATCGCCCGAGTCGTAATTTTGGGGGCTGTTATCAATTAGATTTCTAGCGCTTACCCAGCAAGGTTTACAGCTCCTATCTTGGTTGGGCAGGGTGTTCCATAGCTTACCCAATACGGGTTTTACGATTAATTGATGACACGCCCTAAATTGTAAAAAAGCGGTTAGCAGCATCGTTCGGCATTGACTAACTAATGTTCATTGAACAAAAAATCCTGACTTGAGCGACGCAACGCTATCCCGCTATCCCCGTTTTTACAGCGAGCTATGACCTCTGCATCTCCGAACTCTTCCATCGAGACGGACGTTATCATCGACGTCCAGGCTAACTATGCTGGAGACCCTCCACCAAAACCACCGTCAGAAGAGTCATCGATCAATGGAAATAGTGCTTTAGCGACAACGTCTGGGAATTTTCAGACGTTTCTTGCACCGCTGAACCGGGATGACTTTAAAAGCGTCGTTAAAGGCGTTGAGGAAAAGCTCGCGGTTGTTAATCAGACTCTCGGAATGCTCGATAGTCTGCTCGATAGCCAGGGTTTCGATGCAATTCTCGATGAGATGTTGCAGTCGATCACGCTGAAGACGGGTGAGTTACTCCATGCCGATCGCGCGACGATCTTTTTGCTTGATGAAGAGAAAGACGAACTCTTTACGATCGTTGCCAAGGATGAAAAGGGCAATGCTTTAGAAATTCGGTTTCCAGCCACGGTGGGGATCGCGGGGGAAGTGGCGACGCATAAGGAGCCGATTTGTATTCCCTACGATTTTTACGACGATCCGCGATCGGAGACGGCGAAAAAACTCGATAAGCAGAACAACTATCGGACATACACGATGTTGACGATGCCGTTGCTCAATGAAGAGACCGGCACACTCGTTGCGGTGGTGCAGCTGATTAACAAGCTGAAACTCGATGCGCAGCCGCATTTAGCGCTTCAAGAGCGTATTGATCCCAAGGGGTTCACGCCGGATGATGAGGATGTCTTTCGTGAGTTTGGCCCATCGATTCGCCTGATTCTCGAGTCATCCAAGGCGTTTTACGCAGCGACGCAGAAGCAGAGAGCCGCGTCGGCTTTGATGGCAGCGGTGAACTCGTTAAGCAAGAGCAGTCTTGATTTGGAAGACACGCTGAAGCGGGTGATGGATGAGGCCAAGGAGTTGATGAATGCCGATCGCAGTACGTTGTGGCTACTCGACGAAGAGAAAGGCGAGCTGTGGACGAAGATTCCGATCAATGGCCAATCGACCGAGATTCGGATTCCCCGTAATGCTGGGTTTGCAGGCATGGTGGCCGAGAGTCATGAGCCGATTTTGATCCCGTTTGACTTGTATAAGGACGAGCGATCGGATTTGTCGAGAAAGACCGACGAAAAGACGGGCTACAGAACGTGCAGCCTGTTGTGTATGCCGGTGTTTAATGCGGACGATGAGCTGATTGGCGTGACGCAGCTGATCAATAAGAAACGTCAGGGTGAGTTTCCGCCCTACGATCCCACCACCTGGCCGGAACCTCCCGAGGCGTGGCGAGCGAGTTTCAACAATACAGACAAAGAGTTTATGCAAGCGTTTAACACCCAGGCCGGTGTGGCGCTGCAAAATGCCAAGTTGTTCGCGACAGTGAAGCAGCAGGAACAGCGGCAAAAGGATATCCTGCGCAGTTTGAGTAATGGTGTGATTTCGACCGATAAGGTCGGCAATATTATTGCGGCCAATGAGAGCGCGATCGCACTCCTCGGTTTTTCCGTGGAGGAATCGGCCACGTTGGAAGGTCAATCGCTAGCGGATCGAATTCACCTCAAAGAAGGGAAATTTTCTGAATGGTTTGCAGCGGCTCTCCATCCCCAGGAGGAGAAAGATCGGCAACAGTACTATCCCAACCAATTACTGGTCTATGGTGACGATCGCGAGGATCAAAGCATTAACCTGTCGATTAATTCGATGGCCGATGCGATCGATCCCGCCAAGGTGAATGGTGCATTGGTGGTGATGGAAGACATCAGTGACGAGATGGAAGTCAAAAATCTGATGTACAAGTACATGACGCCAGAGGTGGCGGAAGCGTTGCTTGCCAGCGGCAATACAGGTCTGGGGGGTCAGCGTAAACAGGTCTCGGTACTGTTCTCCGATATTCGGAGCTACACGACCTTGACCGAAAAGCTCGAGCCTGAAGAAGTCGTGACGATGCTCAACGAATACTTCGAGGAAATGGTCGATGCGGTCTTTAAGTATGGCGGCACGTTGGATAAATACATCGGCGATGCTTTGATGGCGGTCTTTGGCTCGCCTGCACCGCTTGACGATCATGAATGGTGTGCTTTGCAAACGGCGATCGCCATGCGTCAGCGTCTGGAGGAATTCAACGCCCGTCGGGTCGAGGACGGCAAGATGCCGATCGCGATCGGCATGGGGATTCACTCTGATAAGGTGGTGAGCGGCAATATCGGCTCAAGCAAACGGATGGAGCTGACCTCGATCGGGGATGGGGTGAACCTCGCCTCACGCCTTGAGGGGACGAGCAAACAGTATGGAACCGACCTCGTGATTAGCGAACAAACCTATTTAGCCTACGCCGAGAAGCTGGTGGTTCGCGAATTGGATTTCATCACGGTGAAGGGGAAAACCCAGCCCGTTACGATCTATGAGCTGATTGCCTTAAAAGAAGGCGAGCTGGCGCGTCCAGTAGAGCCAGAACAACAGGAAATCATCGATCGCTACCACGCAGGCCGTCAATACTACCTCCAGCCCGCCTACGAAAAGCTATCGATGGAAGAGCTGATCGTGGTGCTTCACACTGTGTCTGAGCTGTCCGATGAGGAGATTGCTCAACTCAGCTTCGAGCCGGAGAAAATGCTCAAGGATATGTTGGGCAACTGGTCGCGTGAGGCGTTGATCGAGGTGATCGGCGAAGAGGCGCTTTTGCGGATGCTCAATGCGACCAGTTGGAACGAGATCACTGACGCGGAGTTCCATCGAACGCTACCGTTTAAGGTGAAACAATTGACGCCGCGCTTGATTAAACGCTTGGCGATCGCCAAGCTCAAGCAATTCACGGGCGACGAGACCGCCAAGCAGATGCTGGAAGAGGAAGCCAACGAAATGAAGCTGGCGCAGATCGAAAAATTTATCGATCTCTTGCGTCCACCCTTTATTGCCAAATCGAAGCAAGCATTCCACAATGCTCGCGAAGAGTTTAAGGCCGTGTTGGCGATCGATCCGAAAAACAAAGCGGCGAAACTTCACGTCGAGCGCTGCATGTTATTTGAGCAACAGCCACCCAATGAAGACTGGGATGGCGTATGGAAACTCACTGACAAATAGATTGTAAGCGTGATGTTGATTGGCCTTGGGCTACTTCGGTCACGGCAATTCTGCCCTTGAACTTGTTTCTCAGACCCCATTTACTACTTATAAAACTTAGATGACTGACCTACACTGGAGCACAAAAGAATTCGAGTGGGTCGCTCAGGTACGCCAGGTGCTTCTCGATCTAGCACGGGCTTGCTTGGGCGATTCGCCCGTCGTGCCCATGGGACTGGCTCAAAAGGCAATGCCGACGGCTGAACAAGCCCGACAAATCCTCGAAACCGCGCGTAATCGTGGCTTAACTGAAGCCACCTGGGCGCAATACCCGCCTCTGCAATGGACAGAGAGCGCTCGCCTACTCTTTATCGAAATTGCCGAGCTTTATCTCTCCGATCGCCCTGCCCTGCCCGAAAATTTATCGGAACGCGCCCTCATCCTGGCAAGCACCGCCCAGGATTTACTCGAAGATGCGCACCCACTAAAGATGGATGAGGTAGACGAGGATAACGTCATCCCGTCTACCGCCACAACCACCAATGATTCGCCGTCTAACTCCATAGCTGACCCAGGCGCGACCTCAAGCACGACCTCAAGCACGATCACTGAGACCGAACCTCGTGTGCTGATGAGTCATCTACATCGATCGCTCAAGCATGAATGGGCGGACAGTCCTCGCGGCAATGTGCCAGAGTGGCAGCAACTTTTAACGTTACTTGAGGTCATGCAAGGACTGTACGATCGCATTTAATGCGGGTTGAGATCAGCATCTTTGTGTACGTACTATGACTTCTTCTCCCTGGCTGTGGCGACCCGTACCGTTAAGGGAGGCCACGGGATCGGATGTGTTCGTCGCGCTTGGGTTTGATCGCGAGCCGATCGCCACCTTACTCGAAAGCCCAATCCGTAGCGATAACCCACGTCTGTCGCGCTACTCGATCGCGGCGGGTCAGCCCCGCAGAGCCAACGGTCAGCTCGTTCTGGGGACACCGCCGATTGGTCGGATTTTTCCCTGGTTACGCCATCAACTTCAGCAGCGGACTGCGATCGGTAACGCACCGGCTCATCTTCCCTTTGTGGGCGGCTGGCTGGGCTGGCTTGGCTATGATGCGGCTTGGGAAGTGGAACGCTTACCGTGGCAAAATCCGGAGTTGTTGACATTTCCGGTGGCCTATTGGTACGAGCCGGAATGCTTTGCCGTTGCCGACGAGCTAGCGGATCAGTTGTGGCTAGCCGCGACGACGTTGGCACAGCTCGATCGGCTCGATCGCGCGTGGCAGCAATTTTTACACGATCGACGATCGCCCCTACCCTGCGACACAACGATCGCCAGACACTCCCCTGATCCAGCGATCCAGCCTCACTTTGTCACAACAAAAGCGGACTATGAGGCTATGGTCTGCCGTGCCAAGGATTACATCCGCGCCGGGGATATTTTCCAGACCAACCTCTCCCTACGCTTTGCTCAAGCCACCACTGCCACCGGCTGGGACATTTATCAGGAACTCCACCGGATCAACCCGTCCCCTTTTGCGAGCTACTGGAAAACACCGTGGGGCGAGATGGCAAGCTGTTCACCCGAACGGCTGGTCAAGCTGACCGATCGTCAGGCCGAAACCCGCCCGATCGCCGGAACACGACCCCGAGGATCAACCACCGACGCCGATACAGTTTACGCCCAAGAGCTATTGGGGAACCGCAAAGAAAATGCGGAACATGTGATGCTGGTGGATCTAGAGCGGAACGATTTGGGGCGGGTCTGTCGCTGGGGCAGCGTGGCGGTGGATGAATTGTTGGTCATTGAGCGTTACAGTCACGTGATGCATCTTGTTAGCAATGTGGTGGGAGATTTGGCGGAAGGGCGTGACGCGATCGATCTGGTGGCGGCAATGTTTCCCGGTGGGACGATTACGGGCTGCCCCAAGGTGCGATGTCTGGAGATTATTGAAGAGTTGGAACCGGTGCGACGCAGCCTGTTTTATGGTTCCTGTGGTTATCTCGATCGGCGGGGACGATTGGATCTCAATATCTTGATTCGGACATTACTCAAAACCGGGGATCACGTTTGGGGTCAAGTGGGAGCGGGAATCGTAGCCGATAGCGACCCGACGCGGGAATGGTTCGAGTCTCTCTCAAAAGCCAAGGCGCAGTTAACCGCGATCGCGACGGTGAATCAGCCCAAGCGAGCAACCCAAGCCAATCAGACTAAATAAATCAGACCAAGCAAACCAGACCAAAAAACGGACATGGAGCGAGCCGGTTATCATGGAACCAGAATCATTAAGAAAAATTAACCCCCCGTAACGTATGCTCGTTACCCCAAATACCCTCGATCGCCTTAAAACCACGGTTAAGGACAAGCTGCTACTTGGCAACGAACCCACCCCAGAACTGATCGCCATTTTGTTGGTCTACTTCGTTCAGGGCATCCTCGGTTTAGCGCGGCTTGCCATTAGCTTTTTCTTGAAAGACGACCTCGCCCTCAGTCCAGCGGAAGTCTCCGCCCTACTTGGGGTCGTGGCGCTACCGTGGATGGTCAAGCCGCTCTTCGGGTTTCTCTCCGATGGGTTACCCCTGTTTGGCTACCGGCGGCGAACCTATTTGGTGTTGGCGGGACTGCTCGGCACGATCGCCTGGGTCGGACTGGCCACGATCGTCGATAAGCCCTGGCAAGCCACGATCGCGATCGCCCTCAGTTCCCTCTCCGTCGCCGTGAGTGACGTGATCGTTGATTCTCTCGTGGTTGAACGGGCACGAATCGAATCCCACAGTAACGCCGGGGCGCTGCAATCGCTCTGTTGGGGAGCCTCAGCGATCGGCGGAATTATCACGGCCTACCTCAGCGGGGCGCTACTGCAACAGTTCGGCATCCAAACCATTTTCTTAATTACGGCTACCTTTCCGCTGATCGTCTCCGCTGTGGCCGGTTTGATCGCCGAACAGCCGACGAGCGATCGCGCCGACTTCTCCCAGGTCAAACAGCAAATCGGACTACTCAAAACCGCCATCAGCCAGAAAGCGATTTGGATGCCCACGCTGTTTCTCTTTCTCTGGCAAGCAACCCCCTCCGCCGACTCCGCCTTTTTCTTCTTCTCAACCAATGAACTCGGGTTTGAGCCAGAATTTCTCGGGCGAGTGCGCTTGGTCACCAGTGTGGCATCCCTCCTCGGCATCTGGATGTTTCAACGCTTTTTTAAAGCTGTGCCGTTGCGAAAAATTTTCGGCTGGTCGATCGTGATTTCCGCCGGACTCGGTTTAACCGCATTAATTTTGGTCACCCACGCCAACCGAGCGATCGGTATTGATGACCGTTGGTTCAGCCTCGGCGATAGCCTCGTGCTAACCGTCGCCGGTCAAATCGCCTTTATGCCCGTCCTCGTTCTGGCAGCGCGACTGTGCCCACCCGGCATCGAAGCCACCCTGTTCGCACTCCTGATGTCCGTCTTCAACATTGCCGGAGCCGTCTCGCAAGAATTAGGCGCTCTCCTAACCCACTGGATGCAAGTCACCCCCGAAAATTTCGAGCGGTTGTGGTTATTAGTACTCATCACCAACCTCACAACTTTACTACCACTCCCCTTGATCAACTGGCTCCCAAGCGAGAACGATACCGCACCCTCCGTCTTTCCCCCACAGCTTGACACCGTCCCCGAACTAGAACGGGTTTAAGTCGCTCAACCCACAACCCAATACAACTCAATTAGGATGTTTTGCGTTGTTCTAGCCGATCAGTGCGTAAGTCCTGGATTGACATCGGGCGCATGGCAATTCGCCCGCGATATCCTATCGCTTTCAGTGAATTTTCTTATCCCGAAGTCACTAGATTTATCCTAAGAACGTAGCCAAAATTACTTTTTTAATACAAAAACCGTAGTGTAAGTTACTAACTTTTTTAGTTGAGCAAAACCAATTACCACACTAATTCCTAGAGTTTAATTGAGTAGAGGTTTAAGTTAAGTTACAAACAACGTAAATCACGGATAATAAGCTGATGAATGAAGGAGGAATGTATTGAAAACTCCTGACTTTTGCCTGAAGCAATTCGGGAATTGCGCTATGTTCGATTGAAATTATTAAAGCAATCGAAACAATCAATTCAATCTGAACGTCTCGATCGTAAGTAAGGCATGAGACCACATGAGTCTATCGGCACAACAGCCCTACAGGCAAAAGCCGTGATGACGACCAATTCACGTTCACGTGAACGGTTCAGGAAATTGTGATCGGTCTCACCTATTTCACGATCGTCATCGACAACCCTAGGCTGTTTTCCGGCATTCCCTCACCCCACCGCATCAGCCTCTTCCCCGCCCCCTTGTCAAGCAACCTCACCTCATCAACTCCAATGGCATCACAACCGACCTACCGTAACGTTATGGAAGCGCTCGTGATTGAGGCACTTGAGCATCGCCTGTACGAGTTACCAATCGATCATCAAGCCCACTGTGACCTCAACGACGCGATCGCCTACGCTCTGAATCGGTTACCGGCGGTCTACACGACCAATGAGATCACCTGGACTCGCC
>JAAUPN010000224.1 GCA_012033105.1 Coleofasciculaceae cyanobacterium RL_1_1
AAATCATGCAAAATTCCCGAAACGACGCGCACCGCTTTCGAGTCAGGATCTTCGGTTTTGAGGCTATCCCGCGCGGTTGTCAGGAGCCACAGGATCGCCGATCGAACCCGCTCGATCGCCAACAACCGCCGTGTCAACTTTTGTAACTCTTCCGGCGTCAGCAGCGAATTGACGATCGTGTCCGCCACCCGCTGCGCTAGTCGGCCTTGATTGCGTGGAATGAGACCGGGTGTAAACGGAAGACGATAGCTACCGATGAAGTAAGGACGATAAGGCCGAAACAGCATCTTGATCGCGATATCGTTCGTGAAATAGCCGATTATTCCCCGGCGATCGGCGGGAGGAGATAAACCCAGAGTTCGGCAAAATTGGCAAAGGTCACGCGCGTTGGTTGAAGAGGAATTTGATGTTTGATGTCAGGCAACATCACAGATAGACGGACTCAACGGATCAACTCAAACGTATTTCGCGATCGCCGGTCTCTCATTCTAACGCTTAGGAATTCTAGGCTTGACACATACAGCGTTCTAACTCTAAGGGAATCGCGACCCGTGCATGGGTTCGGCGATCGACGCAAACATGGCGCGTCATCGCACGCGCTGCGACCTTGGCGCTGTGATTGTGGACAATCGTATAAACGATCACAAATTCAGAAACATCCTGGGTGGACTCATCTTTCACTTCCGCCTGCCAGAACAGCTCGATCGTAATATCTTCGCCACAGTACAACGGGCGACGAAAATCAATCTCCGCATGGGTGATCGGAATGATCACCGACGTTGGTTAGTGACTTGCCCGCTCAAAATTTGTCCGCTAAAAAAACGAGCCAAATCCAGGCCCGACTTCATCAGCGCATCTTCGTAAGCTTCGTGGCAAATCGATAGCAACGTCGCAAAATAAACAACGCCCGCCGCGTCGGTATCGGCAAAGTGAATGGTGCGGTTATAGCTCACACTAAATCTGGAAGATAGACAACTAATTAACGTGAGTACGGGATAAGGAAAGCGACTTAAACTGCGTAACTTAACCATCCTGGTTGCAGACAAGCTAGAAGCTTGGGTTACGTATAACATTCATGAATTGGCTTGATCTACTTAGACCATCCGATAATCAATGGACAGATAATCAAAATCCATATCTCTGCGTTTGCCCTACTTCTAGAGATTTGTGGTACACCCGATCGCAACGCGCCGTTTCAACGCCCGTACTCGGCTGATAACCTGCGGCCTCGTAAAGCTGCACGGCTTCTACCAGTACCGACGCCGTTTCAATCCAGGCTTCACGCAAACCTTGGGCGATCGCCCGCTGCTCCAACCAGTGCAGCAAAAATCGACCCAGACCGCGTCCGCGCACCGCTCGATCGAGGTACATCTTACGAATTTCGCACGCATCCGGGTTGCGATCAATCGGATAAAACGCCCCCGTACCGACGATCGCGCCCTCCGCTTCGATCACCCAAAACTCACCGCCACGATCGCCATAACACGCCTCCACCTCAACCACATCCCGATCCGCGCCCTCCGGCTCCCACCCCAGCCCATACTCCGCTAACACGCCAGCGATGACCGCCGCCGCCGCCGCGCGATCATCCGGCTGCCAAGGGCGCAGCTCGACGAAAGTTAGGCGGGAAACGTTGGAATCATCCAGAGAAGCTTTGCGAGGCGTGAGGTCAACCCGAATCATGGGTTGATTCGGTTTTGGGGTGGGGCGGGGAACACACATGGGGTTAAGCTGTGGCGATCGCAGCAGCGGGTGTCGTGCCGATGAGACGATTTTCGGAAATAAATGTCGTCGTCGCTTGATCGCCTGCGACCTTTGGCTTCGAGACGAAGACTTGGAGGCGCAAATTGGGGGTCGCGAACCAGATTTTTCCTCGATGATCGTCGCAGGATGTTCCGTCGTCAGCACAAACGTGCCGTCCGGGTTGAAATGATATTTCCCCACGGTGACGGGTGAACTGCTATTGCGATGAGACTGCAACATCCGGCCAAAGTTAGCATTATCTGGCTGAGGAATGGGGACAAAAATACCCCGATCGTCCGGCGCCACCTCGGTTTGTCCGGTGTGTTGCCAGGTCACTTGAAACGGAAACGTTGCCGTATCTGGATCGAGATCGCACTGACGACACACCCGCACCACCGACTCATCATCGATCGCCAGCGCCACGATCTCAAGCGTCATATTCAGATCGTCGATTTCGCACGTATCCCAGGTATGCCCCGTGCGCTGCGATCGCCACTGACCCAGCGACAGACGCAAAAATTTAGAAATATTCATGGGCGATCGCTCCCAACTCTCCCGAAATGGACAAATCGAATGCCGTACTCAATATCACAGTCAATATCGCACTCAACACGGCCACAGGCGGTTAAGTCATTTGGCGTTTCGTATTGTCGCACCTTCGGGCAAATTGGGATGGGTGCGCATCCGGTTGCGTTGATCCGTTGGAGCGTAAATCGTGCGGATCTAGCGGAAAGCATCGGGATTGAAACGATTTGAGCCGGAGGACGGCTTCGGTGTGCCATCCAGCAAGACCGATCGCCCAGAGGACAACATCGCCCCAGATCCGCCATCCGCTGCATCCAAAAACGGGCGCAGATCGATGCGATCGCGACTGCTCATAATCCGCAGCGTGCTACCGGCTTGGCTCCCTCCGAGAATATCGCCAACGATCGCCCCGAGATCGCCCGAATTCGACAGACCGCCGCCATCGTTCAGCGGCCAGTTACGGCTACCGCTTGTACCATTCCAGCCGCCCAGTCCCGTATCGGTCAGTGCCGTCACCGGCTGGGTTTGTGTCCCACTGTCGGCAACCACAATATTTTGAAAGGTACGATCGCGGGTAATCTGCGGGTCTTGTCCCGGCGGTACGGTCAGCACGATGCGACATGATGGATCGCGCTCCGTCGTGACACAGACCGTGTCGTAATTATTTTCGTAGCCGTTCGCCAGCTCCAGCAAACCATCCGGGCGATAGACCTCAAGGCGACGGGCAATTTCGCGACAGCGTCGATCGCTACTCCAACCCGCCCCCATCGCCGTCGGCGTCACCCAGGCGTACGCCTCTCCCGGCTGACTTTCCGGGCGATACATCACCGTGTCGCGTCCGCCGATCTGCTCGCAGGTGAACCGTGCCTCTGCGTTGCTGACGGTTGGATCTTGGCGATCGGGCGATCGACTTGTATCGTCAGGAATTTGGGGGATTTGGGCGATCGCAAGCGGTGCGAGGATCAAGCTACCCAGGCAACTGGCGATCGTTAAGCGTAAGGAGAATTGCATGGTTTTGGAAGTGGAGAAGGTCGAACAGGAGCGAAAGATTTAAAGCTCGAACTATCCATAAAAAAAGCAATTGATCTAAGTTTGATCCGATTGATCAAACACAGATTAAGCCGATCAAACGGGAGTTCGGGCTTAAAACAAAACTTAAAACGAAGCGTAAAACGAAACTTAAACACAATGGCTGTGATGCATTGCTATAGCAAAAAACGATTTGGTTAGGACGTATAAAAAAAGCTGAGAGCACTGAGCGAAGTCGTTGGCGTAGCCTTTGCGAAGCAAATAGTGCGGTTTTCAACTTAGACGAGAGTGTCCTAATACAATCGGCTTATGCTATATCAGTCACGATCATCTGCATCATTTACGCTGCAACATCGCATCAGCATACGAGTGAATTGATTGATTCGATGGATTCGATAGATGCACAGCATGCACGCAAAAAGACGACGCGACCTAGATTAACAACGACGAGCATTGATCATTCGTTGTTCCAGAAAGCAAGCCTCGCTTTACAGAAATTAATTCGATGAACTCCGATTCAATTTGTCAGAATAGAGCAAGGAAAGATACGCACAAGCAATAAAGCGGGGAGTCGAGCAATGTCTGACATGTGGGATCTCAGTTGGACATCGGCGGACGGCACGGAAATTAACGTGGAAAATCCGGGTGAGTACACGATCGTCTCCGCCGAACGCAGCCTACCGGGACAGTTCGAGCAAACCCAAAATACAACCGAGTCCGGCTCCTGGCTCGAACCGCCTCAGGTTAAGCAGGATGGCGATCGCAGTGTGGTGACGATCGTTGCAACCCACGGGCGCTTTGAGGTTGAGATCGAAGGGTTAAGTATTGAAGTGCAAGGTGACGACAGTATGCCGCCGCCGCCCATGATGCCATTGATGATGCCGCTCACCTCCATGCCTCTCTCTCAGATCGAGGATGAGCCGGTTTCCGATCAAGACTCTAAACGCCATACACCCACGGCCAACCAGCCCACAACCTGCCTGAAATGCGGCCATCTCGGTCAGCCCGATGATCGCTTTTGCGCCCAATGTGGCGCGGTGTTGTAGCTGCGGCAAGATCGCCACACTGGAACAGGCGAGACGCTTGCGCCCTAGATGTGTGGCGATCGCCTACAACAAACCGCGATAGCGAATAAACAACACGATCGCCGCCCACGATCCGAGCGCCACCTTTAACGTCACCAATATATTTAGCAACGGAATCGATCCACCGCTGATCAATCCCCCAAAGTCGCCCAGGGGTAAAGCCCAACCGCCCAGTGTTAGCACCGCCAAGACGATAAAGATCAGCACTGAGATCTTTTCCAGCATGGCCGCCCGCCAGCGTTTGTAGATCCCTTCCATCCAATCCGCAGGCGACGTGATTGCCACCAAGCCGATCGCCGTACCGCCCGCCACCCCAGCCGCAAACCCACCGCCGGGACTCAGGTGTCCGCGTAGCATCAGCTCGACGCACACCAGTGCTGTAATCATTGCGCCGAGGCGTGCCAAGACGATCGATGGTTGGTCGGTGAACTGATGCACCGTGGGCGAGGGTTGCTCATCGGCTAGCAGATAGCGCACCCCCATAATCGCCAGGGTAAACACCACTACCTCAAAAATGGTGTCGTACAACCGATTGCGAAACAGGATGCCAGAGACCGCGTTGGGGATGCCGCTATCACGCACGATCGAGGCGACAACTTCCATATTGGTCAGATCTGAGGCCGGGTTCGGGAGCCACAGCATTTGGAGGAAAAACGCGATACCCGCGACGAGATAAATCCATTTCATCAGGCTTGGTGTTTAGAGTGTTGGAATGAAAAATTAAGGCTTTGAGGCTGGGGAAAGGGGTATTGGATCGGTTGGTTCAATCCGAAAGGTGGGGTGAAGGGTAACGATCGCGGGGTTTAGTTCGGCTTGCATCAGTTCATAGAGTCGCGGGACTCGGATGGTGAGCGGGTAGGGAAGAGGCGTTGATACGGCATTTTCGAGGAGTGGTATCGATTCCGAACCGTCTCCAATAGCGTGAACATCTCGCGTTTCGAGGGCGGCGTGTAGGGCGGCGCGATCGGAGTATGAAATTAATTCGAGACGAAGAAAATGCTGACGGCAAAAATCGCGCAGATCGGCGATCAACGGTTCAGGCAGGGAGGAGATGATCGCCTCACGTATCGGGGACAATTCATCCGAGGGGGAATCGCTAGCAGGACTATTGTTTGGATTGATAAAGATATGTGGTGTCGCCCTCGGTTCTGACGATTTTGGTTCGTTGAGCAAGTCCGAAACCTCAGGCAAATCGGCTAACTCCGCCACCACACCCAACCGCAACACCAACGACGATCGCACCGCGACAACATACAGCGTGATCGCCAACATCGTCCCCACCAGCGCCTCCGTCAGCGCCACATCCGCCGCCCCCAGTAGCGCATACACCAGCGCCGCGATCGCGCCCAAAATCCCCCGCACCACCAGAGCGTGATAGGGATCTTTCTGCCACAGGGTCATGACCGCCGCGATCGGCAACAGCACCACGATCGCCAGCAGGTCGAGATCGGTCATTGTATTAGTCATGCGGTTGCTCCTCCGTCGAACAGTAGGCCAAGACGTAGCCCAAAATCGTGTTCCAAATTGCCAGGGAAATCAGCGCCAAGATCAGTAACGGCCATTCGCGTGGGATCTGGAGCAACAAACCGACAACGATCGCCATCGAACCCAAGGTGTCCGCGACGGATAGGCTATGCAATTTAAATAAGACCGATCGTGATCCCAGTAGTGGCCAGGTTCCCCATAACCAAAAATAAGACCGATCACAATACAGGCCGTACTAATGCCATTGATCATGACTCATTCACCCGTTTTAAGATCTGTGCAAGCAACATTAATGAGGCA
>JAAUPN010000225.1 GCA_012033105.1 Coleofasciculaceae cyanobacterium RL_1_1
TTTACCCACCGTTTCAAGCCATAGATAATGACCATCACGATGGCGAATCCGGTGAACAATCCGCACGGGAGACTGACCGTCAAGCAAACGCCGATAAAAGTCTTGGCGAACGCGCGTTCGATCGTCGGGATGAAGCAATTCAAAGGCATCGCGCCCGATCAGATCATCGGGATGATAGCCCAGCAGTGAGACACTCGACGGGGTCGCGTAGAGATAGTGTCCGTCGGGTTGATGGAGACTGACCAAGTCACTCATATTTTGAGTCACCAAACTCAGTCGCTCTTCGCGATCGCGTAGGGTTTGTTCGATTCGTTTGAGTTCGGTAATGTCTCGACCCACCGACTGAATTTCCACCAACTGACCCAGCTCATCAAAAATCCCCTCGTTGAGCCACTGCGTCCAGCCTTCGCTACCGTCCGCACGCCGGTCACGGTTTTCGATCGTAAATCGAGGATTTTCGGGGGTAATTTCATGCAGCCGATGAAATGCACTGCCCTGCAAGTCCCCTGGGTTGATGAAATCCAGCCATTGCGCACCGACAATCATTTCTAAGGATGTACCGAGTGCTTTACACAATGCCGGATTGGCAAAGGTAATCATTGTGTCCGCTCGCGATCGCAAAATAAAATCGGTCTGCGCTTCGATCACTTGGCGGTAACGAGTTTCGCTTGCTTGCAGCGCCAGCTCGGTTTGTTTCCGATTGGTAATATCAATCGACGTTCCCACCAACCGCACAACCGCTCCGGTTTCATCATGCCTCGGCTCGGCTCGAACTTCCATATAGCCCAACAAACCATCGACATGAAAAAAGCGCAGATCCAGTTCAAACAGTTGCTCTGGCTGGGGATCGTGCCACGCTTCTGGAGTGCCCTCGCAGGCGATCGCCTTCGCTAACTCACGCTCGATCGCCTCACGATCGTCAGGATGAATCCATCCTGACAAAATGGTCGCCAACGTTGCGCGGGTTGCGACGCATCAAAGCCAAAAACGCGAAACATATTATCCGACCATTCCATCTGACCGCTCGCAACATCAAGCGACCAGTTACCCATTTGAGCAATTTCCTGAGCTTGGGCGAGAGCCGTTTGATTTTCCAGGAGTTTGGCGCGATCGGCTTGACACGGCGGTAAAGTTCAGCTTGCTGAACGGCAATTTCGAGCTGATCGGCCACAGCGGTAGCCAGCTCAATAATCTCCTCACTCCAGCGAAAATGATACCGAGCCACATTCAGCGAAAAACTCCCCCAGACTCGATTCTCGATCACCAGAGGAATTAGCAACCATGCACCCGGAAGCTCTGCGGCAATGGGCTGATTAACCGGATCGGTTAAATCCTCCGTATTGTCCACGCACACAATCTCCAGCTGCTTTAATCGTTCAGCAAACGGATTATTCTCATCAGGAATTTCAAAACCCAGCAGATTCGGTACATCCGATGTGCAGCGATATTCCACCTCATGTCGCCACACCCGTTTTTCGGGAAGATAACGCACCACCGTACAGTCGAGACCTGGCAACAATCGTGCCGTTTCCATCGTTGCCGTTTCAAAAATAGTCTGAAGATCGAGGGATTGACGAATCGTTTGTAAAACACGGTGGAGGGTTTGTTCGCGTCGAAAATTTTGCTCTAGCGTGGCTTCTGCCCATTTACGATCGCTCACATCAATCATGAGCGTGTCCCACATCACATCCCCATTTTCCATCCGCTCCGGACGCCCCGCCGCTTCGATCCATTTCGTTTGATGACTGACGGGCATAGTAATTTGAAATTGCTCGCTCCAAAGCTGAAGCCTTTGGGCGGATTGCTGAACCGAGGCCATCACGCGATCGCGATCCTCGGGATGAATCATCTCCCACAGACAACTCGCATTCTCCGATACGACCTCCGCCGGTACTTCCCATAACTCAAAACAACCTTGATTCATATAGATTACAGCCGTTGTCCCATCCACGCGCTGCACATACCGAAACAAGGCTCCCGGTATGTTTTCCGCCATATTTTGAAACCGCTGCTCAATGTGTTGGAGCGCAGCTTTGGCTTGCTTGTGAGTGCTGATGTTGATCGTAACGGTGAGAATTGAGAGGGGTTGACCTTGGGGGTCGTAGAGTAGTGATCGTGTGGTGTTTGACCAGACGATCGAACCATCTCTGTGGAGATAGCGTTGTTCGAGACTGAAGGAGGAGATTTCGCCAGACCGCAGGCGAGACAGATCGGGAACAACGCGATCGTCCGGGTGAGTTATATCGTTAGCATGAAGGCCGATGAGATCCTCTTTTCGGTAGCCCAGCATCTCACAAAAACATGGATTACAATCTTCGAGATAACCATCCAGTGATTCATGCACAATCCCGACGGCAACTTGTTCAAAAATGCCACGAAAGCGCAGCTCACTATGCATTAATTGGCGTTCCGTTTCGGGCGATCGCAGCTCCGCTTGTTTGCGACGATCAATCTCCTGTTGTAGCGTACGTTTTTTTAAACCCAACAGTAGTATTGCCATCGGTGGCAACACAAACATTAACGCAATAACCCCAGTGCGCGACTCCAGCCATAAGGAGCGTGAGCTTGACTTAAGCCACTGTTCTTCAGCCTTGTAATAGGCTGAATCTGGAGTCGCTTTGAGATCGTTTAGATGATAGTCAATGCGCTTTAAAATATGGTCAGATCGATCCCGAGGTGCGATGAAATGCAGTCGGGATGGGCGAACAAGAATATTGCTCGATACCAGGCTTCTCTCCTGTTCCGCCTCTTTCCCAATAAAGCGATTCAGGAGCAGAATATCTACTTCACCACGATCCAACATCTCGAAGAGATCGCTAAATTCGTCACCTTCAATAAATAAGGGCTCAACCCCAAATTGGTACGCCTCCTGCACCAAATCGGTGTACTGGATACTACTTCGGAGTACCCCAATACGCTGACCATCCAGGTCTAGGATCGAGAAAATAGGCTGTTTGGGTCGGGTGTAAATCGTTGACCAACTGGCCAGAACAACTTCTTGGTTAAAATCAAAACGACGGTTGCATTCCTCGGAGTAGGCGACATCCGGCAAAATGTCAATTTGCCCCTGTTCTACTCGGCGGAGGCAGTCTTCCCACTCACATTTAACATAGTCTATCGTCCAGCCTTCTTTCGTTGCGATCGCCTCGATGAGATCAATCCAAAAACCACTGGGCTGACCTCGCTGATCTAGAAAAATTTTTGGCCTATTGGCATACACCCCAACCCGTAATATCTCGTGTGCCTGAGCAATGAAGGGGGTAAAAAGAGAGTCACCACCGATCAGAAGTGTAAGAAATAGGAACGTAAATCCAGCATTCTTCAGTACTTTTTTCTGACGTTGAACAAACTGTCTAATTATTATTGATTTCATCGGTATTGTTGTCCCAGAATGGCATAGCTTATGGAGTAATAAGGATTCGCTATCTCAAATAATTAGAAGTTTACGTATGAACTTACGCGGTCTTTATTCGCACGTATTAGGCTGCTCTAGTTAAGGAAAGGTGCTATGCATAGTATAAACATCTAGCTTGCTGACAACTCGAAGGCTGAAGAACCGGGCTGAACTCAGCGTGGAATACGATGTGGTGTCTAGATATGATGATTGCACCGCCGAGATAGATGACGATTTCCCACCTCAGTGAGGGTGTCATAGGAGGCGAGACGGTAGAGGCGGTAGCTGCGGTACGTCAGCCGTAACGTGGTTGCAATCCCAAAGGCAACGATCGGCATGACTGTTGGCAGCCACCAGCCTGTGAGGAAGGCGCTATAGCCAATGCCAAGCATTCCGAGTAGGATTGCGGCAATCCAAGCACTATTGATCAGCAATCTTTGCATTATTGGGCTGAGTCGCCCAAGCTGTGATGCCTTGAGGGGGCGATCGCGATCGCCTCGCACTCCAAACCCTGCACCAATCGCAACCCACCCCCATTTCAGCCATGGTGGAACCGGATTGAGTCCCCGCTGACCGAGCAAAGCACTATCGAGCAGTTGGCTGGTGAGGTTGATGTGGATCAAAAAGCTCGACATCAGGTGTTGATCGTTTTTGTTTGGATGGCTTGGTATCGGGTTTGCTGAACCCCGTGTCTGAATCGTCGGATAACTCTGGGGGATCTTGGGGGTTGTTGCGCCCGAAAGCTGCAATGTGGGTGTTGGAATCGGCGGAGATGATGGGGGTACGATATTCCGTTTTTAGGGACGGAGAAGTTGGGCCGATCGCCACAATTTTGTCGCGAAATAGATCTGGATCGAAGTTGCCTGAACGCACATCACGCAGTGAAATGGTCGTGAAGGCATCGAGATCGCCGCGATAGTCCATCAGGATTTGAAATCCACCGGTGTCGAGTTGGGGTGAGTATCCCCCATCGCCTCGCTCCAAACGCGGAATGATCGACTGGCCGAGTTGAACGTCGCCATTCGGTTGGCGTACGGGGTTGATCGATTGGGAGGCGAGATACTCTAGCGCTAACTGTGCGCCCCAACTGAGATGACTTTTGGCGTCTTGGTCATAAATGCTGATCAGGCCACGTCTCACGCTGGCATCGGCATCAAGCACCATGTCGGACATCGCTAACTGCTCACGTGGAAATAGCGAGGGAGTGCTACGCAGGGAACCCACGACTTTTTCCATCCCAATCAGGTTTTCGGTGGTTTCGATCAGGGTGATGAGTCGTTGACGTGAGGCATCATTGCGTTGGGAAAAGTAGAGATGCAGGCCGATGACCCTAGGTTGAAATTGGGCGATCGTCTGGATGGTTTCGACGATTACCTCGTCGGGTAGCGGCCATGCATTCGGGATAGTGTCCGTTAGTTCATTGGGTTCGTTGAATAAATCGCGATCGTCGATCGTGACGAGGACAATGCGCAGATCGGGTTTTGGGGTTGGGCGGTGGCGAACGTAGGTATCGATCAATAAGCATTCCCCTAACTCGAATGCACCGAGCTGTGCGCCCCCGATGGTGATCGCTAAGGCGACCACTGAAAATCCGACCTCTAAGCTACAGCGCTTAAAAGAAAGCGATCGCACTCTGGCTTGGAGATATTGCTTGGTACGAACGATAAAAGTCAGCAATGTCGGCTCGGATACAATCAATAGGGGGCTAATGTAACCTAAAACAGTGAGCGCTCTCCGCAAACCTGTTTTAACGCTATCTCAACCATAGGTATATCCATCACGAAAATCATCGATCGCGATCGCCTCCCTACACGATCGAGAACACGCAGGATGTACACAAAATATTGATCTCCGTAGCGGTATAACGCCACTCCCCAGTCAGGATCACACGATTTCCTGACGATGCAATGACGATGCCACCGACTCGACTCAGCGTTTAAAACACACTCCGTAGTAGCAGACTACCAATCCCAGTAATGACATTTAGGATATTGCCGCCGACGTTGCCACGACCGCGACCGTTCTGGGAGTCACTGGCGGCTTCGGCTTCGGCTTCCATGGTGGCGACAAACAGTAAAGCCATTTCATATCCGGCTTGATTGCCGGTGGTGAAAAAGATCTCGGCGGCGTAGTCGGCGTCTGCTTTGGCGCGATCGAGGTCGCCGAGACGGTTGTAGGCGGCGCCACGTGCCAGGTAGACTTCGCCATAGTCGGGATCGATCGTCAGGGCTTGGGTGTAGTAGGCGATCGCGCCGGTATGGTTGCCGCGAGCTGCGAGTTCATTGCCCCAGAGCAGGAGCTGATCGAGGGAAATGAGTTCGAGGGGAATGTCTAACGCGCCGCGCAGGTTGGCGCCGGAGAGGTTCGCGCCAGCAAAGTTGGCATCGGTGAGGTAAGCACCCTGAAAATTGACGCCGGAGAGGTTCGCACCGGAGAGGTTCGCGCCGGTTAAGTCGGCTCCGGCCAGTGACGCGCCGGTCAGGTTGGCATTCGCAAGATTGGCGCCACTGAGATCGCTTTGACTGAGGTTCGATCGCACCAGTCGAGCGCCGCTGAGGTCGGCTCCGGCGAGGTTGGCATAGACTAAGCCCGCATTGCTGAGGTCACAGGCGCTGCACTGTTTGGAGGAGAGCAATTGCTGTAAATCGACGAGGCTTTCGCTACGGGCGATCGTCGGCCAACCCATCAGGCCGATCGCTGAGACTGCCAAGGCACACAGGGATAGGCGACGAGACACGATGCGAATCGATCGCTCCTCAAGT
>JAAUPN010000226.1 GCA_012033105.1 Coleofasciculaceae cyanobacterium RL_1_1
CGTTCATTCCGAAGGGAGAAAATCGTGGCACACACTATCGTCACCGATGTCTGTGAAGGCGTAGCCGATTGCGTCGAAGCTTGTCCGGTGGCCTGTATTCATGATGGCCCTGGCAAAAATAAGAAGGGGACGCCGTGGTTTTGGATTGATTTCGCGACCTGTATTGATTGCGGCATTTGTTTACAGGTGTGTCCCGTCGAAGGCGCGATCGTCGCTGAGGAACGTCCGGATCTGCAAAAAACTCCGGCCTAACTCTGCGTTTGCGACCCGAATACTCGAATGCTCGAACGCCCTGACCATTCTCGTTGAATCCTTGGGGCGTTCGATTTGTAGTTCGCAATTTTTGGCCTAAGCCCATGCTGTCCCTCGAACGACTTGGTTATCACCCCGCCGCGACTGAACATCCGATTCTGTCCGAGATTAATCTCAAAATTCCACCCACATCATTGACGGCGATCATTGGTCCAAGTGGGTCGGGTAAGACGACGCTGCTCGATATTTTGGCGGGCTTGGCGGAGCCGACTAGCGGTCGGGTGGCATGGCGATCGCAGGAGCTACTCCCCGAACAGCTACACCAGCTCGTCGGTCTAGTCTTCCAATTTCCCGAGCGCCACTTTTGCGGCATGACGATTTTGGAAGAATTACGCCTCGGCCATCCGGAGCTGCGCACCGAGCAAGTCTTCGCTGCCCTTCAGGAAGTCGGCTTGGGGGATGTTTCGATCGAGCGTGCGCCCCACGAGCTGAGTGGTGGTCAGCAGCGCCGCCTTGCTCTGGCGGTGCAGCTTATCCGTCAGCCCCAAATTTTGATGTTGGATGAACCGACCGCTGGTCTAGATTGGTCGATGCGTCGTCAGTTGGTGGCGCTGTTGGCGAAGCTGAAACAGGAGTGGAGTTTGCTGGTGGTGACCCATGATGCGGCAGATTTACTGGAGGTGGCGGATCATTGCTGGGCGATCGAGGCGGGACGGCTGCGATCGGTCGATGTCGCATCGCTGCGCTAGTTCGTGTGTCAGCGTGTGTCAGCCTTGCTTGGGCGATGCCGACCACCCCGATCATTCCTCCCGCCGATCGAGCCGATCGAGTTGAAGGGTTTCGATTTGGGTCAAGCCCACACCAGGATAGTAAAACTCTAGAATTTCCGTACTGTTCTTGCCAATATTGGCGAGGTTATAGGCTCCCGTCTGACTCAAACCCACCCCATGACCAAAGCCCCCCCCGATAAATTCATAGCCCCAGGGTATTTTAGGGGTGGCGGCGGTTGATGTGGGGGTTGGTGTCGGATTGGGTGATTGTTGGCGGGTGGTGGTTGGGGATGGGTTGGTGTTGGGTGGTTCGTTGATGAGGTTAACGTAGAAGAAGGTGCTGATCGGGGGATAGAAGGCCGATCGAATTTCGTCGCCGGGGATGATCATCTCGCCGGTGTCGGTGGTAACCCGCATCGCTAAGACCCGACCGGCTCGCGATCGTTCCGTAATTTCCACCGCTGTGATCGCGTTAAACCCGATCGGGCGACCGCTGCGCTGTAGGTAGCGTTTGAAGTAGGCCGTCATCTCCTTGAGGCTGGTTTGCTCACGCCAGCGAAACGTATCCCAGTCGCTTTCATTAAACTGTTTTTCCAGTGCGATAAACTGCCGAAAGTTGGCTTCATCGGATAAGGGTTTTGCGTCGAGATCCCAACTCACCTCCACGGAATCAAGAATCGCTTGGAGGTAGGGGCGTGATTTTCCCTGCCATACGTCTTCAAATGGGGCGGTAAAACCACCGGTGGTGGATGAATATAGGGCATCGATCGGCTCGTTGTTGTAGGCGAGTACCTGTCCAGCGGTGGCGGCGATCGCCCGATCTGTGGTGGCCGTTGATCCCGTTAGTCCCCAGTAGGCTTGACAGTGGGTATCAGCGCAGAGTTCGTAGTCATCGATCGCAAAGCGGTGCAGGTTCCGCAGGGCGTAGGTGCGGGCAATAATCGCCTGGGCTTCGATCGCGGCGTAGGGCGCACCAGTGCCGATTTCGTAGGGAACGACACCGCGCAGATAGGTTTCGATCGAGACGTGGTTCACCAGGGTGTATGTCCCGTAGGCGTTGGGTTGGAGGTAGAATGTGCCGCCGTAGGTGTAGCGATCGGGCTGGGTGACACCGTGTTCGATTTTCGCCGCGCCACTGCTCGGTTCGATCGTCATCGCGTCGCCGCGAACGGTTTCCCCGAGGATTTTCCAGGCCAATTGCTGACGCCGATCGCGTTGGCCTTGCACATGCAACGTCTCGGTCAGATCCGCCGCTGTGGTGCTGTCGAACAGGAGCTGACGCAGTAGCGGCGAATCGTAGACCTGACGATCCGCCCAGACCTCCCAGCGATCGGGCTGGGCGATTTCGGTGGCGATGCCCCGTGCCTGCCACTCGCGGGCGCTGGCTTCGGCATTCTCATAGCTGCGATGCACACTCAAAACGACGCGATCATCAATGATCGGCGGCTCGGCGGCAACTTCATCGAGTTCGATCGCGATCGCATCCAGATTGCGGGTTTCACGTTGACCGTTGCGCTCGAAACTAACGCGCAAGCTGCCGCCATTGGCATCGCGCAGAATCAAACGATCCTGGGGATTTTCGCCGAAGCGCTGAATGATACCGACGTGGATGCGATCGTCAAAGGGCTGGTTGGGGCTGGGCTGGGCTGGGTCGGCTGGGTCGGCAGAATTGGGGACGATCGGCGTTGCAGTTTGGGCGATCGCCCGCTGCTGATACGTTCGAGCCGTGAGCTGTGCCGAGAGGGTAAATCCGATCAGCAGCGCACTGATCGCGATCGCCGGTTTAGATTTGTATTTCATCGATTCATCCCCTGTTTTACTCGCGAATTATTCACCAATCTGGGGTGGGTCTGAAGCCCCAGACTTTGAGTCCGCTCTGCTCTTAATGCGGCCTAGCTTGCTGCTGAATGTATTGCTGAACAACCTCAAGCGAAGCGCCCCCGACAGAAGTAGCAAAGTAGGAAGGACTCCAGAGTGTTGTAGCCGAGGGCTTAGGATGTCCAGCTTTATTGTAGGCGCGACTGGAGACGCCCTTGAGATGCTTCGTCAAGACAGAGACGCTTAACTTTGGCGGAAACTCGATCAGCAAATGAACATGATCGCCCTCTCCATGAAACTCTAGAATCCTGAACCTCATAGAATCCGCGACCGAGCGCATGGCAGCTTCGATACACACTAGACCTTCCTCTGTAAACACTTTGCGTCTGTACTTTGTGATGCAGATCAAATGTATTTTGAGGTCAGTAACGCTGTGCCGTTCTCGCCTAAATTCATGGGTTGCCATTGTTTCAGTCACTCGCTATCCTGACTACAGGACAACTTTAACGCAAGCCATGAGAGTCCGCTATACATACCGAATTTACCCAAACCGTGTGCAGCAAGACAAACTTGCTCAAGTGTTTGGCTGCGTTCGAGTGGTGTATAACGACGCCTTAGCCTGGGTGAAGTCCACGCCGAATGAGGAGAAGTGGCCGAGCAATGGTGATTTGCAGAAGCTTGTGATTACACAAGCCAAGCAAACAAAAGCTCGTGAGTGGCTTGCTTCTGTATCTGTTGTTCCTTTGCAACAGTCGGTTCAAGACTTAGGCGTTGCGTTTAAGAATTGGTTCGCCGCTTTAAAAGGTCAAGGCCAAGCGAAGTTCCCTCGGTTCAAAAAGAGGGCGAACAAGCAGTCAGCCCGGTTTACTCAAAGAGGGTTTAGTCTGTCGAATGGCAAGCTGAACCTAGCGAAGATGGGGGCGTTCAAGGTGAAGTGGTCGCGTTCGCTACCGTCTGAACCAAGTTCGGTCACCATCACCAAAAATACAGTGGGTCAATACCACGCCAGTTTTGTGGTCGAGAGCGAACAGAAAAGCGCTGAACCGCTACGCCCGTCGATCGGCATTGATCTGGGCATTAAAGTGTTTGCGTTTCCCAGCGTTGGCGAGCCGATTATTGCACCCAACTATACCCGGTTAGACAAGAAGGTTCGCCGCTTTCAGAAGCGTCTGGCAAAACAGAAACCAGGCTCTCGCCGCCGTGAAGCGACTCGCCTAAAGATTGCCAAGCTCCAGCTCACGATTCGCAATATTCGTAAAAACTTTCTGCACGTTCAGTCCACCAAGCTAATTCGCGAAAACCAAACGGTTAGCCTTGAGGACTTGGCAGTTAGCAATATGGTGAAGAATCGCAAGCTTAGTCGCGCTATCTCTCAGCAGGGCTGGGCTGAATTTAGGGCGATGTTAGTGAGCAAAGCAGCTCAGTACATCGATCGTGCTGTCAATCTCATCAGCCGGTGGGAGCCGACTTCTCAGACCTGCTCTGATTGTGGTTTTCGTTGGGGCAAGCTCGATTTGTCGGTTCGTTCCGTGCTTTGCATCAGTTGTGGTGCTGAACACGATCGAGATCAAAACGCAGCTAAGAATATCGATCAAGTCGGCGCTGGATTGGTGCACGACTCTAAATGCCTGCATTGAGCAGCGCCGAAATGGGCGCGGAGGGCGCGTCAGACTAGCTTGCTAGCTATGCCCGATGAAACGTCAAGCCATAAAGTAGAGCAGCAGCTTGGTCTGTTTGCCTAGCTTTAGAATCCCCGGACTACAAGTCCGGGGAGCATGTCAATTCAAGACCCGGACATACTCCCGCGCGATCGCGGCGATATGCTCCGCGCGATCAAGCCCATTGACAATCCGCCGCGCATTATAAAAATCCTGCTTATCCTCATTGATGTGATCATCGAGACGGTGATTGGTAAAGCTACCGTCCCGCATTCCCCGCACCGCAATTTCCGCCGCTAGGTCTGGCTCGCTAGCTCGGTGCGGTTCACGGATCAAATCCACCCCGAGCAGTTGCGACCAGCGTTTATAGTTCACCCGTCCCGTGATTTGGATATAGCCGCGCCCCTTAAAACGCGGGCCATCGCCCCACTGATTATTCCCCAAATCCGCTCGCCACTCGTACGCCTGCCCGCTCGCGAATTCTTCCATCCACTGCCCGAGCATCGATTCATGCTCCACCGTCGCCAGAATGTAGGCGATTTGGTTCGTATCCGTCACACCAAAGGTATCGCAGGCTTTAAATAGCAGTGGGATCGAAGTGTAGGCGTACTCTCGCACGGTCGGATAGGGAATTGAGGCGACGATTTTATCGAGGTTGTAGCCGAAGTCTGGTTGCGGTGTTGGCAAGATCGGGTTGCCGCGATCAGGGGTGTGGGCGCGTACTGGCATTCGTAGCAGGGCTGACCAGGTTTCTTGTCCGACGATGCCATCGGAGACCAGCACTACACGACGTTGAAAGGCTTTAACCGCCCGTTCGGTTTTGGGGCCAAAGAGACCATCGATCGTCTCGTCGCGAGCGAGCAAACCCTCACGCTGTAAGGCTCGCTGTAGCGTCTTCACATCTTCAATCAGCGTGGGATGCTGAAGGCCATCGCCGATCCGCAAAATGGGAACCTTGCGCACCGGTTTTTCTCGCGGTGGTAATCCGAATAGGGCGATCCAGGTGTCGAGATTGGTGGTTCCGGTGGGTTTAAGATCGCGATCGGTCTGAAATTGTTTGAGCGCTCGTTCTGTTTTCGGACCGAACAGCCCGTCAATTTTTTCGTTGCGACTAAAGTAGCGATTGTTTTGCAGCGCCGTTTGTAGGCGCTTGACATCATCAATCCGGTTTAGATTATTAATGCCATCCCCTCGCCGCAATTCGGGCAACATCTCCGCCTTAATCGCCGCTCGCTGCTTGGCCTCGCGAGCTTTGGCGACCAGAATATCGTCAATCTCAGCCCAGGTTCCGGCTCCCACAATGCCATCGGTCACAAGCCCGTGCTGTTTTTGAAACCGCCATACCGCACGTTCAACCACAATATCGAACCTTCCCTCATTCGGTCGGGTGGGTGGGAGGAGCTTAATATCCTGAAGAAATTGCTCTAGAAATTTGACATCATCGGCATATTCCGGGTATTCGATACCGTCTCCCGGTTGCAACATCGGGCGTCTTGCATTCATGGGCATACCTAGCTAAGGAGGTCGAAAACCGATAGTTATTAGGCCGATCGCCATTAGGCCGATCATTATTCAGGTTGATCGTTATCAGACCGAGTGCGCAGACATCATTGACTGATTCCGCTGTTTTGAGCCGGTCTTGGGATCAGGCAAT
>JAAUPN010000227.1 GCA_012033105.1 Coleofasciculaceae cyanobacterium RL_1_1
AAGCCCCTGCTCAAGCCCCTGCTCAAGCCCTGCTCAAGCCCTGCTCAAGCCCCTGCTTCAGACCTTCCTTTATGGCATAGCTCAGGCGTCCCTGTTCATCCAGCAAGTTCATACGCTGCTTTTCCGACAGTTCCAGTTCTGGACGCGAGAGCTGACTTTCATTCGCAATCTCAAAGGCGGCATCAAAATCAGTGTCCAGGAGAAACGTGGGAATTTCGTCTAGTTTTCCGGCCTGCTGGATAAAGTACAGCCATCGATCGCTGCGTTTGGCTAACTGTTCCGGGAGTTTGCTGATTTTGGGAAGTTCGGCGAAGATCACTTCCAGGTGATCGCTACATCGCCGATCGGTGCCAGGTTCGAGGAGTTGGTAGCGACTGATGGGGTGTTCGGTGTCGGCGAACAGGACAAAATCGGTAATCGTGAGCGAAATGACTGGCTTGAGCGACATATAGCCCTGGCCGCGTTGGAGTTGATTGACGTAGGCTTTGGCGGTGTTGTAAATCACCCGTTCGGCGAACGCTTCCACGGGTAGGATCTGCATCTCGATAATCACGATCGTCTCATTATCGAGTACCGCCTTAACATCAAGGATGCTTTGTTTGAGGTCGTAAATCGTAGGATTTTGGTACGGGTCGATAATTTCGAGATCGGTGATTCGAGGTTCGTCGTCGTAAATGATGGCATTGAGTAGACTGCGCAGGATCGGCTTGCTGCGTTCTGAGGCGAAGATGCGTTTAAAGCCAAAGTCAGTGCGTGGATCGACGAAGCCCATGATGTTGTTTTACGACGTGAAGGAGCATAAGACTGGTGTCCATTCGATCTTGGCATAAAATCCAAGCAAAAAACGGCGTGATTGTCCGCTTCCAAAACCATAAAAAAACACGCCTACCGAATGAACGATAGACATGTTTTCAGTCCGAAAAATGCATAGTAAAACAAGCCTCTAGCTTGTTCGTAACCTAGAGGGTTACGCTACACGATTAATCAGGCGCTCTATTTCGCTGCCACGAGATCCCGCTTCGCCTCATCAGTCGCCAAGAACTTCTCTAGTTCCGTCAACTGATCCGCATCGACCTTCGTTTGCATCGGGCAGAACTTGGGGCCACACATCGAACAGAACTCAGCGGTTTTGTAAATATCCGCCGGGAGCGTTTCGTCGTGATACTCACGCGCCCGCTCTGGATCAAGCGACAGCTCAAACTGTTTGTTCCAGTCAAAGTTATACCGCGCTGCCGATAGCTCATCATCGCGATCACGAGCACCCGGACGATGGCGAGCAATATCCGCCGCATGAGCCGCGATTTTGTAGGCGATCAAGCCGTTACGCACATCTTCCGCATTCGGCAAACCGAGGTGTTCCTTCGGTGTCACGTAGCAGAGCATCGCCGTACCATGCCAGCCCGCCACCGCTGCGCCGATCGCGCTGGTGATGTGGTCATAACCGGGCGCAATGTCCGTCACCAGAGGGCCAAGCACATAGAACGGTGCTTCACTGCACTCTTCCATTTGCTTCTTGACATTGAATTCAATTTGATCAAGCGGCACGTGCCGGGGCCTTCGACCATGACTTGCACGTCATGTTCCCAGGCGCGGCGTGTGAGCTGACCGAGGGTTTTGAGTTCCGCCAGTTGCGCGTCATCCGACGCATCGTGGGTACAGCCCGGACGCAGGGAGTCGCCGAGGCTGAACGACACATCGTATTTTTGAAAATTTCGATGATGTCGTCAAAGTGCGTATACAGCGGGTTTTGCTTGTGGTGGTGTAGCATCCAGCGGGCGATAATGCCACCACCCCGCGACACAATGCCTGTAATCCGGCTTTTCACCAGGGGCAAATGCTCAATCAAAATGCCCGCGTGGATCGTCATATAATCGACGCCCTGCTGCGCGTGCTTTTCGATGATGTGCAGGAAGTCCTGAGCCGTGAGGTTCTCGATGTTGCCGTGAACGCTTTCAAGGGCTTGGTAAATCGGAACTGTACCGATCGGAATCGGCGAAGCGCCAATAATCGCCGTACGGATTTCGTCCAGGTTGCCGCCGCCGGTGGAGAGATCCATCAGCGTATCCGCGCCGTACTTCACGGCAAGTTCGAGCTTGGCGACTTCTTCGTGAATGTCGGAGCTATTCGGCGACGCGCCAATATTGGCGTTGACCTTGCACTTCGAGGCAATCCCGATCGCCATCGGCTCAAGATTCGGATGGTTGATATTCGCCGGAATAATCATCCGACCGCGAGCCACCTCGTCGCGAATCAGCTCTTCCGGTAAATTTTCACGCTTGGCTACGTAGGCCATCTCTTCCGTGATGACGCCCTGACGCGCATAGTGCATCTGCGACACATTCGCTTGGCCGCGACGTTTGGCGATCCATTCAGTACGCAACATATTCAAAATCCTCGATAAACAGCTTCCCTCCGCCGGTACTAACCGGACTCAGGTTCCAAGGGTGTTTCTCAGCTCGACATTTCGAGCACCCCTAGCTTAGTTGGTTATTGTATCGCAGATATTTCATCCTGTTTGTCTAATTTTTGGGACTGCTAAAACACTAAAATCATCAGTCATAAGAACCGATATCGCGATTATTTCTTCAATTTAGTGCTTGTAGAATGCTTTTACATCACAGATCCAGCTTTATTTTTACGTACACCCAAAAGCTAAACAATAGATTTTTTAACAAAAGTCTATAATTCTCGATTTTTTAAGCTTTAAGTTTTAGGTTGATACCTCTAATTGTCTTAAGTTTTAAGTTCGATTTTTTATAAATTCCCGCAACAATTCTAACAATTGTCAGGTGTGCAGAGGCCACCATGAACGGCAAGCCAAATACAGGGTGGGTTTGTGCTGGTGGCTGTTACCTGATGACGGCAGTGAGCTGGCAAAAGCAAATAATCTCCGGCCTGGAGTTGGGTGTTACGTCCATCGCTATAGGTCAAGGTGGCGTGACCTTGAAGCAGTACGACCCATTCGTCTCGATCTTGGTCATACCATTCGCCTTCGGGGGTGGTGTGTCCCCAGGAGAGGATACGCTCGATCGTGATATTTGGACTGTGCTGAAGGGTTTGGAAGTATTCGTGATCAGGATGGGGTTGAGGCAGATCAAATATATTTGGCATGGCTCAAATGACCAATGGGGGCGAAGGTTGGGTAACTATCGGCGTTGAAAATGGTGAGCTGAAACGAAAGGCTTAAGTAGACCCTGAGAATCAGCGGCGACTGTAATCCTTAAGCTATGACGTTCGATCTCGGATGTTTTGGAAATGGCGAGATCTCATCCCTTACGATCCATTCAATTTCTGGGCTGAGATGGCTTCACGACAATGGGGGTCGGTCAAGTCGAATTTTTAAATATGTCGAAATATTAAGGTTTGTTTGTGCGATCGGGAACACAAGCTTGGTGTGATGGAGGTTAGCATTGTCCATAGATCTACATCACGGCACACGCGAAAATTATGCTTTAGGCTAGGCATTAGAATCTTTGAAGATCCAGCTTAAGTATTTTCAAGTCTTTACCGGACGCGACAATCTTTTTGAGACTCGCTTCACGGATTTAGGGTGTGGCGTCCTGAAAGGACGAAATAGCACACAGAAATCGCATGTGAGACCTGTCACCTCCCATTCGACTTTCACGTGATGCTTGCTTTCCTGTCACTGAGAACAAGGGTAACTATGCCGAGAATGAGTTCTTTTCAGTCCGGAGATCACCAAGATCTCGCCGATCGAAGTGGTGACTTTACACCTGCCAAAAAAGGTGCCACGGAGGTTGTGCTGGAGCTGGATGATGAGTTTAACATCGATAGTCCATCCCACAACGTCAGCGTGTCCGTAGAGTATGCTGACGCGCCAAACCTCGCCAGTGGCAGCGGTCGCAACACAACGGATCTGGTTCGGTTGTACCTGCAAGAGATCGGCAAGGTCGATCTACTCGGGCGCGATGAGGAAGTGTTTGAAGCGCAGCAGGTTCAGCGTTACATGGATTTGCTTGAACAGCGCCAAAAAGCTGCACAGGAGGATGAACTTCTACAGCGCTGTGTGCAGCTTGTCCATGTTCGTGACAATCTTACGTCTCGTCTCGGCCATCGTCCTTCGCTGGAACGTTGGGCGAAAGAAGGGGAAATTGAGCGATCGGAGCTTAAGCCGACCCTGGCTAGCGGTAAGCGTCGTTGGGCGGATCTGGTTGGTTTGACCGTCGAGGAGCTGAATACGATTCAAGCTGAGGGGCAGCGGGCGAAAAAGCACATGATCGAGGCAAATTTGCGTCTGGTCGTGTCCGTTGCGAAGAAATACCAAAAGCGTGGTCTCGAATTGTTGGATTTGATCCAAGAGGGGACGATCGGTCTTGAACGTGCAGTCGAAAAGTTTGACCCAACGCGCGGCTATCGTTTCAGTACCTATGCGTACTGGTGGATTCGCCAGGGGATTACCCGTGCGATCGCTACCCAAAGTCGCACGATCCGTCTACCGGTTCACATCACCGAAAAACTCAACAAAATCAAGAAAGCGCAGCGTCAGTTTGCGCAGGACAATGGCCGTACTCCGACCGTGAATGATGTTGCGGTCATGTTGGGGATGACGGTCGATCAAATTCGAGAGGTGATGCTGCGCGTGCCGCGATCGATTTCCCTTGATGCGAAGGTCGGCAAGGAGAAAGATACGGAGTTGGGTGATCTCTTGGAAACCGAAGAGGCATCACCGGAGGATCTTCTCGTCCGTGAATCACTTCAGCGCGAACTTCAGCAACTGCTCGCGGATCTTAGCAGCCGAGAGCGTGACGTGATTCGTCTGCGATTTGGGCTGAATGATGGCGTGCCGTCGTCGCTGGCCGAAATTGGTCGGACGCTGGATCTATCCCGCGAGCGTGTCCGACAAATTGAAGCGAAAGCATTGCAAAAGCTGCGTCAGCCCAGCCGCCGCAACCGTGTGCGAGATTTTCTAGAAGAGTTGAAATAGGGCATAGCACAACTCACCATTGAACTCGGGCTTGTCTGACCCACTGAGAGCACTGCGCTTGTCGAAGTCCAGTGCTCATTGGCTTGTCTGCTTGGCCGTTGAACGGATGATGACCCAGTCCTGTGTGTGCAAACGTCCATCGCCAACATGCCACATGGTACAACTATGCGATTGACTGAAATTTGAGCGGGTATGGACTTTTATTACGCGTCACCCCGAGGGCGAAACCAGGGTTCGACAATGAAAGGGAACGATCCCGCCTTGAGAGTTAACCGGTTTGTGGAATCGGACTCGGAGTGTTGGTGATCGCCGGTTGATCGATGGACGATCGATTTTGACTGGAATATTTACAGTGTCTGAATTGGGAGAGTTGAGCTAATGGCGATCGCAACCATTAATCCGGCCAACGGCGAAACCGTCGCGACCTTTACCGCACTAACGGACGCTGAACTGAATGAAAAGCTCGATCGCGCCGATCGTTCCTTTCATGACTACTGCCGGACGATGTTCATCCAGCGTAGTCGCTGGCTTCGGAACGCCGCCGAGATCCTCGAACGGGACGCCGAACGGCTCGGGGCGATCATCACCTTGGAAATGGGCAAACCGATTCAAGAAGCGATCGGCGAAGTGCGTAAGTGTGCAACCGTCTGCCGTTACTACGCCGACAATGCACCGGAATTTCTCGCCGATCAGCCCGTTGAGACCGACGCTCAATTTAGCTATGTTGCCTACCAACCCCTCGGGGTGATCCTGGCGGTAATGCCGTGGAATTTTCCCCTCTGGCAGGTGTTTCGCTTTGCGGCTCCGGTGTTGATGGCGGGCAATGTGGGCTTGCTGAAGCACGCCTCGAATGTGCCGCAGTGCGCCCTAGCGATCGAGTCTATTTTGCACGAGGCGGGATTTCCGAGTGGAACGTTCCAAACGTTGCTGGTGGGCGCCGATCGCGTGGCGGAAATTGTCCGGGACGAGCGGGTGCAAGCAGCGGCACTCACGGGCAGTGAACACGCGGGGGCAAGCCTCGGGGCGATCGCGGGTGAGTGTATCAAACCGACCGTGTTAGAGCTTGGTGGTAGCGATCCGTTTATCGTCATGCCCAGCGCTGACCTGGAACAAGCCGCCCGTGTCGCCGTGATCGCGCGGCTGCTCAACACCGGTCAATCCTGCATCGCCGCCAAGCGGTTTATTTTGCATGAAACGA
>JAAUPN010000051.1 GCA_012033105.1 Coleofasciculaceae cyanobacterium RL_1_1
AACTGCAAAAGAATTTCTTCCAACTATTCGTTATGCCTCGCGAAGTAGGCCGAAAGCTGACAGGGATAAACCTCTACCCGAGGTCATATTCTCAACTTTCCCAAACTATTCCCCTGGAGAGATATCGAAGTTAATGGAAGAGCGGTCGCAGCTTTCATCGAGAGTCCGCAAGCCCTGCTATCACATCTCACTGACGCTGCCTCAAGCCGACACTGACAACTTCAGTTCGGACGATTGGGGGGAACTGACCCAGGACTTCATCGAACGCATGGAGCTGGACGACCGGCAGGCGGTGGCTTACCTGCATGACGACGCGACTTACCCCGACGGCGAGACGCGCTCTCACGTTCACTTGGTTGTCAACCGGGTTGGCGATGACGGTCGCTGCATCCCTACGTCTTGGGACTACTACCGCGCCCAGTCAGCCCTACGTCAGGCGGAAAAGCATCTGGGACTGACGCAGGAGAAGTCGAGCTGGGAGGTCGATCGCCGTCGCGATACACCCGACCAGGTTCAGCGCCGCCAAGATGCGAGCCCACTCGTGCCGCCGACGATTCGCACGCAGCTCCAGAACTCGATCGACGACGCCATCGATCGCGTCGGCTCGCTCGATGGCATGGCTGACTTCATGCGAAATCTGGGCGTTGACGTTCGAGTATCGGACTCGGGATGGAGCCTGAAACACGAGCGGGTCGCGATTCAAGGCTCGAAACTCGGACGCGCCTACAGCGCACCTGCCGTTAAACAGAGGATTGCTATGGCACAGTCACAACCCATTGGCGACATGCTTCGCGAGAGTGCGGAAGCCGATCGCCAGGAAGACCGAGAACGACGCGCAGACAACCAACAGCGCATCCGCTCTACCGATAGCCTCGGCCAGCAAATCGCCGGACAGGATCGGGATGCGATCGACGGCATGACCGTGATGGGAGCTGGCGTACAGGCTGCGGCGGTCGCAATGAAAGCGATCGATTCGATTCAGAACGCGATCGCCGACTCCCAAGATGAGGATCGGAAAAAGCGGCTTGAGGAAACGCTGGAGCGCATGAAGGCACTGGGCGAGCGCACCGAGCGGGTCGAGTCGCAGCTCACAGCCAACGACGATCGAGACCGCAACGAGCGGATTGCCGATATCGCCAATCGCACCGAGCGCCTAGAACGTACGGGAGAACCGGAGCGTACAACCAGTCTCGATACCGACGACGATCGCGACCGCAACGAACGGATTGCCGATATCGCCAATCGCACCGAACGCCTGGAACGTGTGGGAGAACCGGAAACGAGAGCGATCGCGCCGACACCGGATTCGAGCGACCTGTAGGTGCGCCCGAACCCGATCCGGCGATCGATTCACTCATGGGGCTCAACGATCGCATCAGTTCGCTAGAAGGTGGCGACGGCCAGAACGAGCGACCCCAACGGCTCCAGCTCGACCGAGAAATGAGCTTCGACGAACAGCTCGACGCGGTGGATGCTCTACTCGACAACCTCGAATCGCGCCTGGACGCACTCGAGGAACGTGCTTTCGGTGTTGCGGGCGAAGAAACACAGGCCGCACAGCGCCCGCAACCCGAACCGGAGCCAGCGCGTGCCGAGGTTTCAACTCCGCCAACGCTGGGCAGCTCCGAACTGGCGAAACAGCTCGCTCAATATGTGGAGAGCCGCGCCGAAGTCTACGGCATCCCCACATCGGGCAAGATTCCGACCCGCACGCTCGGAGAGGTTACGGCAGATTTCGAGGGCGACGATGCCGCGCTTTCGATTCGCGACGACGACTACGGCACGAAGTTCGAGGCCGTTCGCATCGGCGATCGCGACTCTTGGGAGATCCTCACCGACGAGCTAAACGACACGGAGCGGACGACCCTCGCCGACTTGCCGCAGGAGCCCGAAGAGTACGTGGAGCGAGCCAACGGAAAAGCTGTCGTGCGCTCGCTCGGGGTGCTGGCCGGTCACGAGTTCCGAAAAGAAGATGGCGGCGGCGTGCGCTGGACAGACCGAATTGACGGCAAAACGAGCGACACGTTCGAGTTTGAAATCTCTCCACGAGCCGATGGCGGTCGCACCGTTACGGGAACGCGACCGGGCTCGGGAGAAACCGTCTTGCAGGCCACCGTGCGGGACGGCAAAACGAGGGTCACTCAATCGGACATCCCGACTCCTGTTGTCGATCGTCTCGACGAACAGGCGAAAGGGGCTCTCAAGCGGCGCAAAGAGCGGCAACACTCTCGCACTCAGAATCGCCAGAGCGAGTCCGAACGCTAGCCCATCTCTCCCTCGCTGCTCATCTACTACACACCAAATTAGGAGTTTTTATGCTGACGCGACAACAACCGCGTACCAACCGAACGATTCAATTTCAAATCCTTTGGAATCGCATCGAACTGAGCCAAGTCGATGCTGCAACACTGGCGATCCTCACGGCGTTGTCTGTCTGCCTGTATTTCATTTCTCCGGCCACGCTCGATGTGGCCTGCTTCACGGGTCTGCTATTCGTTTGCTGCCGTCTGCTTCAGTCGGGTATCAACGCCGCATCGCGATCGGGGTTGCCCGTCGGCGTGCTGCAATGCGCCGCGCTCGTCCTCGGCCTGACGGTCGTATTTCAAGGCTTCGGGATGGAGCCCGTCAACGCACAGTTTTTTAACTCGCTCGAAAACGCCATGACCGACGTAGTGTCCGAATCCGGCGCGGGCATCGACGAGGGGCTGATCGGGACGATCTTCGTGTTCTTCCGCGTCATTGTCATCCTGGCGTTCATCGTCGGCGTCATCGTCGCATTCGCCCAGGCAACGCGGGGTAACGACTGGCAGCCGATCGCCAACATGCTCGGCATCGGGATCGCCTTCGTGATTGCGGTCGAAATCATCTCGATTCTCGGCGGTGAAGGCGGTACTCCCTAGTCAGCGTTCCTTAGAAACAGAAACGCGCGAGGCTGGCCTTTCCAGCCTCTAAACCACCAGTGTTCGGAGCTTGGTAGAGCATGAATCTCGATATCGACCGCGACCCAGTAAAAATCAATAAAGTCCTCGGGCAACGGGCATCGATCGGTCCGATTCCAGCCGACCAGCTCGTGCCGTGGATAATCCTCGGCTGTTTGGCCTTTTTCATCGTCCGCATGATGCTCGGCATGAGCCTCATGACCTGGGCGGGGACTTGGATCTGGTTTGCAATGACCTGGTGGGTACTGACGGGCGAGGCCACTTACAAATTCGTCAAAAGCTGGATTCCGACTCCGGGTGACGACTGGATCGATGCCAAAACTCTATTTGTTCCTGCCACCGACCCCGGTACGTTCGAGCGCCAGAAGCGCGAGCGCCTCAAGCCCGTCACCATGACCACGAACGCCGGGAGGAAGCGACTGATGCCTTTCCAGAACCTCACGCACTTACACTCCATCGCTCAAGTCGAGATCGGCGGCTACTCGTTTGCCTGCCTCATCCTGCACGACAAAAGGAAAGACGAGTGGTCGGCTCAAATTCCGTTCGTCTTCGACGGCATTCACCCACAGCTCTACCGCGAGGAGGTCGAAGCGGCGATCGCAGCCCTCCATCGCGGCGCGAGCGAGTTGCCCAACGGCGAACTGACGTTCACGCTGTCGGCTCAATCTGAAACGCGGCGCAGGAAACACCAGTTGCGCCATCTGGCAAAAACCAGTCAGTCTGAAGCCGTTTCGGTTCTCCTGCTCAACGAACAGCAGCGGGTCAACGAAATCGCACACGATGGCTCGCGGCAGGTGTGGACGCAAACGATCTGGGGAAGCTGGACGGCGACACGCGCCACTCGGAGAGAGACCGACGCGATCGGCGAAGCCCTAACCTGGCTCCAGAAGCACTACCAAAAGTGGGTGCGGAACTTCATGGGGACGCAGCAAACCCACTTCAACGATTTTTATCTCAACCTGGCAAAGGAGCTGTACGAGACGGGTTTCCTGCGCTGGCGCAACCTGCTCGAAACGAAGTCCGAGCTGGGTGTACGCCCGATGGATGCAGAGGAACTGTGGGAATCGCTCTGGTATCGCTTCAATACGCGCAGCGCACCGGAGCTGCCCTACTGCGTTCGCATCACCGAAACCCAAGGCGGGCTCGAGCAAAACGTACCCGTTGCCGGTCAGCAGGACTTGATGACGGTTCTGCTACGGGGCGATCGCGGCTCGACCAGTTGCCCGAAGCACCAGAGCCAGCGCGGTTACATCTACGCGAACGGTCGCGTCGGCAAGATTCTCGTCGTCGAGCAACCGCCCGAGCTGTGGCGCAACGTGCGCTCGCAGCTTTCTTGGATCTGGGAACGCATGTCGATGTCCTACGTGCGCGATACCGAGTGCGTCGTTCAGATTGCCTCGCGCGAGCGCTGGTCTACCCAGGACGAACTCGAAAAGATGAACCGCCAGAGCCATCACGAACGCAAGCACGCAGCGATGGACGGTACGGGGCGCGAGGTTCACGCTGACCTGCAATCGGAGTATGCCCAGGACGCGCTACGGAAGATGCTCGAAGGGCGACAGCCTATCTATGTTGCGCTCGTCTTCATTATTTGGCGAGATTCTGAGGAAGCCGTGGACGAAGCGGCGGCTCAATTTGCTAACACGTTCGGCGCGGCTAAAGCAGTTTCGGAGAACGATATCGCGTGGCGCGTCTGGGCTGAATCTCTGCCGCTCAATAATTTCCCACTGCTCAAAAAATTCGCGCTCTTTTCAGAGCGTCGCCTGACGCTGGATAGCGAGACGGTCGCGGGGTTCTTGCCGCTGACTCGTCCGAAGGATCTGGACGCTTCTGGGGTGGAATTCGTTACCTCGCGCGGCGGGCATCCCGTCTGCGTGGACATCCTCGATTCCCAGTACGGGCGCGTTTTGATTACGGGTAAGACCGGCTCGGGTAAGTCGGTGTTGGGCTGGCGCTTCATCGAAGAGGCTTTGGCGAACAACGTTCCTGTTGTCGGGCTCGATTTGTCGAGCGGCGGGAATTCCACGTTTGGGACTGCCGTACGGCTTTTGGGAGAGGAGCGAGCATCATACATCGACATTCTCCAAGAGCGTTTGAATTTGCTCGAACCGCCCGATCTGCGGGACTTGCCGCCAGAACAGCAGGTACAGCGCCTCAAGCGCTGGAAAGACATCGTGCGTTCGGCGATCGTCGCGCTCGCGATGGGTGATGTGGACGATGCGATGCTCCGTAGCCGGGTCGATTCCATCTGCCTGCGGCTGCTCGATGTGTTCTTCCGCGATGCGGTCATCGCCAACCGCTACAACGAAGCGTTCGATGGGGGCTGGAAGTCAGACGCATGGCAGGAAATGCCTACCCTCAGAGATTTGCTGACGTTCTGCTCTCCCGAGAAGCTACAGCTCGAATCGGTTGGCGAAGCCGATGAAGCGGCCATCAATCAGATTTTGAGCCAGGTCGGGGCGAAACTCCGCGACCCGAACATTGGCGATGCGATCGCCCACCCCAGTACGGTCGCACCAGACACCTTGATTTCGTTCTATGCCCTGTCCGGCCTCACGAACGAGCAAAACGCTTTCATCATGGCGATCGTCGCCCAGATGGCCTGTCTGAAGAACGCGCTCGCACACCCCCAATCCCTGTTCGTCGGTGACGAGCTGTCGGTGCTGCTGGGTAAGCGCGGCTTCGCCAATTTGGTGGGAGAGCTGCTGGCCACAGGGCGGAAAGAGGGCGTCTCGGTTCTGATGCTGGCACAAGACTTGGATGCGATCGTCGATTGCACCGCGTCGGCGCAAATCCTGGCGAACTTGAGTACCGTCATTACCGGCCTCACGACCTACGCGGCCACCGGCACGTACGAGAAGGCGCTGGGCTACCCGAGCGAGGTCATCTCTCGCAATGCCACCGACAACTACAAGGCAAACCCGGCAGAGCTTTACACCCACTGGCTTGTCGAGCGTAACAAGCGCTTCTGGCACACCCGCTTCTATGCCGCGCCGATGATGCTGGCGGCACTGGCGAACTCGGAAGCCGAGCAAGCCGCACGCCAGCGCGTGATGGCGAAATTCGAGCCGACGACGTTGGGCTACCTCCAAGGTCTACGGCAGTTTTCGCGCGAGTACGTTCGCGCACTACGAGGGTCGATCTCGCTTGACGATATCGGGCGCGAGCTGACGCACAGCGGCTTCTGACGGTTCGACCGTTCACCGCTTGTCGTTACGAAACTCGTTTATGTTTTACCGTTTCATTCTTTCAATAGGAGTTTTTCTCTCACTACTCGCACCCATCGCCGCACGCGCGGAGACGCAGAATCTACCGGGCGACAATCCCGGCCAAGACGCGATCGATGATGTCGTCGGTGGCAGCGACCGCTTCAGCGATGTCGATGATGTTACCGACGACGTTGACCAGATCACCGGAACCGTAGACGACGTTGCCAACGATGTTGACGCCATTCTCGACGACCCCGACGCGGTTGTGGATGACGTGGTGCAAGGCACGCAAGACCAGATCGATTCCACCATCGACGGCGTGACCGGCGCGGCGGACGACGCCATCGATGGCGTTACGGACGGCATCGACGCGGCTACCGATGCTGACTCGGTCGGTGGGGTCGTCGGTGGGGTAACAGACGCGATCGGCAGCGTCACCGATGGCATCGACTCGATCCTCGGTCAGATCGATTCCGCGATCGACGGCTTTCTCAACATCTTCGACCAGCTCGGTCTGCCGGATATCGGTCAGGTGTTCGATGACATCGACAGCGTGTTCGGCGGTGGGTCATCCGGCGATGGCGACGATGGCTCCCTCGCAGATGGCTCGGTCGGCGCGATGGGCATTCCAGATCCCAACGTTGTCCTCGCCAATATCGAAGACCGACAAACCAGCCCTGCGGACGAGCTGCTGGGTACGAAGCAAGGGGGCGACGGCTCGCCCGTCGTCAAAGACGACACCGGCTACACGTTCGATATCGAGCTGGCTCGCGAGACGGCTAACGCCTCGGCACTGGGCGAAGACGCTCAGGACAAGCTACAGGCTAACGGTGAGATGGCGACGACAGCACTCGAAACCTCACGGCAGCTCGCGGAAGATTCCGAAGGTCAAGACGTTTCGCAGAACATTTTGCGAAATCTCTCGGCACAAACTGCGGCCAGCCAGCAAACCGATACGCTGCTCGCACTCGACGCGCAGGCTCGCGCCCGCGACGACGCAATTCGCAACCGGCTCAATGCCAATGCGCTCGCGCAATTGCAGCGCGAGCGGGCAGCGCAGCGCCAGACCGACGCCTCGGCGTTTAGTTCGGCGCTTACACAGGGCGGGCAGTTCTTTCTTCCGGGCTTCCCGACCGAGGAGGATAGCGATTCAGCAGGAGACGACACGCCATGATTTCACTTTTCGCGGAGACGGGCTCCCAGGCGGCGGGCTCGATCGTCAATCAGTCGATCCAGCTTCAGAGCGGCATTCAGGAGAGCTGGAACGATATTTGGCTGTCGGTCACTGACCCTGAGACGCCGGAATCTATCTGGTTCGTCACGGTTGAGGCCGCACAAGTTCTGGCCTTGTTCGTCCTGATTTACCTGCTGATTCAGTTCGGTAACGAGTTCAGCAAGACTCGCTACCTCGGTAAGGTCATCGAGGCGTTCGTCTGGCCGGTCGCGGTCATTATCTTTCTCGGTGGCAACGGTCGGCTGCTGTCAGCTACCGTCCTTACGTTGCGCGGCGTGTTCGATAACATCCTCGAATCGATGCAGCGCATCCAGGTCGCGGGCATCGAAATCGGAGTTGCCGCCCGCCAGCTCCAGCTCAACGGTCTCGGCGCGACGCGCATCCGCCAGCTCTACAACGAGTGCGAGGGGCTGTCGGGTGAGGAGCTAGCCCGATGCTTTGAATCCAAGGCCGATGAAGCCCAGGCGATCGTCTCGGCGCTCAGCAGTATCGATGCTGAGGTCGATACGTCGCCGCTCCAGGCGTTCCTCGATACAGTGCTCGACTTCACGATCGTCGGCGGCATTCAGGACGTGGGCAATTTCTTTCAGGGCGGCTTTTCGGCGGTCGTTCAGGATCGCCTGTTTCCGCTCGTCCAAACCTTGCTATTCGCCCTCCAGTGGGCGTTTATCAACGCCGTCGAAGCGGCGCTCGTGCTGACGGCGGTGCTGGCTCCGGTCGCTCTGGTGTTGTCTCTGTTACCGGTGTCGGGCAAGACCATCATCACCTGGGCAACGGCGTTTATCAGTCTCTACGGCGTCAAGCTCGGCTATATCTTGCTCGTCGGCGTGGTCTCTAGCGTCCTGGTCAATACCGATGGCAATGCCGCCGAACTCGCCTCGGAATACGGCTTTCTCACGTTTATCTCGATTTTCAGTCCCGTTATCGCCACCTCGCTGGCGGGTTGGGGTGGCCTTTCGCTGTTTCAGGCCAGCAGCCGACGCGCCGCCAGCATCACATCGGCGGCCAGCAGCGGGGTCTCGACGGTACTCACAGGAGGATTTTGAAGAAATGAGCTTTTTTGACGACTCGAATCACGGCAACGGCAATGGTGCGAATGGCAGCACGGCGATCGCCGAGCGCCCCGCGTCTCAGGAACCCCAGCAGCAGCCGAAGAAAAAGAGCGGCTTACCCTTACAGGCTGAAAGTCAGGCGCTCGTCGTTCTAGGGGTCATCGTCGGGGCGCTCCTGCTTTCGCTGCTCGGCAACCTCATTCTGCTACTCAACAATCGCAGCCTCGCGCAACGCCGCAGTGTCTACGTCCAGCAGCCCGACGGCTTTACCGAGATTGCCAAGGAATTTGACGAGCTGCACCGCCAGAACGCCACGCTTAAGCGCACCGTCGCCACCTGGACTCAGCTCACGTTTGAGTGGGACAACCGCATTCCTAATTCCGATGCTGTTGACGAGGGCATGGAGTTCGCCGGGACGACCGTTCCCACGAAGGCGTATCTCGCCTCGATCGTCATGGAGGATGGCTTTCGACGCGAGTTCCTGCGAGCGCTCGGTGAGGACGTGGTTCCCGTTGACGTGTACACCGGCAGTCGGCGCTCGCTCGTTCGCTTCTATTCCATCTCGACACCGCGCCAAATCGCCGAAGGGCGTTGGGAGGTGGACGTGGTTTCAACCCGTATCGAGCTGGTCGATGGCGTCGAAGAGCGTGAGGTCGATTTCAACCGCACGTTTACACTCCAGGCGATTCCGCCCGTACAGCCCGCACTCGAAGACGAACCCGATGCGTTCCGGCGCGAGGCGTACGCGCTGCTCAATAACGGTCTGCTCATCACCGAGATTCGACCTCTCGATGTCAACGACCGCTAGGGCATAGACCGCTTTACCACACCAATTTTTGGAAGCTTTAGGAGGACAACATGGCTCAACAGGAACGCGACTATACACAGCTCAATACTTTCGCTGATAACAGCAACGGCAACGGCCACAGCAACGGCACGACAGCAACGCTTGAGAGAGAAACAGAACCGGAACGCATCGACGATCGCCAGCTCGCAGACCTGGCGGATTTGGAACCGGACGATGACGACCTGCTCGTCTCTCCAAGCAACCGCATCGACGATGATGATGGAGACGAGGACACCGATATCAGCCGTTCACCCGTCGCTCGTATCACTCTCGTCGGCGGCATTATCGGCGCGGTCGTTCTCTTTGCCTTACTGGTGGTCGCACTGTTCCGAGGGGATAATCATCAAGTTGCAGAGGAGCCGGAATCACAGCCAGAAGAAACCGAGGAGACTTTCGACGAAACCGATCGCTACAAGTCACAGCTCGCTCTCGTAGACCAGCAAAAGAGTCGCGTACCGCAGGAATCCGAACCGGCTGAAGTGGCGACTCCACCGGCTGAAGAGGAAAAGGAGGAACCGGAAGAGCCGAAGGATGAAGCGCCTGCTCCAGCTCCGGCTCCGGCTCCCGCGCCTGCACCGGCTCCCGCACCAGCTCCAGCTCCCGCGACTGCACCCGCACCGGCTCCGACCTACAGCGCACCAACGGATACAACCGCACCGGCTTCCGTCATCGCCGAGCCGGTCGATCCGATGGCGAAATGGAAGGCACTCGCAGGCGCGGGAACGACCAAAACGAATGGCTCGGTTTTGCCTGCAAACGCTACTGATAGTGAAGAAGACAATGATGCAACGCCAAGTATACGAGTTCGTCGCAGCGGCGATCGCACCCATGAGCCCGTCAATACCGGCGATTTTCCGACCGATACCCTCGGGGACGATCCCTACGACACGACGCCCGATGCTGACGAACGCGATCGCGAACTGGGGCTACAGTCACACGCGGGTGACGATTACGTTCTCGTCGCATCCATATCACTCGCCAGTCTCTCGCTCGGAGAGCGAGGCATCCTCAACCGTCGTGCCGTACCTGCCAATGAAGATGGCACGACGGCAGAGGAACCGACCGAAGAATCGACTGCCGCACGCACTCGCCACGAAATTCCACTCGGTAGCACGGTCGAAGCCGAACTAATCGTGCCGGTCGTGGCATCGCCCGACGGCGAAACTCTCGGGCGCTTCGCGGTCGAGCTGACCGAGCCCATGCTGTCAGCAGAGGGTGAGGTCGCACTGCCGGAGGGCTCGATTCTCATTACTGAAGTGGTGGGCATCGATCGCAGCTCTCTCGCCATTCAGCTCACGGTCGTGGCTGCGGTCTACGAAGACGCGAGCGGCACGCTACAGCAAGAAACTCTCGCGCCAGGAGTGCTGCTGATTCGCAGCGACGGCGACGAGGCGCTGATTGCCGATCGCGAGGGTGACGGCGATCCCTTTTTCCGAGACCTGGCAGCGGGCGTGCTAGCCGGAGCGGGGCGCGTCGGCGAAATCCTCAATCAGCCCGACGTATCGACTTCGGTTTCGACTGGTGGCGGCAGTTCCAGTAGCTCTACGACCGTCGTACGGGAAGACCCCAATGTGGTCGGTGCGGCGCTCGACGGCCTGTTTAACGAAACCTCCGAACGAATTATCGACCGCCTCGAGGACGAGGAACGACCCGAGCCGGTGTTGGTCGTCGAGGCCGATACCGATGTGGTCGTCTTTGCGAATGGGTTCCTGTCAGTTCTTCGATAATCATGCGCTTTTCCAAGTTTCTTTTTCCGCTCGTTTGCTCGCTCGCTCTGCCATTCGTCGGCGGCTCGGTGCGGGCGCAATCGTCGCCTGGGGAGCTGCCCGAGGTCGATTCTCAATTCTTGCCGCTAGTACCAGCGGCGCAGCCGTCGGTGGCGTTCGTCAGTCGCGATCGCGCCTATCGCTACACCACGCCGGTCGATGTCTGGGCGGGGCGATCGTCGCTCGTCGATTTCCGGACGGGTGAGGTCATCACTTTCGTGCAGCTCTCCGACCTTTCGCGCATCGTCTATGACGCCAACGCCGACCTGGATTCGGGACGAGCGACGCTGCTCTTGCTCAGGGCGATCGACGAACTCGAGTTCGAGGGTCAAACGTCTTCGCCACGGCCAACTCTCACTGTGGTGACGACGGACGCAGCCGGGACGAATCGCACCTACGTTTTCGAGCTGACGGTGCGTTACACCACACCGACGCGCGGTCAAACTAACGGCGTTGCGATCGTGCCGACGGATATGGCGGAAGACGAGCGCATCGCCCTGATGGATCGCGATGGCAAGCTGGCGGTTTCGCCGGACGAGACGCTGGATACGGCACGGGGTACAGCGACGATCGATGACGTGTCGCGCGGCCTGGACGTGGCGATCGCCAATGGCTACACGCCCGAGTCCGACCCGATCGTCTTTGACATTCGCGAGCTGGTCGCACGGGTGCGAAACGGTGCGGACATCGACACGGCGATCGCAGCGCTGGACATCAATCTGGCGACGGTCGTGGCACTGGCAGAACTGGGCATTGAGGCCGATATAGAGCAAGAGGGATAGACGATGAATCTCGAACGCAAGCTACTGGCACAAACGACAACAGAACCAGCGTCACCGGAGGATTCGGGCGGCGGTAGCCTTCAGGCGATTGGGGATCTCCTCACCCAGCCGTCCATGCTCGGAATGTTCGGGCTGCTCGGTTTCGTCATGCTGATGAACGCACTACAAAACAGCAAGGGCGATCTGGCATCGGCTCGCTGGGCGAAGGGTGGCGACAAGCGACGCGCGATGAAACGCGCCCGCCAGCAAATTGCCAGCGGTAAGGCCAACGATGCTTGTTTGTGGATTGGCAATTCGCCGGAGCAGTCGGGGCTGTTTCAGCGGTCGGGTGTGGTCGTGCCGGATGCCAACCAGAGCGCGGCGATTCTCGGGCGTCCGAAGTCGGGTAAGACGTTCTCGGCGATCGACCCGATGGTTCGCTCGGCGATCGAACAGGGGATGAGTGTCGTTCTCTACGAGTACAAGGCAGACGACGACGGACGCGGCGGGCAGATGGAGTTTCTGGCGACGCTGGCGGCGCGGCACGGTTACAAGCTCAATGTATTTGCGCCAGGTCGCGATTACTCTTGCACGATTAATCCGCTCGATTTCATTGAGGACGAGGCGGACGATACGACGGCGACGGTGCTGGCTGAGGTCTTTCACAAGAATCTCAAGGCGGACGGTGGCAAGAGTTCCGATGCCTTTTTCAGTGCGGCGGGTCAGCGGCTGATTCAGGCGTTGCTCCAGTTCGCGAAATCGACAAAATACCCCGACCTGGCGATGGCGTTCGCGGTGGCGCGGTTGCCGAAGTTGGGCGAGCGCCTCCAGGCGGCGGACGATCGCGGCTCTTTGCCGATGCCGGTGCAGATCGCGTTTTCGCAGTTCATGCAGGCGGCGGGGGCGCAGAAGACGGCGAGCGGCATTATCGCGACGGCTTCGGATGTGTTGACGCGGTTTATGTCGAGTCGCATTTTGCCGTCGCTGTTGGGTGAGACGAACGTGTCGCTGCGGTTGGGGCGACGCGAGATGATTGTCTTTCAGTCGGATATTTTTCGGCAGGATGCGATTAATCCGATTCTGGCGGCGATCGTTACGGTGGTGGTGAATCGCAATTTCTCGGTTCAGCGGGAGACGCCGCTGGTTCTCAGTCTCGATGAGTTTCCGACGCTGGTGTTGCCGCAGGCTCCGACTTGGCCGAACGAACACCGCTCGAAGGGGTTTATTGGGCTGTTTGGTTTCCAGTCGTTTCCGCAGGTGCGCGAGCGTTACGGGCGTGAGCGCAGCGATATTTTGCTGAGTGGGGTCGGCTCGCATTTTTGGTTCAATCCGGGGAATCACGAGACGGCGAGGGCGTTGAGTCAGTTTCTCGGGGAGGAGGAGATTACGCTCAAGCAGAAGTCGCGATCGTATTCGCGCGGTGGCAGCTCGACGAGTACAAGCGAGCAGACGCGCACTCGTGCTTTGATGCTGCCGGATGAGTTTCTGCGCTTTGGGACGGGGGAGTGTGTGGTGTTGAATCCGGCGTATCGGGATAAGAAGGCGTCGAATTTGCCGCAGCATTTCCGGCAGATTGAGATTCCCCAGTCGCATATCGAGCTGGTGGATGAGTGTGAGGCGTTGTGGGGGTCGGAGGTGTTGCCTGCGTTGCGGGCGCGGGAACAGAAACGCCGACCCGATCTCGATCTGGAGGCGCAGTTACGTCTGCGGTTTGATGAGGCGGAGCGGCTGTTGCCGATGCCTGATGAGGATGAGGACGCCAGCTCGCAGTCGGAGCCTGCGGGGGCAACCGTGCCAGATTTTTAGCCTATCGCCTACCGAATATGAGGTCGCCGACCTATAACGGTCTCGAACAATATCTCAGCTCACAACGTTGTGAGCTGGCGACTCACTCCATCGATCGCAGTCTTTCTCTAAACTCTCTCTCAACCACCACCCTCAAGTAATCGCTCGAGATTGCTCAGTAGTTCTTCTACCTGCACGCGACGATCGCGATTCGTCCAGAGCTGACTGCGTTTGGCCTTTGCCGTCAGTCGCTCGAATCGCTGCTTGAGTTCGCGACCGTCAACGTCGGAAGGCGGTGAGTGCAGCGCCTTCACCTGCAAACGAATTTCGCTCAGGCTTAACCGATCGCCGATCGCCGATTCGAGCAAGGCCGCTCGCGCTGCTGCATCTTCCACGCGGGCGATCGCCATCGCTTTGGTATACGCAAGCTGACCTCGCCGTAACGCGGTCAAAACATCCGGCGGTAAGTTGAGGAGCGGTAGCCGGTGGGCGGCAAAGGTCTCCAAGGTCATGCGCCCGAGTTCGCCGAACAGCGTATCGAGTTCGGCGATTAGCCCATCATCGATGCTGCGGCTGATTTTCCGCCCCTGTCGCTGATTTCTTACGGCATGAAGCAAGGGTGAAATATCCGCTTCATCCAGATTTAAGCGCAGGGCGATTAGCTTCAAGATCCCTTCAGTCTCTTCAACCGGGTTGAGATCCTCTCGCAGCAAATTTTCTGTGACGGTTGCCGTTAGGGCTTGGCGATCGTCGAGTTCGCGCACGATCGCCGGAATCGTAGCGCGGTCGATCGCCTGACAGGCGCGATACCGCCGCCCTCCGGCCAGTAACTCGTAGCGACCGCCGAGCTTCGGTCGGACGAGTACGGGCTGAATGACGCCGTGTTCTCGGATGCTCGTTGCTAGCTCGGTCAGTGCTATCTCGTCGAAGTAGGCGCGGGGTTGGTAGGGCGGCAGGTCGAGCAATGACAGGCTGATTTCTTTGATCTCTTCACCTTCACCGAGTCCGGCAAAGCCTTGGGTCAAGCTCAAGGCTTTTCGCTTTGCTGTTTTCGTATGGTCATGCGTATGCCGATAACAACGTTTCGAGTTCTTCAAACAGCGACGCAAATTCACGGGCAGACTCTTTCGCCGCCCGATCGCGACAATCCCACACGGTCGTTTCCTGTCCGGGCATATTCGCGATCGCTTGGCGATCGTAAATCGTGGTTTCAGCGACGCTAAATTCCTGCTGCTGCCGGAGTGCCTCCGCGACATCACTCGATAGCAGCGTGCCTTTTCTGGCTCGATTGATAAATAACAGCACGGCGAATCGCTTCTGTTGGGCGCGTTGCTTTCGTCGCGCGAGCTGGAGTGTCTGGTTGGTGGCGTGCAGATCGAGGCCACCGGGCAAGCACGGGATCAAGATGGCATCGGCGACATCGAGTATGTCTTTGATGCTGGCTTCGTTTCCGGGGCAGTCAACCACGATGCGATCGACCGATTCACGGAGATCCAGCAGGCGATCGACTAGCACGCCGGAGTCGGGCTCGAGGAACGACTCGATATCGAGAAAACGACACCAGTTGGCCGCACTCCCTTGGGGGTCGGCATCGGCGACCGCGACCGATATGCCTTGCTGCTGATACCACTGACCGAGGTGAATCGATGTCGTGGTTTTGCCCGCTCCCCCTTTGATGTTGGATACAGCAATAATCAAGGTCGTACTTGCAATTTGATATTTGTCATTCCAGCCTACAGCAGTTCTGATGGGATTTTTCCAGCTCACAACGTTGTGAGCTGGCTCTAGCTCCTGCGAACACAACGCTTGTTTTTGCTGCATCTCTCCTGGCTCACAACGTTGTGAGCTGGCGGCAACAACGCCAGTTCGGGATGAGACCGGGCAGTTAGGAAACACTTGAACCAGCGCGAAACTCTCAAAAAAATCGATCACCTCACGGCGAAGGGCAAAGGGCAAAGGGGGCGAAAAATCGCCAAGGGCAAAGGGCTAGAGGGCTAAAGGGCTCTCGGGGGAACGCACACCACACGAAAACCGATGAAGTTGTAGCGGACATCGCGATTGACGAGGCTGCGAACCGCAGAACGGCAGTACCTCGGAAAGAGGTTCCAGGAGCCGCCGCGCAGCAGCTTAGTTTCTGTACGATTTTCTTCTATCCAAGCACTTCCGTCTGTTGGCGCTCCTTTATAATTCCTGTGCCAATCGTCTTCGCACCACTCCCATACGTTCCCGTGCATGTCGTGCAAGCCCCAAGGATTTGGTGGGTATGCTCCGACTTCTGTTGTTTCTCCCTTCGATTCGCATTTGGGGCTGTCTCCGAAGGCTGAACCGTTGTAGTTCGCTAGTTCGGTAGAGATGTAGTTGCCGAAGGAAAAGGGGGTCTGCGTTCCTGCGCGACAAGCGTATTCCCATTCCGCTTCGCTGGGCAGGCGATATTGGCGATTGGTATGTCGCGATAGACGCTCGCAGAATTCCCTGGCATCGTCCCAGTCCACATTCTCGACGGGGCGGTTGTCGCCTTTGAAGCGCGACCGGTCGGGGTTCAGTTCGCGATCGGCTTGCGGGTAGCCCGCGACGGTGCGCCACTGCGCTTGGGTGATGGGGGTGCGACCGATGAAGAACTGCGGCACGCTGACTTCATGTTGGGGCTTTTCGTTATCGTATGCAGTCTCATCGTCGTCAGACGAGCCCATGAGGAAGGTTCCGGCGGGAATCAGCATCATGTCGAGCTGCACGTCGTCGCTCAGGGCTTCGTAGAAGTGGCGTCCGGTGCGGCGCGTGCGGCGCGTCAGGATTTTTGTTTTTGGTGGGGTTCCGTCGGGCATGGCTGCAACTTTTGGGGAGGCGATCGACAGGCTCTTCGGTTGCCCTACCAAGCTCGCCGATCGCTGGGTCTTTTTGGATGCCCTGACTTCAGGACATCGCCGGAACGGGTCTGAACTCTTTAACGCTCGCCCGACGAATTCCCATCCGCCAGCTCTGGCTCAAAAGAGTTCTCGGGGGAACGCACACCACACGAAAACCGATGTTGTTGTTGCGGTCATCGCGATTGTTGTTGTTGCGAACCGCAGAACGGCAGTTCCTCGGATTGTTGTTCCAGGAGCCGCCGCGCAGCAGCTTTGTTGCCCGCCCCAGGTTTAGTTTAGGCGCTGGCTGGGCTGGGGGCGTTGAGCGGTAGAGGGAGGTCGAGATTTGCGAAGATCTGCTGGCGGAGCTGCCAGGTGTCGCCGTGTTCGAGGTGGGCGATCCAGCTTTGCAGGCTTTGCCGGACGGTGTCGGCGGTGATGGTTCCAGCAGTGTAGTTAGCTTGGAGCTGTTTGAGGCGGTGGCGTCCGAGGCGGAGGTTGTGGCTGCGGATGCGGAGCCGATCGCGAAACACCCGGAAGCCAACGAAGTTCGCGCCGTATTTTGTCTCGAAGAGCTGGCTTTTGATGGGGTGGATTCGCAGGCGGAGAGTGGCGAGGTAGGTTTCGAGCCGATCGCGGCAGGTTTTCAGGAAGTGGCGATCGTCGGCGAACAGGGCGAAGTCATCGACGTAGCGCAGATAGACGGGGACGCGCAGGGTTTGCTTGATGTAGCGATCGAAGCCGGACAGGTGAACGTTTGCGAGAAACTGGCTGGTGAGGTTGCCGATGGGTAGACCGGTGGGGCGTTCGAGCGGGGTCAGCAGCGTGTCGCCGGGGAAGTAGACGGGTGGATTTGGGAGGTCGGTGGTGCTGCGATTATCGAGGATGCGATCGAGCAGCCACAGCGTATCGGCACATTTGAGCTTGCGGCGGAGCTGCTGTTTGAGGATCGTCAGGTCGATGCTGGGGAAGTATTGCCGGATGTCGCATTGCAGGACGTAGCGGTAGCGGCGGCAGGCGCGGACGAATTGGCGCAGGGCGCGGTGGGTTCCGTAGCCAGTGCGGTTGGCGTAGCTGGTGGCGATGAAAGTGCGATCGAAAAGCGGAACGATGATGTTGCACAGGGCGTGGTGGACGACCCGATCGCGGTACGGCGCGGCGGCAATCTGGCGGCGTTTCGGTTCGTAGATCTCGAAGGTTTTGTAGGCTCCGGGCTGGTAGGTGCGATCGCGCAGTTCGCGCTGGAGCTGGAGCAGATTACTTTCCAGGCGATCGTTGAACTCCAGGACGGGCGGGCGGTAGCGTTTGCCGCGCTGGGCTTTGCGGGCGGCGAGCAGCAGGTTCTCGAAGTCGAGGATCTGCGGGTAGAGATTGCCGTAACGTTTCATGGCTCTTTGCCTATTTTCCGGCCTGTTTGCTAGCTTGCCAGCCGCCGAGCTGTTGGCCGATGTTGTCGAGCTGCTGGCTAGCGTATTCGTAGCGGCGCGTGTCGATGAGCTGGAAGTCGAACAGGAGGCGGGTTTGGTAGCGAAGGATGTCGAGTTTGCTGGTACAGGCTCGGAGAAGTTCGCGTTTTTCGCGGGCGGAGCGGGCGGTGATGAGGGTTTCGAGCAGTTCGTAGAGCGTGGTGACGATGCGATCGCCGAGGCCGTATTTGTGGTCTCGTGGTAGGCGGTTGAGAATCGGCACGTACCACTTAATCAGATCGTAGGTCGCTTGGATTATCGGCAGTTCGCCATCGGGCATTGGTGCGCTACGGTCGGTAAATCTCGTCTGGGTTTAGTTTGACAGGTTGCGGGATTTTCAAAAAAAAATCGATCGCCTCACGGCGAAGGACAAAGGGCAAAGAGTAAATTCCGTACGATATTCATGAAGCCCGAAAAGTCGCCAAGGGCAAAGGGCTCAAGCGCTAAAGGGCTCTCGGGGGAACGCACACCACACGAAAACCGATGAGGCCGACGCGGACATCGCGAAGGTTGATGCAGCGAACCGCAGAACGGCAGCCCCTCGGAATGGCGTACCAGGAGCCGCCGCGCAGCAGCTTTCTAGTTTCTGTACGATTTTCTTCTGTCCACGCGCGGCCCTCGGTCGGAGCGTCTTTGTAACCGTCATGCCAATCGTCTTCGCACCATTCCCATACGTTCCCATGCGTCTCGTGTAGTCCCCATAGATTCGCAGGCAAACTACCCACATCGACTGTTTGCTCGCGGTACTCTCCTTTGCGGCCTTCGCCGTATACAGGTTTCCAAGTCTCATCTTCAGTTTTGGCGTCGTAGTTGGCAATTTCAGCATCGATCGTCTCGCCAAAGTGAAATGGCGTCACCGTTCCCGCACGGCAGGCATATTCCCACTCTGCTTCGCTCGCCAGTCGGTATCTCTTGCCCGTTTTGGCACTCAAACGCTGGCAAAACTCTTGCGCGTCGTCCCAGTCCACTTGCTCGACCGGGCGATTGTCGCCTTTGAAGCTCGCCGGGTCGGGGTCGAATTCGCGATCGATTTGCGGGTAGCCCGCCACCACTCGCCACTGCGCTTGGGTGACGGCGTAGCGCCCCATGAAGAACGGCTGGACTGTTACTTCGTGCTGCGGGCTTTCGTCACCGTAGCGGTCTAGCTCGTCTTCTGGCGAACCCATCTGGAACGTGCCGCCGGGGATCGACATCATGTCTAGGCCGATTTCGTCGTTTAGCGGTTCGGTGTAGCCCCAATTCGAGGCACGGCGGCGGGTGATGACGGGCTGGCGCTCGACTTTACGACCGCTGCCGAAAACGCCGGGGCGGATCGTGACTTCTTCGATCGCGATCTGGGCAGTTTCAAACTCGAATTGCGTGAGGACGGCGAGCGCTTCGACGGACTCGTATTCGAGTTCTGTTATTTCCGGCCAGGTGTCGCGATCGAATACCGCCACCTCCGACTCGAACTCATCCCACTCGAACTCGATAACATCGCGCTCCAGCTCCTCAATCGGCGGCTCCTCACCCTCCAACTGCCGCGCCAGTGCCAGATACTCCTCGCCCCCCAACCGCCGCAACACTCGCGCCGCCACCGACGCAAACGACTTCAGCCCCAACCGCTCCCGCTCGCCCCGAAGGTCGGGCGACACCAACAGTGCCTTAAAATCCGTCACCGTCCGCCCGATCCGCTCCGCCACATGCGCCGACACCGCCTCAAACACCTCTCGCGTGTCCGCCTTCGGCAACACCTCCAAAAAGCGATCGCGCAGCTCCCCCCGAAACTCGTACTGCACCTCCTCCGGGTCGCGCGGCTCGTCCTCGCCCTCCGCCAAAGCCTGACGCTCCAACATCCCGCTTAGAAAAACCTCCGCGATCGGCTGGGGCGTCGAAGCCTCAAATAAATCCGACGCGCGAATCAATCGCATAATCGGCAGCGTCACGACCGGAGCCGCCGACAGCAGCGCCAACAGCCGCCGTGCTTCCGGAGTCGATCGCCGCATAAAGCGCGTCAGCCGCTCGTCGATCTCTAGCTCCACATCCGGGTCGCGCGGCTGCCAACCCACCGCAGGCAGCACGAACCGGGAACACCCGCACGACGATCGCCCGCCACCAGTCGCGCCCAAGCCGACAGCGAGTCCGCCGCGTCGTCACCACCGGCGGTTGCGGAAGGCATCGTCACGCGCATCCTGGAAGAGAAGACGATCGAGCTCGAGGGGGATTCGCAGCGGTATCAGAAGCTGGAGATCCGGAGTCCTGACCGGCCGCAGA
>JAAUPN010000228.1 GCA_012033105.1 Coleofasciculaceae cyanobacterium RL_1_1
TGAGTTCTGAGGTTGGCGGTACTGTTGGATTCGCGAGTTTGAGGCAGATGGTTGGGGCGGATGGGGTTTGGTGGCTTAGTCGGATAGCCGTTTGGGGTCAAAAAAGAGGAACGGGCGATCGCCAATGTCACGATTGGGGATTCGTTGGTATCGGTGCGTTTTTCGCCATCATCTAGCCGTGTTCCGTTTGCAGCGACAACCAATGGTTTGATCGCCACCGCGATCGGACGCGCCACGCGAACGATCGACCTCGCGCTCTTCGTCTTTTCTACTCAGGAAATCGCCGATGTTCTGCAAGTTCGCCACGCTGATGGTGTAGATGTTCGCGCCTTGATTGATCCGCAATTTGTCTTTCGGGATTATTCCGAAGCGCTGGATCTAGCCGGTGTCGCGCTGCCGAATAAAACCTGTGCGATCGAGCCCGGTAATGCGCCCTGGCCGCGTCCGATCACTAGCGTGGGAACCCCCGATCTCACTCCCGGTGATGTATTGCACCATAAATTCGCTGCGATCGACGATCGGCTCGTGATCACCGGGTCTCATAACTGGTCGGAAGCTGCGAACCGCAATAATGATGAGCTGTTGCTGGTGATTCAAAATCCGATCGTGGCCGCGCATTTTGAGCGTGAATTTGAACGGCTCTATCGCACCGCACGACTTGGGCTACCCGAACGTATCGCCGACAAAGTTGCCGTTGCAGCGCAAGCTTGCCCGACGTTGGCCGCACCGGAATAGTTCAAACAGACTCACAGCGAATAGAGTACCCCGTGGTTTTGTCAAACCTCAAAGGTCTGAAATTGTGGTTGATTATCGATGGTCGCCATCCAGCAGCAAAACTCGAACACTAAACCGGTGGAGACGTCGAACCACACACTGATGTCGCTTGAATTTCGCCGTCTTCTAAGCAGATCGTACTATCCGCAATGTCCACAATGCGCGGATCGTGAGTCACCATTAGTACCGTGACGCCGTCATTTTTCGCCAGCTTGCGCAGGAGTTCCATCACCGCGTGGCCGCTGTGGGAATCGAGGGCGGCGGTCGGCTCGTCGGCCATGACAATTTTAGGGCGGGCGACCAGGGCGCGGGCGATCGCGACGCGCTGTTTTTGTCCGCCAGAGAGGTCGCGCGGGTGGTGATTAATTTTGTCGCCAAGCCCAACGTGTTCGAGCATTGCTCGTGATCGATCGCGAGCAACCTGGCCGCGAATTCCCCGCAGATCTAGCGCCAGTTCGACATTTTCGATCGCGGTCAGCGCCGGAAACAGGTTAAAGCCTTGAAAAATAAAGCCAATATGTTCGAGGCGGAAGCGAGAAAGTTGAGCGCGAGAAAGCTTGGTGATGTTCTGCCCCCAGTAACTCCACATCTCCGCCCGTGGGCGAAAGTAAACCGGCCAAAATCGATAGTAATGTCGTTTTGCCGGAACCCGACGGCCCCATCAATAGTTTAATATTGCCGCTTTTGACGCTCAGGTTCACGTCTTTCAGCACCGGAACTCGCTGATCTCCGAGCTGATAGGACATTTGAATGCCGTGAGCAGCGATCGTCTGGTGCGTCACGATCGACCCATGACCGACCGAGGGAGCGGTCATATTACGGACGGGGGAAGCGTTTAGTAGAGTCACGATCGGTACGCTGGACGATAGGTGGTGAAATAATCAACGTGCTGCGGGCAAAAATGGGGTAAATGTGGCGTATAGAGTTATTTTTGGGCTGGAGCTTTGGGTTTACGCTCTGGGTTGCGATGACGAGCATTGTATCGACTGGGTTTGAGCCAACACCGTGTCGAGACGAACATAATGGCAGATCCAGGCGGATCAGGCTGATCCGATAGTCGATTTAGGCTTTGAAAACGATCGCCGGATCAACGCGCGTTACTTTTTGAATGGCGAAAAAGGCTGACCCAACGCACATTGCGAGGGTAATTCCGAAAACTGCCAAGGAACTGAGTGGCGTGATCAGGATGACGATCCCCATCGACGAAGCGGTGAGCTTGCTGATGGCAAAACACAGTAGCGTTCCGGGCGCATAGCCCATGACCGCCATCCAGAGCGATTGCTCAACGATGACACCGTACAGCATCCAATCTGAGGCTCCCATCGCTTTCAGTGTGCCAAATTCCTTGATGTGATCCGACACGGATGAGTACAAAATTTGGCTGACGATGACGATGCCGACAACGACCCCCAAGCCGGCGCCCATTCCTAAAATAAACCCAATCCCCGTTCGATCGCGCCAATAAAACCGGGTGCGTTCGGCCACCTGCTCCGGGGTCAAAGCACGAACCCCAGAAACTTGAGCTTCGATCGCCGCGCGGATCGTTTCAAGATTGGCGGTCTCGTCAATCTTGACCAAAATGTGGGTAATGCCATCTGACGCTTCGAGCGATCGGACATTATTTTGATTTTTGTTCCATTCTTCCGGGGGGAGACGACGCGCGACGCGATCGCAGTTCAGATTGCCATCCGCATCGGACAGGCACGACATCGAGGTCTTAAACGTCGATGTGCTGTAGGACAGAGCCGACTCGATCGAGGTAAAGGCAAACGCACTCGACGCGATCGATTGCGTTCCCTCCGTAAAGCCCACCACCTTGGATGGCAGCGAGTTGATCTCCGCCAAATCATCCATCGCTTGAACATCCAGCGATTTTTTATTCGACTGATCAATCAAAACGGTATAGGGCGCATTTAACGCTGTCACGTCCCCCTCAATCACATTCCAGGGCTGGAATAAACACCATCGGGATTGAAGCCAATAATTTTGAGCGGTGCGATCTGGCCTCCCTCGCTATGCCACTGAGCTGACGGCAGCAACAGCGGTTCCGTGAGGGTCACCCCTTCGATATCCCCAATCAAAAACATCGACTCTGCCGGAATCGACGGCGTCAGCTCGAAATACACCATGTCTTCCGACGACACCCACAAATCCGCTTCCGCTCGATCGACAATCAGCGCCGTCGATCGCAGAAACCCACGAAAAATCCCCAACTGAACCGTCACCAACACCACCGCAAACATGATGCCCGCCTGAGCGACGAGAAAAACGCGGGATATCTTCAAGCAGGTTCTTACGCGCGAGGGAAGCCATAAGCCAGGAAAAAGCGAGGGGTAGATTCGTCCGGCATCAGCGGCACACTCAATGATCGTCCAACGATTCGGCATAGATACCGATGGTTCAAACAATGGGGCATATAGCCGATGATGCAGATAGTTCAAGCGACTCGGCCTGTATTGCCGATGTAAACCCCTAAGAAGCGTGTAGCCGCTAGGGAGAAGACAGAGAGGAAACAGAGGATCAACAGACCATGTAAACAAACGTTACAAAGATTGTACGGGATGGCCTTGAACTTGTTGGCCGATCGTCTGCTTTTCCGACAAACAAGGGGACTTGAAGGAGTATTAAAAGAGTTCAGCCTTAGCTTCACGCTAAGGCTCGCTTAGTGAGTGAAGATGCAGTTGTATTGCAGTAAGTCGAGTGTCACAAGCGTCGGCACGATGTCAAAACACTGGTTCAACAACTCCAAGCGCTCCTCACGCTCCAGCATGGTGATGAGGGTTTGTTTGACGCCGATCAGGTAGCGAACATCATTGGCAGCGTAGCTCAGTTGTTCATTCGTGAGGCGCTGGGCATTGCCCCAGTCGGAGCTTTGGGCGGTTTTATTCAGTTCGATGCCCGCCAGTTCGCTCACGAGTGATTTTAAGCCGTGGCGATCGGTATACGTCCGCGCCAATTTGCTCGCGACTTTGGTGCAGAACATCGGCGCGACGTGAATCCCGAGGTGGTGGCGCAGGGTGGCGAGGTCAAACCGGGCGAAGTGAAAAATCTTGGTGCTATGGCTGGCTTCGAGGAGCTGCTTGAGGTTGGGCGCAGTGGTTTGGCCGCGTTCAATCCGCACCACACTGGTATACCCGTCCGGGTCGCAAAGCTGTACCAAACAGAGTCGATCGCGCAGGGGATTGAGTCCCATCGTTTCCGTATCCACGGCAATATCGCTGGCCTGGAGGTAGCGATCGCGGGCGTCGGTCGAAAGGTCGCGGTCGAAAACGTCGATCGGGAGAACGGTCATATCAGGTCGAGTCCGAAGTGCGGGAAATCTCGACGAATGCTAGCGCGAAACGTGCGCGTCGCGTTGGCTTTTGTCTAAGCTTTGGTAGGAATGCGAAAAGTTGATCGGCTCACCGTTAGCCATCTCTAAGGCCTGGGGCGAGCCGGAGCGATCGCGAGTTTGTGGATGACGAATGACTTGCATGAGCTGGATCTGCTGCAACACATCGAGCGCGGCGTCACGAATCGCGCCATCGGTTTCGCGCCCCAGCAGATATTGCAAGCAGGCGGCCACGGATTTACATTCGGCATGATCCAGGCGGCGCTGTTCGAGCCATTGGCCGATCTGACGAATGGCGATCGTCCGTTTGAGGCCATTCTCATCCGCCACTTGTAGTAATATCGGCATCAATTCAACGCGATCGCGCCCCGTCAAGCGGGTTAACGTTTGCCAAACCAGCAACACCAACACCGCCAACGTTGCCGCACCTTGGGCAATCAAACCGCTCGCCACCCAATGATTGTCCGTCGCGCTCCACACCGCCAAACTGACATACACCAGCAGCGAAACGATCGCCCCGCCCCGATCGCCAACAACACTGGCTGACGCAGACGATCGCCCAACCGCGACACGGCTACCCAGTCGATCGTTTTCCTGAAGTTGCCGCCAGATAAACCCCGAGCATGGTTCCCGACCCGGCGAGCGTCGCGAGTAGTAGATCGGGATGCCACAACATCAGCACGATCGCCAACGCCAGCGCTAACCACCAGCCGCCGGAAATCAGTAGAGCATGACGTTGGGCACGATCGCCACGGCGATTATTCCGCAGTTTTGCGGGTGCTTTCGTGCCGCTTGTGCTAGAGAGAAGCAGCCGTTCTAACGCCTGTAGGAGGAACTGTTGCCAAGAAGAGGAAGCGTGTGCCACGGGAGGGAAAAGCGAAGTGATTTTTAGCGGCGAGACGGACTGAAACTGGTGCGAAATGGCGGTTTTCTAGGCGTGATGGGAGGCCGCGAAATCAAGGGTTAGCAGGCGTCGCTTGATTGAGAAAACTACCTAAACTGGGCAGCCTTGAGGATATCACGTATCGATCGAGCCGTGGGTATCTATCCTGACCGTGGGCAGGGCAAACGCATACTCAAAGGTTTCTGCTCACAGTCGGCAAGTTGAATGCTGGCCTTTTCGATTCATGCAAGAGGTCTATTCCCCCTCAATGCGCCCCTCATGCCCGCAATTCGCGTGGAACTCGCTGCTGTGAATTGACATCGCGTGCAGCACGGATCGTCGAGAGCGCTAAACTAGAAGGACGTTCTCGAAACATGCCGTTACAATCGACGCCCCGTTAGCGCTTCTTCGTGCCGATGACTTTTAAGACCGAGCTTCACGCTCTTTTTTCGTCCCGTCGATCGCCGCGTACACCGCGCCGTCGCCCGTCCCTTCGCACACTGGCTGCGAGCTGGGCACTTGCGCAGGTACTCCTGACCGGTACACCCGCGTTTGGGCAGGCTCCAGCGAGAACAAGGAACTCAGCTACGGCGAGTTCATCGAAAGCATTGAAAAAGGTGATGTCAAGTCGGTCGAACTCGATCCGGCGTTGCAAGTGGCGCGGGTGCGTCTTAAGGATTCAAAAGAGAGCGAAGCACCATACAAGGTGATGCTATTTGAGGAAGACCCCGCGCTAATCGAGCTATTGCGGGCGAATAAGGTTGATGTGGCGAGCAATCCGACGCCGGATAACAGCGCGGCAGTGGCGATGCTGGGTCATATCATCGTGATCGGGATTTTGATTGGCGGGTTGATGTTGATCGTGAAGCGATCGGCGCAGTCGGGCAATAATGCGCTAAATTTTGGCCGATCGCGGGCGCGATTCCAAATGGAAGCGAAAACTGGCGTCACGTTTGATGATGTGGCTGGAGTCGAAGAAGCGAAGGAAGAACTGCAAGAGGTGGTGACGTTTCTCAAGGAACCGGAACGCTTCACGGCGATCGGGGCGCGAATTCGCGCGGGATGTTGCTGATTGGCCCACCGGGTACGGGTAAAACCTTGCTGGCAAAGGCGATCGCGGGCGAAGCGGGCTACCGTTTTTCAG
>JAAUPN010000052.1 GCA_012033105.1 Coleofasciculaceae cyanobacterium RL_1_1
GTTAATGGGATAGCCAGGTGGGACGCTTATAGAGCCGTGCGGCGCGGGGTGAGGCGATTGCGCGGCGGCTTGGGGATCGGTTTGGAGGGTCTGTAGGGGCGTCGGCGGTGGAGTCGGTGGATCGCGTTTGGGCGTGGGGAATGTGAGCGGCGATCCAGTTTTGGCATTGGGCGAGGGCTTGGGGATGGGAATAGACGGTGCGAATGTGATCGAGGCTTGGGACGGTAGCAATTAGGGCATGTTCGATCGGCAAAATAATCGCCTGTCGGATGGTTAGATCGGTCAGTTGCCACATTAAGTCGAGCGTAACGGTGACACTGCCTTGGATCGAATTTTCCACGGGTACGATCGCGAGGTCGGTTTGGCCTCGGGTGACGGCTTGGAAGGCTTGGGCGATCGTTTGTTGGGGTTGGGGATCACAGCGACAGCCAAAGGACGCCGTGAGTTGATCGGCGTAGGCCAAGGTCGCCGCTTCGGTATAGGTTCCAGCAGGGCCGAGGTAGGCGATCGAAATAGGGCGGGTCGGGGTCATGACTGGCGGGGAAGATAGCGATCTGCGGATACATTCGTGGGGTAGTTTAACGGATTGCCAAAATCACTCCAGCCGAAATCGATTCCGAACGTTCTCAAGGTCACGTCTCCAGGTCACCCGGCATGGGGAAACGCGATCGAAAACAGGGTTCGAGGTTTGGCCGTGGCGCTGCGGCCTGAGACGCTCGGCCAGTGTGATGAATGGGTTTTGCGAGCCATTAGCGTACAAAACCATCACAAACACGGCGGTTTTCTTCTGTCACGCTCGGATTATCCTCAAGATAGGACTTCACCCAGCGGCATCCCTGGCGAATTAAATTCTCGGGGTCGAGTTCCCAGGCTCGTAGGGTACGGTCAGCACTGGCTGTGAAAATTTGCTGGTTGTCAGCACTAAAGGCAACGCTAAGGGCGCGATTGTCATGGGCTTCAAAGGCGAACAGGGCTTTGCCGTTGACTTGCCATAGACGTAGGGTGCGATCGTCACCCACCGAGGCCAGGGTTTGGCTATCAGCGCTGAACATAACGCCGTTGACGGGGCCGGTATGGCCGACGAGGGTGACGATCGGCAGTCCGTCGCGCGTCCAAATCCGGATTGTATTATCGGCACTAGCCGAGGCCAAACGCTGACCATCCGGACTAAACGTAACCCAATTCACAGAACTGTTGTGGCCGTTGAGCGTTGCGATTTCGGTTCCGGTGCGGGTCCACAGGCGGACGGTATTATCAGCACTTGCAGTGGCCAGCAGCTCATTGCGAGGATCAAAGGCGACGCTAAGGGCGCGATCGGTATGACCGTAGAGGGTTCGCTGTCGCGCCCCGGTTTGAGCATCCCAGAGCCGCACGACTCCATCATCACCCGCTGTTGCGACGGTTTTGTTATCGCTTGAAAAAGTCGCCGCCAGCACATGGCCGCCGTGGGTGAGAATGGTGGGTTCCTGACGATCGATGATCGACCAAATACGAGCCGTGCCGTCCTCAGCAGCGCTGGCGATCGCCGTACCTTGGGGATTAAACGCGACGGTGAGTACATCTTCGGTGTGTCCTTCAAATTGTGTAATCGGCTTGCCGGACGATGTATAGAGGTAAATGGTATTGCCCGCTGCTGCTGCAATCCATCGTCGGCTGTCAACGGTGTTGACGGTGTTGGCGGTATCAGTGGTGTTAGCGGTGTCGGCACTAACAGCAACGCTGGAAAAGGCCTGATCCGGCAGGGTGGCGAAGGCGCGATCGGCATAGTCCCACAGGCGGATTGTATTGTCGGCGCTGGCACTGGCGAGGGTTGATCGGGTCGGGTTAAAACTCAGACTCCAGATGCGATCATGATGTCCGAGCAGACGATCGCGCAGCGTACCGTCACGCTCCCACAAGGAAATATGCTGATCGTCACTGGTGGCGATCGTGGTTCCATCCGGGCTAAAGCGAGCATCACGCACCCAGCCCTCATGGTCGGCAAGGGTGGTGAGGATCAGACCCGATCGTGTCCAGACGATCGCGGAACCGTCAGCGCTCGCGGTCACCAGTTCATTGCCATCGGGGCTAAAGTCTACGGCGGTTAAGCCCTCGGTATGTCCTAAAAATTCTGCTTGCATCTGGCCGTCTAAGCTCCAGAGACGCAGGCTGCGATCGCGGCTGGCCGTGGCGAGGGTCGATCCGTCTGGGCTGAACGCCAGATCGAGAATCCAATTTTCATGCGCTTGCCAGCGTCGGACTTCCTCTTGGCGTCGGCGATCCCAGAAAATGACGGTTCCATCAATATCCGCCGAGGCCAACCAACGACCATCGGGCGAAAACACTACGCTGGTCACAATGTTGTCATGCCCCTTGAGGTCGGCTTGGTGTATCCCATCTTCGGCTTGCCAGAGTTTGACGGTGCGATCGTTTCCCCCCGTGGCGATCGCGGTACTGTCAGGGGAGATGGCGACAGCGGTGACAGCTTCGCGATGCGCCTTCGGAATGCGATAGCGCTCCTGACCCGAAGCCGACCAGACTCGCAAACTTTCATCCCAACTAACACTCGCTAAAAATGTCCCATTGGGAGCAAACTCAATCCCTAAGATGCTATTGCTATGACCTTCGAGGCGATTGCGCTCGGTCACCGTTTGCAAGATTGGATTTAGGGTCTGAATTGTGGTGTAGGTCAGGGATTGTAGGTCTGGGTCATGCAGCAGGCTCGGGAAGGCGGAGAGTCGGAGGGTGGCACGGAGACCATCGACGATCGCATTGAGGGAGTCGTTGGCGAGCCATCGCGCGGTGGCCGCAGAGCTACGGGCATCGATCGCGGCAAACGCGGCCTGACGTTCGGCGGTTTCTGCCCGTTGACGGGCGTGCTGGGCAGAGGTGGCGAGCAGCCCAAAGGCGATCGAGCCAATGGTCGAGACGATCGCCCCGAGAGCCAGTAAGCGACGTGAGGTGCGCTCACTTTGCTGGCGTCGATCTTGGGCTTCGGCGAGCTGTTCGAGCAGTTCTTTATCTTCGTTGAGTTGACGATTTTCCTGGCGCAGGGCTTCGGTTTCGGCGGAATGGTATAGCTCCTGTTCTTGGCGGATAAACGGTACAAAGTAGTCATGGACGAGCTGATAGCGATAGGCCGGAAGGTCGGGCAAGGCAAAGATGAGACCGCACTCGCAGAGAATTTGGAGGATGTCATCAAGCTGGGCGGGGCTGACGTTGCTGGCCTGTGCGAGGTCGGCGCGGGTGCGAATGGGGCGCGTTCCGTTTTATCGGTGAGGCAAAACATGAGTGCGATCGCGGCGGCTTGATGCTCGGGGCCGCAGTGGCTGATGGTTTCGAGCAAAAAGCGGCGCACGAAATTCGCCTTCGGTCCAGCGGCGCGATACTGTTCCAAGCTCGTGATGCGTTCGTGCTGGAGTTGGACACCGACGATTTGTAGCTCGATCGGCCGCACTTCCGAGATTTCGGCGGAGAGATCGCGCACCAGTTCTTCAATCAGATCGGCATCGAGCGTAAACGTGGATCGGTTACCGGACAGGCTGCGAATCAGATTGCGAGCTTCTCCCCGTGAAAAGTTGCCGACATAGTAGCGCGATGCTTGGTTGAGGATATCGCCCTGGGTGACTTCCATCGAGAGCCAGCGATCGCACTCCAGCAAACAATGGAGACAATCATCACGCACGGAGAGCGCCGCCTTCACAAAGGGTAAACTCAGCAGACGATCGAGAAAATAATAAAAATTAAGCCGGTGGGATGGGTCAGCATTGGCAAAGAAAAATTCCTCAAACTGATCAAAAATAAACACCAAGGCCAAATTTTGAGTGGTTAGCTCGGTGACCGCTGCCAGAATGCGATCGACATCAAACTTCCAGGGTTTGTCATCGAGGTCTTGCAGACCAACCATCGAGGTATAGCCCAAGGCTTTCAGGTTTTGATTGAGCTGTTGAGCCAAGCGAGCAGGCCAGTCAGCATACAGCCCCAAGACGACGGGCAGCACCACGCGCCCCGAAATCGAGGTTCGCTGCAAGGTCGGAACCAGTCCGGCATGAACCAGGGAGCTTTTGCCAACGCCCGATTGACCATGAATGGCGATCAGCTTGCGATCGGGACGTACCAATAACGCCACCAGATTTTGAATATCTCGCCCGCGACCAGACGCCTGAATTTCACGCGAGACCGCTTCGGTGGGTGGTGAGGGTGTCGCTCCCTCGATTTTGTTGGAGCCGGGATCGTAGCGAGCTTCGAGCTGACCAATTCCAACGAACGCCTGGAAGCCGTATTGCTGGGCGATCGATTGATATTTCAGCTTGAGCTGAAGCGCCTCACGATAGCCGCCAAGCATAAAATACATCTGGCGCGATCGTTCCAACCACTTGAGATAGCGCACCGGATTAATCGCGTGGGCATTGTCATTGAGCGCCCCAGCAAGTTCCCGTTTAGCCTGGGCTAGATTCTGCTCAAAAGCCGGTAGCAAGGTTTGTTGTCGTGCGGCTAGCGCTTGATAGAGGTACGCCAACTGCATCAAGATCGCCCGAGAATGAGCCTCGATCAGTGTATCCGGTAGCATCGACGGCAAGAGCTGAACCGTACGCACCGCCCACAGTTGCACCTGTTGCCAGCGGGTTTCCTGCGTGGCGACTTCCGCGAGCAGCAGATAGTCAACCGCGAGACGAATGGGTGATCCATACTGTTTATGCAGGGCGATCGCCTGTCGCAGCAGGCTTTTGAGGGGACGCCATGCGTTGAGGTCGTCAAGCACCTGAGCCAGAAAAACGATCGCTGCTGCGTTCAGCTCAGGGCGCAACGCTGTACTGAAAGCCGTAAGTCCCTGACGAAAGGATTGTACCGCTTCGTTGAGACGATTCTCGCGTTCCTTGGCGGGTAGGTGATGCCCTGGCAGTTGACACAGCCCAAGGTGAACCCAAAGTACACCGAGCTTACTGAGAGCTTGGATTTGTTGCTGGGGTTGAGGTTCATCAAAGGCATTGATTGGGAACTGAGGGGAAGGTTGAGATTGAGGTGCAGGATCGATCGCGGGATCAAGCTGATCGCCAAAGGCTTTGGTTGAGACGATCGCGAGCCAGTAGTCCAAACTGGCTTGAAAATAGTGTCGTGCGACCTTGATTTTGTTCTGCTCGTAGGCACGGCGTCCCACCACAAAGTGAACATTGGCGCGAAGCTGTGGCGTGAGCTGGTAGCCGCTGCGCTGAAGCCGACGCAGCCCCAGGTCAAGTTCGAGCCGATCGCGATCGCGGATCAACGGATACCGCATCAAAAACGGGTCAGAATCCGGCGTCATCACCCGATCGAACACATGATTACAAAAGCGATCAATTTGTTCGATCAACTGCTCTGGATTGATATCAAACTCATAAATCGTTGCCCAACTTTCAAGATCGGGCAGGTGTCGCACCATCAAGCTTAATAGCCGATCGTCAAGCCAAAACATCACCGGAAAGGCACAGCGATCGCGCAGTAGCTCACGTCGTTGGTTGAGATCATCAAGCACACTGCGGACATTCGGCGCCGTTTCAAGACCCGAAATAATCACGGCGTAAGGCTGTGTCATCGCACATTCAAGCAACGACGGTAATAGGCTCGTGGTCTCCGGATCAATCTGTAGCTCGACAATGTTGGGTTCGTTGTCTCCCTTTGTCGCCGCCATGACGAGGAGTTCCCCACCGATCCGCTGACGCAGCTCACTATAATTGCAATGACCAAAGAGCAACTTAAATTGACCCTGAGTTGCATTGAGGGCAAAGCGCAGCTCGTCAAAGGATCGAGCATTGCGATCTTGAAGTGGATCTAGAGCTAGCGTCATATCCCTGGTGGCAATGAAAGGCGGCAGCGCGATGATGGTCGCACAGCAGAAGGTCACGGTTAATGCATCGATGCCCCTAAGTATAGGGTTCTCATTTTTTCTGCGGTATGTTCGTTAATGCTGATTCAACCTGGATGGAACGAGCGCCATTTTGCTCAATTCGGAATCCCTCCCCAGGTTCTTTGCTTCACGACGGTCACTTGGTCTTAAACCGTTCCCCATCGTCCCCCATAGGATTCAGACGCGAGGCTCATGCCTGGGTTGCCAGCACTCAGCCAGTTATTAAAGTGGAGCCAGTTGAGCGGCGACGACGCCAACCCGTCCCATGTCCCAGGCTGTACCATCCGATCGTGTTGGGACGATTCCAGGAGCCGAAACGAGTCGGCGGGAAGTGATACCGTATCGGTCTAACTGATCGCGATCTCCGTCTCTATCCTGCTTAATCACGATTGTCGAAGCTGTATGAAACCAAGATTTAAAACCGAAGCTGACTGGGAATACGCCGAACTGCTGATGCAACCGGCCTTGATTCGTGTGCTCGATCGCCTGCGCGGCAAACTCGAAACGTCGTCATGGACGGGGGAGTTTCGCGAAGTGACCGAGCCGATTCCGGGTCATTGTTTGGAGTTAACCCGAGGGGTGGGCGGCGAGGTGGTGAAGTCCGTCAACCTTTGGGAACTGTGTTTTCGGATTTGCTTTCAGAATTATGTGGTGACGGATGATCCGGAACAATCTTATGAGGTGGAGATCGATCGCGATTTGCTCGATGAGGATGAGGATGTGGATTGGGAACGGCTTGATGAAAAAGCTGAGGCGATCGTCCGATCGATCTTTTTTCAGCTTCCCCGCGATTTAGACCTCGATTCAGACCTCTGAGGTTTGAGAAACCTCTGAGGTCTACCCCCGCGATTTAGACCTCGATTTAGACCTCTGAAGTTTTAGAAACCTCTGAGGTCTCTTGGGTGAACCGTTAGCCCAGCTCGATCGCTGGTTGATCATCGATCAACACTCGTAAACGCAGCAAATCCTCCACCGTCACCCGCAAAAAACGCTGATCATCAATGCGAAACTGCACCTTGATGCGATCGCTGCCCGGTACACCCGGTGGATCGAGTTCCGCCAGAACGCGACCGGCATCGGTGTCATTCAGCGGCTTAACCGGTGCATCGTCGCTCTCGATCGTACGAGTAATCAGCCGATCTCCATCAAAAAAGATTTCTGTTGCAGTGGTGCGATCGCTCAGTTCCCCCAAAATCAGCTCAATTTTGGGCTGCTGATCGAGCGAAGCGCCGAGGGTGATCTCGATCGGATTTTGGGTCGGATACGGCTGACCGGCCTGGATGATCGGATGCCAGCTATGAGCCTGCTTGCGACGATCCCAAAAGCGAATGCCGTAGCTATGTTGCAGAAAGTCCTGCACCTCGATGCCATCTTCGAGCTGAAGTGCGCCGATCGCGATCGCCTCTAACGGTCGATCCTGACGGATTTTTTCCGCTGGGAAATAGCCCTCAATCCAGCGCCGCACCGCCGGGATCTGCACCGACCCGCCCACGAGCAACACCGTATCAATCTCACGCAGACTGATATCTTGGCGCTGGGCTTGTTGCACCACACGATCAAAACAGCGATCGAGCTGTCCGAAAAAGTCGCGATCGCGCAAAATCTGCTCAAACCCATCCCGCTCAAGACTCAGCTCATAACTCTCGAAATTCGCCTCATCAAAGTAAACCTCCGTCGCCTGCGATCGTTGGGAGAGCTGAATCTTGAGCCGTTCCGCTAGCCGCGTCGTGAGCGCATTTTTCGCCAAACCCTGAGTAGTCGCGAAATAATCCACCAACCAATGATCAATATCCGTACCGCCCAAATCGAGACCGCTCTTCGCCAAAACCCGCGCCGTCTTCAGCGTTTGCCCCGACTCCTCCGCAAAGGATTTTTCGCCCCACTTTAAGATAAACCCCAAGGGATTGCGCTGGTTTTGTGTCCCGCGATCGAGCTGCACCAGCGACAAATCCAATGTTCCACCACCAAAATCCACCACCAGTAAATTTTTCGCCGCCGTCGCGCCATAGCCCAGCGCCGCCGCCGTCGGCTCATCGATCAGCCGCACGCGATCGATCCCCGTCACCGCACACACCTGCCCAAGCCACTGGCGATACACCTCAAAACTTTCGACTGGAACCGTCAAAATTAACGACTCCGTTGGCAGCGGAACCGCCCGCACCGCCTCGATGACCTGACGTAAAAACAGCTCACCGATTCGCTCAAAGCGCATCGCCTCACCATCAAGTTCAGGTAAAAAGCCTTGGATCTCTGCCCCAATACCGCGCTTAAAACTGCGAAAAAAACGCCGATCGCTCGCCACATCTAAACCGCGATCGCGTACTGCCTGACCAACGATCACCCGATCGCTCGCCGCATCCTCCACATAAACCAAACTCGGAACCACCGGCACATCACCCAGCGGACTCGACAGCGGTAAGCGCACCGTTTCCGCCGTTCCCGTCGCCACATTCCAGCACGTGACCACCGTATTGCTTGTACCAAAATCGATCGCGATCGTCATGAATCTGCTGAGGTCTACCGCTAGATGATGTCAAGGGCGCATTGCATGGCATTCGCACACCACAAATCAACAACCCTCAACCATCAAACCACTTTCGCCTAAGCTTTGCGACTCGCGACCGGCACATTTTCGGGATAGGGCGATGAGGGCAGCTCTAAACAATAGCCCGCACCGTACACCGTCTTGATAAAACGCGGATGACGCGGCTCTGGTTCCATCTTCGTGCGGAGGTGGCGGATATGCACCCGAATGGTCTCGATGTCATCGTTCGGATCGTAGCCCCACACCTCTTTCAAGATGGCACTGGGCGACACCGTTTGGCCGTGACGTTGCAGCAGGCAGTGAAGCAGCTCAAACTCTAGGTGTGTTAGCTTCACCGTCTGCTCAAACCAAATCGCTTCAAACCGCTCTGGCACAAGCGTGAGCGGGCCATAGTTGAGAATTTCCGTATGCTTCGCTGCCTGGGGGATGCGATCGGTACGACGCAACAACGCCCGCACCCGCGCCAGCATTTCCTCAATCTCGAACGGCTTCGTCATGTAGTCATCCGCCCCCGCATTAAAGCCATCGACTTTATTTTGCGTTTGGCTCAGTGCCGTCAGCATCAAAATCGGGATATCGGACGTGCGCTCATCGCGGCGCAACCGCTGACAAACCGTGAAACCATCCACACGGGGCAACATCAGGTCAAGCACGATCAGATCGGGCATGAGCTGCACCGTTAATGCCTGCGCTTTAACACCATCCCCGGCTTTACTGACGTCATACCCAGCCATTTCCAGGTTAATGGCAACGAGTTCTGAAATGGACGGGTCGTCGTCGATTACAAGAATTCTGGGCATTACGAAACAAGACCTCTAGGACAGGAACGGACAAGGGGCTACAGACAAAACAGGACGTGAGTTACGATGCTTTGCGCAGCATTAAGAACGATGGACTAATTATAAGCAAGTATCTCAATCTCCGTATTCAGTCTGTAAGAATTTGGCACGATGCAGGTTGGCCTTGGGGTGTGATGACGTGACCCGATCGCGGAATACGAAAGAGCTTAAGCATAAAATTATGCTGTTTCTCCGGAGGGGGGATCGGGCTGTAAAGGCTGACTGGATAAAGGTTTAATGGTGGTTTGTAGCAAAATATGGGCGAATGAACGTCGTTGAGATCAACAGAATGGGTCAACGAACGTTACGTATTCTGCGGTGTTGATGATTTGATACAATCGGGTTCAAAAGTAAAGAAAAAATAAAGATTAGGGAGTGAGATTTGGGAGTCTAGTTGATGGGGGGAGTTCACGGACGGGGTACATGGGTCAAGGTTGCTGGAGAATGCGCCCGGATCGATCCTCGATCGACCGTGAGAATTTGGGATCGATCGAGCCACTGGGCATCGAAGGCGTTGAGGTGGGTGGTGGTGATCAGGGTTTGAAAGCGGTCTTCGATGACGTTGAGTAGGTGGTTTTGGCGGGTGAGGTCGAGTTCGGCGAGGACATCATCGAGGAGCAGGAGCGGCGGTTCGCCAACGACGGTTTCGATCGCTTGTAGTTCTGCGAGTTTGGTTGCGAGGACGAGGGTTCGTTGCTGTCCCTGGGAGCCAAAATGACGGGCGGGGCGATCGTCGATCATCAGTTCGATGTCATCGCGATGGGGGCCGATCAGGGTTGTGCCACGGGCGCGTTCGGCGTTGCGATTTTGGTTTAAACGCTCAAGGAAGCTCTGCTGGATTGCGTTTGAGTCGTCGGTGTCGGTGGGGCGATCGGGTTGGGTCTGGGGTGACAGCGAAGCGGTCGATCTCCTCCGGGTCAAGCTGGCTGCGATAGGCGATCGCCAGGTTTTCCGCTTCGCCGCCGATGGCATGATGCCAATGACGGGCGAGGGGAGCGAGGCGATCGAGGGCGCGGCGGCGGCGGCGGATGACTTTGGTTCCCGCCGTGGCAAGTTGCTGATCGAGGGTGGGGAGAGTGTCGGCGATCGCCGGGTTGGTGTCGTGTTTGAGCTGTTTGAGGGCGGCGTTACGCTGCTTGAGAATGCGGCCATACTCCCGCAGGATGTACACGTAAATCGGTTCGAGCTGAATAATCAGACTGTCGATCCAGCGTCGGCGGTAGTCCGGTGCGCCGCGTACGAGGTCGATATCGATGCAGGAAAATTCAACGGCGTTGAGTGTGCCGAGAAAGTCCGTTTGACGGCGGCAGGTTTCGCCGTTGGCTCGCACGGTGCGCCGTCCCGATCGCCGCACAATAGCTTGCAGTTCCGATCGCCCATGCAAGCGCTCAACCTCACCGTCAATCTGCGCGGCCTCTTCGCCATTGCAGACCAAATCGCGATCGCTGCTAGCACGGGGACTGACCAAGGTGGCGAGAAAAGCGACACTTTCGAGTAAGTTGGATTTCCCCTGGGCATTGTTCCCGACCAGGATTGTTTTCGGGGCGTGAAACTCGACTCGCTGCTCGTGGTAGTTGCGAAAGTGTCGAAGGGCAATTGATCGGAGGTACATCAGCAGATCAGCAGCGGGCAAGGGTTTGGGGAGTGCGAGTGAAGCCGGATCGAGCGGTTTGGCCTCGGTCAAACACACGAACAAACGCACGGATCAGACGACTCAGAGGCAAGGTCTACTTTAAACTAGTTGACGCGACCTCCGATGATCACCAGGAGCAAGTAGCGGGCTGGGGTGGCAAGCTGGCAGCAAGCTGAATCGCGCCGGTGGGCGATCGAGCAAAATCCTGCGCTTCGGCAAAGATGAGGTTGAGATTTTCCCCAGTGAGTTGTTCCAGGTTCAGCGGAAGACCACCGCGCCCGGTAATCCGGAAAGCAGAGGGGGTGTCACCCGGTTTGGTATCGCAGGCGCTCTGACGTAGGGGCGATTCGGCCAAGGTGACCGGTTCGGTGACACCTTCATCGGCGCGAATGTCGGGCGTTTCGATCGTCACAATGCCGCTAAATTCGGGGCCGAGTGCCGAACTGGCGGTGATGTCGCTGGTGGTGTTGTTACTCGTGAGTTCGGCGATCCGCTCGGAATCGTTGGCGATCGCGCGATCGAAGTTACGCTCGGCTGCGCCAAAAATGCCGGTGGCATTGAGGCGGATCTGTCCGCCGAAGTTATTTTCAGCGGTGGCGGTGATGTCGCTATTTTGCAGGGCGACCAGGGTTTCGGTGTCGATTGTCAAGTTACCGCCGGTGGCATTACCGGTGGCATTGGTGGTGATACGGCTGCGGCGATCGAGCCAGAGATCGGCGGTATCAAGCGTGATGTTTCCAGCATCGCCAGAAATTGTATCAACCCGAATCAGGCCATCGTCAAGCTGAAGCCGATCCGCTTGAATGGTCAAGTTACCGGAGTTGCCCACAGCCTCGGCGTTTGCGGTCGTCGCGAGTTCGGTCGCCCCGACTTCAATGCGGCCACCATCGCGGACGATGAACCGATCGCCAGAGATGAGCGCATCGCCACCATTGCCCAATCCCGCCGTAAATGCAGTAACCCGACTGGGGAGCCGATCGCTATCGCGTACGGGCGAAATGCTGATGCTTGTGCCGATCGCATTACCCGAGAACTCGATGGCGATCGCGGCCTGTCCTTCGATCAGCATCTCATTTGCATCAATACTCAAGTGTCCCGCATTGCCCGTCCCAAAGGTATCGGCGGAAATTGCACCACCCGTTTGGAGCGTGAGGCGATCAGCAGTTAGGCTGAGGTTACCAGAGTTACCGGCAGGATTGGGGCTGAAAAAGCCCGGTGCGCCGCCACGTGTCTGCACGAGAATCCCACTGGGAAAGCTGCCGTCAGCCGTGGTTCCGGCGATCGTGACGGTATCAGCAACGAGCGTCACATCACCCCCCCGTCCGGTGTCGTCGGTGTTGGCAATAATCTGCGCCCCGTTCGTGAGGCTTAGTTCACCGAGATCGAGGGTGATGCCCTGGCTATCCCCAACATCACTGACGGCTGCGGAGATTTGGGCGCGATCGTCAAGTGCGAGGGTATTCGCCCGTAGCTGAATGTTCCCCGTTCCACCTCCCTCGCTGGCGACAGAAATCCAGGAGACTTGAGTGCCTCTGCTGGGCGTAATCGCTGCACCGCGCACGGTGATCGCATCGGCGTTGATCGCGATCGATCCGCCTTGACCCGCTCCTCGATTGGTGCTGCCAATTTCGCCACCATCGGCCAGATTGATCGTATTGGCCTGAATACGGACATCACCCGCGATCGCATCGGTGGTCGTATCGGTCAAACTATTGGTATTAATACTACTCGGCCTAAATCCTCCGATACCTTCAACCCGGATGGTTTCCGCCTGAATATCGAGGTTGCCACCGATCCCACTCTCTTTCACCGCTAGATTCAGCTCACTACCGCCAAGAATCGTCAGTGTCTGCGTCTCAACGGTTAAATTGCCGCTCGTGCCGATATTTTCGGCATTGACCAAGATCTCGGAGTTTTCGGTTAGTTCGATCGTCGTGGCCTGAATTTCGCTATCGCGTCCGACGCCGCTGTAGGTTGAGCTGAGACTACTAGAAGCACCGCTTAGACTAAGCCGATCACTGATAATGCGTAAATCTCCGCCTTGTCCGCCGGAATCATCGGTATCGAAGGTTTCCGGTAAGTGGCCGCTGCTTTCGAGGATCGCACCTTGGGTAAGGGCGATCGTACCGAGGGCTACGGCGTTAGCGAGGCTGGCGGTGTAGCGATCGCGATCGCGCCCCAGGTCGATCTGGCCGTTCCGTGCGATGCTAATCAGTTCCAGGGAGCCATCGATCGCGGTGAAGCTACCCCCTCCAGGGTAATATCGCCGCCGAGAACCAGGAGGGCCTGATCTGGTGCAACGGTGATACCGATAGGTTTACCGTCGGTGTTGGTGACGAAGGGAGGGAGGCCGGGACTACGGGATTGATTGACGATCGGGCCGGGATTTTCGCCGAATTGGAGACCGGTAGGAACGAGAATGCTTAAGAGAGCGGGATTGGTCGTGGTATCAGTGGCGGAAAAGCTGAGGTTATCGCCGAATTGGATGCGATCGGCGGTGGTTAAAATCAGGTCACCGCCAATAGTCACGCGGCTATCCTGACCGAAGCGGATGCCGTTGGGGTTGAGGAAAAACAGGTCAGCGGTTCCTTCTACGGTTAGGGTTCCGTCGATTTGGCTGGGTTCGGTTCCGGTGATGCGGGTGAGGATGGTGGTGATGGTGTCGTTGGGTAGCTCGAATTGAGCGGTGTGACCGGGTGGGATCGAGAATTCCCTAAAGCTATGGAAGAGGTTGGTGGCATTGGGGCTGAGGGGTTGACCGCTGATGCGATCGAGGGTTGGTTCGGGGGTAATGGTGGTGGAGGTTGTGCCGTCGGGGATAATTTGGGCGATCGTGGGTTGGGTGAGGGTTGTCAGGTTTACGAGGGTTAGAGTGATCGGAAGTAGATATTTCGTCATGAGCTGGGCGAAAGATGACGGACTGTTTTTGGCTTAAGTGTAGTGGCGATCACCCCCACCAAGCTGCGATCGCCTTTGAAAGCACGTTAAACCTTAAACCAGAGGACGAGGACTCGAAAGTTTCGAGGTGTTGCCGGTCGCATCGGTTACGGTCGCGGTGATATTTTGGCCGGTAGCCGGTTGATCAAGGGTAACGTCAAAGGCTGCATTACCTGCACCATTTGTTACGACATCACTTGCACCCAAGTATTGACGCCCTTCGGTGGCATCGTCAGAGAAGAATTCAACACGAACCGTGGTATTCGCAGGTGCGGTCAGATTACCGGCGATCCGAGTTTGGGTGTCCAAACGTATTGCCGTCGTTAGGGTTGGCGCAAGGCGACCGGCGTTTGAACCTTCTAGTAGGCTAATGCCAACTCCATTATTCAAGAACAGTGAATTCCCTGCGATGGTGTTGTTAATACTGGCGATGCCTTGGACGCCGATACCGCCGTTGTTATTGGCGATCGTGTTACCTTCTCCGACGCCGGTTCCACCAATGAGGTTATTAGCGCTCGGTTCAAAGAGATAAATGCCGGATTGATCATTGGGGATGGCTTGTGTGCCGGTGATATCCGTGCCGATGTAGTTGCCTTGAATGGTGGTGTTGTTACCGATGAGTGAGATACCTTGGGCGGTTTTGCTACCTGAGATGACGTTACGCGCATTGCCGATTGATCCTCCGATAATGGCTCCGTTGGCTTCGACTCGGATGGCTTGCGAGTCGAAGCCAAAGTTTTTCGTGCCGGTGGCATCGGTTCCAATCAGGTTGCCTTGAATGGTGGTGTTGTCAGCGTAGACGACGATACCGCGATCGCCATTAGCAATCACGTTACCGGCTCCGGCTTCAGTGCCGCCAATTAGGTTACCACTGCCGCCGCTGGCCGCACTGAGGCGGATACCTTGGCGATCGTTGGCGAGGGCATTTTCGCCGGTAATATCGACGCCGATGTAGTTGCCTTGGATGCGGTTGTTGCTGCCGTCGATGAGGATTCCGTGAGAGTTATTACCGGCGATGATGTTGCGATCGGCGTTGGAGGTGCTACCTACCTGGTTATTGGACGCGCCGTTGTAGAGAGAGATACCGTTTGCATCGTTCCCAAGATCTCGGGTTCCCGTAATGTCAGTACCGATTAGGTTACGACGAACGATCGCGTTGTTACCTCGTGTCTCAAATCCAGTGGCATTACCGGAAATGAGATTATTTTCCACAATTTCGCTGTCGCCAATGCCGATGAATAGACCGGATACGCCGTTGCCAAGGTCAACCGTGCCTGTTACGTCAGTACCGAGGAAGTTATTGGAGAAGGTGTTGCGTGCGCCTGCGGCTTGGATGCCATCACTGCTGAAGCGGTTGATCGCAAGACCTCGGATGATGCTATCGGTAGCGCTGAGACCAAGGCCGTCTACGCCTGCTCCGGCGTTACTGCCGTCGAGTTCGATGAGGGGTCGATCGCTGTAGCCGGTTTGGCTTGTGCCGTCGATGACGATCGAGTCGGTAATTACGGGAAGTGCGGAGAGGGGTTGGATGGTGAATGCACTGGTGGTGGCGTTGTAGCCCCGATCGCTGATGGGAATGTTAAAGACGATCGGGTCTGTGCCGGGGGTGGTGTTGGCGAGTGCGATCGCGGCGCGGAGGCTTCCGATTCCAGTGTCGTTGGTGTTGGTGACGGTTAGGCTTGGGTTCCAGAAGTTGTTGCCACTCAGATCGATGTTGACGAGGCTGGGCATCTCGATCGTTGGTGGGTTAATCAGACCGGCTGGAATCATGCCAGTCAGATTATTATTTTGGAGATAGAGAGTATTGAGGTTATCTAAATTGAGTAGCTCTGTAGGAATTTCTCCACTCAAGTTATTGTTATATAAAAATAAAGAATTTAGGCCAGATAGATTACCTAATTTTGCTGGGATTTCTCCGCTCAAGTTATTTTCATGTAGAAGTAGAGAATCCAGGCTAGAGAGGTTGCCCAATTCTGCTGGAATTTCTCCACTCAAGCTATTTTTATGAAGATAAAGTGTGGAAAGATTTGAGAGATCACCTAATTCTGCTGGGATTTCTCCACTTAAGCCATTATTGTGTAGGTATAGCTGAGTCAGGCTAGAGAGGCTACCCAATTCTGCTGGGATTTCTCCACTCAAGCTATTGTTATCCAGAGATAAAATATTAAGACTAGAAAGATTGCCCAATTCCGCTGGAATTTTCCCGCTTAAGTCATTGCCGGATAGACCTAGGTAGCTAAGGCTAGAGAGGTTACCTAATGCCGCCGGAATTTCTCCAGTTAAATTATTAGAGAAAAGAGATAATGATTGAAGGCTAGAGAGATTATCTATTTCCTCTGAAATTCCACCAATCAAGTTATTTGAGGATAGAGAAAGGTTCCGTAATTGTGAAAGCTTTGTAAGCTCCCATGGTATTTCTCCATTGAGGTTATTCCAGCCCAGAGACAAAGACTGAAGCTTTGAAAGATTGCTAAGTTCAGAAGGGATTTTATCAGAAAGGTCATTATGTGATAAGTCAAGAACCTTAAGCTGTGAAAGATTACCTAATTCAGATGGGATTTCACCAGAGAGACTGTTCCCGAAAAAAGAAAGATACTCTAAATTGGAAAGATCGCCTAATTCAGGTGGAATCTCGCCAATTGATCCATCATTTTCAACTCCACTATCCATTATGACAAGGACTTCGAGTTCGGAAAGTTTGCTCAACTCTTTCGGTATTTTTGTACTGGTTGTACTGGGAATTCCGAATTCAAAAATTATACTTTTAACTCTGTTCCCCTGAATACCTTGGGTTGTACCACTCCATTCTTCATATGCTTTGATTCCATACCAATCTTCAACGACTGAGACTAATGGTGGAACCTCACTGCTGAAATCCCAATCCGACCAGCCTGTATTAACCACCCAGTTCGATCCATCCGTCGATTCATACAATGCCCGTAACGCCGCATAATCCACCGGATCAAGCCGCAGTTCATTATCATCCACGATCGAAATCGATCCAGACCCCAGACCCGCCAGATGGAACGCCGACCCATCTATGATGACACCGACACAAACTCCGTCGGCTCCTCCAGACCATCCGCGATCGCCGCCAAACTCAGCGAAACACTCGCCTTACCCGCCGCCAACACCACCGAACTCGGTAACGGCGAACCATCCGACAACGTTGCCTCCTGAGCATTCGTCCAGTTCAGCTCAACCGTTAACGGCTTCGATAAATCCCCCGATCGCTCGATCGCAACCTCCGCCAAATCTCCCGCCTCACTCGCCGACCCATCCAACACCGACACCGACACACCGGGCTGCGTCCCAAACACATCCAGCGTCCAGCCCATCAACTCACCCGACACATCATGTCATGCTCATCGATCGCCCGCAACGTCCAATCCCCCAACGCCGACTCACCCCGGAAAAACGGCGTCGATAACGTCCACGATCGCAACTGAGACGACAGATCCGACGGGTCAGTCACCCAACCCTCACCCGGATTCAACACCGGTGACCCCACCGGTAACAACTCACCATTCACCGGAATCGTATCCGCCATCGCCCGCTTTAACACCACCGACGTACCCGACGGCGACTCTAGCATAAACGTCAACTCACTCCAGTTTTCATGATCGGTGGTGATCGCAACCTCCGCCCACTCCAACTGAATATCCTCATTGATCGACTGACTCGAATCAATCGACGTGCTACCCTCCGGAATCGCTTCCGCCACATACTCAAAACCACTCGCCTCGCTCACCAACTCCGGCAACAGCTCATAGGTCGCCGGATCGGCCAGCTCGATCGCTGCGTACGCATCCACCAAACCAAACCCATGCCGGTAGCTGAACGCCTTACCCGCTGCATTATCTGACCAGCCCGACGCCACACCCAACGCTGCTGCGTTATAGTTCACATCAAACCAATTTTCTGGAACCTGCGTCGTTTGCCGATCACCCTTGTCATCCAAGTACGGCAACGATCGCGTCACCACCGAATTGGCATCGTAATCCAGATCGATCAGCTGCGCCGTCTCCGCCAAAATGTACTGAATATCCCGCGCCGTTAGATTCGGATTGCGCTCGCGTAGCAATGCTACCACCCCAGAAACAAACGGAGCCGCCGCCGATGTACCGCTGAACGTGTAGGCATAATTTTCACCGTTCGCCTTGCCGGACAACACCGGGAAGCGCGAATCGAACTCGCCCTCCTGCGGTGTACCAATATGCGCACTCGATGGCGCGACGACAAACGCCCCACCATTGCTGTAATCCGTCGCAAACCAGTCCGTACCATCAAACGCTGCTGCTCCGACGGAAATTCCGAAACGGCTAGAGTTCAGCTCATACTGTCCCAACTGACCGATCCCAGGCCAGAAGTCGCGATCGTTCCCCGCCGACCAAACGTAGACCGTACCCCGGCCATCATCTCCGGCGTTGAACTCGTTTTGAAGAGCCGCGATCGCTTCCGGGAACATCGCAAAGGGTTCGGTTCCCCAACTGTTGTTAACGATCGACAGCGGAGTCCGGCTGTACTCTCCCGTAATTCCACCCAGCGCCTTACCGATCTTCACCCCACCTTGGCTATAGGACTGAGTCAGAGGATCGAGTTCGCCGATGAGTTGAAACGCGATGATGTCCGCCGCTGGTGCAACCCCAATCATGCTCTTCTTGCGCCCAGTGGAATTAATCCCCGAAACGGCGATGCTCATGACCGATGTACCGTGGGTATCGGTGTAGTCAAGGCTAATCTGCACCGACTCGATCGCCCGCTCGATCAAAGCTTCTAGCTCGGCATCGAGGTCTGGCGACGCATCACTCGCAAACGAAACTGTCCAACGACCACCCGCAAACTGGTGTTTGACCTCGCTTAGGCGGTCACTATAAATCTGATATTGCTGGAGTTGCTCGCCGATGTCTGCTGAGGAGGGCGGTTCGATCAAGGTGTAGGTTAAACCTTGGGGATCAAGCTCACCCAGTTTCACAAACACAGAGGGCGGTTCTTGCTCATCACCATCTTCCCAGCCCGGACGCCAGCTCCAAAAGCCATTACGAGCCGCATCCTTGAGATCTAACAGTTGCGCATTAGCAGACGGCACATGAATCTTGACCGTTAAACTTTCGAGTTCCTCCCGTTCTGCATCGGTTAGCCCCGCTGCCAAGGTGAGGTCTACACTGAGATCCGTCAACAGACCCGACACTGGCACAAAGATCTCGTAGGACAGGCGTTTATCATCGGGGAAAGCCTGGAGCGGTCGCGGCATCACTTGGGAATCATCGTCGATCGGGCTGGGCTGACCCTGATGGTGGTTAATCTGTCCAACCATGCTGTTGGGATCGTCGGTAAAGTCGTGTTGTCCCGCGATCCGTCCGCTAAATTCACGATCGCGGAGATCGAACCCGCCATCGATAAACGTAATCTGCTCGCCATTTCCCAGGCCAAACTCTCGCCAGATTTGCTCGATCGTCCGATCGCCTGCTGTCCCCCCGGTGTGTAACGGCCACTGATCTTCAAAGAGAACGTCTGTCTCTTTTCCTGGTGGTGCGTGGTAAACCAACTGCTGTTTTGCGTCGGGATAGAACAGCTCAACGCCGTCGATCGCCGCCAACTGATCGCGAATCGCCCCATTCGTCTGCGACCCGTCCAGCTCAAAACTCCAAGTGTTATCGATCGCCGTGGTTACAAAACCCGTCGCCCCGATCGCCGCCTGCACCGCCGTGATCTCCGTTCCCGGTGTCAGCCACAGCACCCAACTGGTCGCCGGTTCCGCCATCCGCTCCGGATCATTGAGCTGTTTCAGGCGATCGGCCACCCCGAAACGCACTTGATTCGGCAGTGTACCACCACCCGATTCATGATCATCCCCTGACACCACCCACACCGATTGCGACCATTGGGCATACGCACCGCTCTCGGAACCATCGGCGTTATAGTCGATCGCCCGACCCCGAAGCTGGTGTTTTCCAGGAGCTAATCCCACCAACTCCACCTCAAAATCAAACCGCGCCGTGCCGTCGCCACCATCACGAAATTCCGTCACATCCTCCGCAATGTCGATCACCGTGCCATCGGGC
>JAAUPN010000053.1 GCA_012033105.1 Coleofasciculaceae cyanobacterium RL_1_1
GTGGGTGTCTCGGCAGTGTTGGCAGGATCGGCAGGGTCGGTGCGAGGTGTTTCGGTCAGCGGTGAGGCCGCACTCTCTGCCTCCGCTTGCGATGTCCTGCGGACACGATCGCAACTGTAACCAGTGGCGATCGATCGTCTTGTCGATCGCTTTAACTTCCACGATCGCCCCGCTTTTAATCGCGCCATCGAGCGGGGGCGAGGTCTCGATCTTGTTGGGATAAACCACAAGCGGACGACGCACCACAAGTTGTTGACCCACCATTAATGGTTCAGAGGTTTCGGTCGTGGTGGTAGCGGCATTGGGCGGCTCGATCGCGATGCGATCCTCAAGCTGGATTTCCGCCGTATCGTTTTCCGGTGGCGGTACGGGTAAATCGCGAGCCGACTCCAGTGCTAGATTATTACGATTGGCAAACTGTTCAATGACCGGCGGCAGGAAAAAACCGGCGAGAATGGTCAACGGTATACCGATCGCCAAGGCGGGCATGAGGAGCGATCGGCGATTCGGCGTAATGGTGGTACTAACCTCGGTGGCAACCGTGGCATGGTTGTCCTGCGGTGCGGGAGCGCTCGGTAAGGGTGTCAGACAGGCGAGCAGTTCGGTGGAATCGACCGTATGGTTTGAGTTGGGTGTGACGCGAAGCTGCATCAGAGCAACAGTGACATTGTCGTGGCCGTTTTGGGTGTTGGCGATCTCGACCAAACGATGCGCTGCGCTCGTTAGGGATGTGGTGTGATCGAGAATGGGCTGAAGTTCCGTTTTCCAATGCTGTTCGACGCGATCGTAGTCGCTCAAGCCATCGGAACAGAGCAAGACGATGCAATCTTCGTTAACAATAAACCGCTGGGTGGTGGGATAAAGGTGGCTAGAGGCTCCCATGCCGAGGGCTTGAACCAGGGAACCAGCGGCGGGTTGATGGACTGCTGTGCGATAGAACGCATAACCGAGGCGCACTTCTCGGCTAGCCACGTCATCATCGACGGTGAGGGAGTAGAAGCTGCGAGTATTGACCAAATAGGCGCGGCTATCGCCAATGTGGGAGATAAACAGGTCGTTGTTGTCGCCTTGGCCAATGACGATCGTGGTTCCCATGCGCTGACGACCCTGGCGCTGCTCATCGTTGTTGCGCTGCCCGATCGCGTCGTTCGCTTCCGCGATCGCCTCGCGGACACGGTCGAGTTTATCGACCCGCGACCATTTGGCTAGTGATGATTTGGGCGATGGTTCAATCCGGCTGACGCGATCTGAAACGGTACTGATCGCGAGTCCTGAGGCGATATCGCCGCCGTCATGTCCGCCGACCCCATCGCAAACGATTCCCAAAACCTGCGATCGGGGCGGGTCTGGTTTTTCGGTGAGCGGGAAACAGGCGTCTTCGTTCCGTGTTCGGCTCGGGCCTCGATCGCTGAGGGTGGTAACCTGCCAATGGTAATTGCGTGTCACGTTCAGGCGATCGATGGCGCGATCGATCACCATCTGTGCCTGTTCTGGGGTGTGCAGTTGACCGTCAATCATGTACTGACAGAACTGCTCGAAGAAGTCCCGTAGGGGCGGTTTTGTGGTGGGAATCCAGCGAGACCAAAGATAGCCGAGTTTATCGAGACCTGGGGATAGCTCGCTCTCGTCTGGGATGAGCTGCGCAATGCGGATGAACGAGCCATCGACTCGCACTTGCTGAGAATCGAGCAGCGTACTGGCAACCCCTTCGCGCACGCAATCCGTCCAGAGGTTGAGGATTTGCCAGAGCCAGCCCAATTTGTGTAGGTCATCGACTTGGCTCCAGGCGAGGTCGATATGGGGAAACTGCCGCCATGTGCCGTTGGCGCGGGGTTCGATCGGGGCGTTTTCGAGGAGCCAGATGGAGGGCGCGTCTAGCTCGGAGTCGCTGGCGGAGTCGCTCGCCGATCCGTAAATTTGCGGTATGTGCCAGCGATGGGGGAAAAGTCTAAGGTAGGCGCGGATTTCAGGGGGGACTTGTTCGGGAACGTGGGGCAGGATGCCGGGATGGGTGTCGAGGTAGACGCGATCGTATTTGAGGATGTAGCGATCGTCGAGGATTTCTGGCATCTCGGCGGAAAGTTTACCGGGCTCGATCGCCCAAAGGTAGCGTTTGGGCAAGAGCGTCCGACAACGCTGACAGAATTTACTGCGCTCGGCGTTGGGTGCTTGGCATGAAGAATTCGGGCAGTAAAGTTGCGTCGCGTCGCGATCCATCGGAGTACCATCAGTCAAAAGGTCGGGAGGGGAGCGTTAATCTATAGAACGATGGGGGGGCGGTGTGACACGCACGCTAGCCCTGCCCGAGGTGTGAATATTGTAGCGCTCTGTTTCGAGTCCTCTTGCGGAGGGTTGCCGTGATTCAGAATGGTGTGTTCGCTTCTGTCTAGTCTGCACGGGATGTCTGCATCTTCCGATTTAGGCGTGTTCCAGCGAATAGGTATGCTGACGGGTGTATGTTTACGTTTTGTTGGAGATCAGGGAACATTTTGCGGTGAACCCAACTCGAATAATTTAACGTGAAATCTAGAGCCGATTAGAGCGAATTTCAGTCCTGATCCCAACCGACTTGGTTGCCAGTGACCTACCTTGTTAACTACCTGTTCTGTGTTGTTTGCTTGTTTCAACGCTTCCCCGCCTCCTTGAACTATGACGACTTTTTCTGCCTTAGTCCGATCGCCATTGTTGCAGTCCCCGATCTGTGCTAGCGCGTCGGCTCTTGTTGCGATCGATGCGCGGATTGATCAGGTGGCGATGCTTCGATCGCATCTAATGCCCGGTGTTGCGACGATCGCGATTGAGGCTACGGCGGATGGTTTGGCGTTGGTACAACAGGCGCTCGATCGCCATCCGCATCTACGCGAGTTGCATCTGATTTCCCATGGGCGTCCGGGTTCGGTGGAATTTGGCGCGATCGGGATTTCGTTGGAGACGATTAATGATCCGGTGCAGGCGCAAATGTTGGGCGCGATCGGCGATCGGCTCGATCGGATCGTGATCTATGGCTGCAATGTGGCGGCGGGCGATGCCGGTTTGGAGTTCGTGGAGAAACTGGCGCAGTTGACGGGTTGCAAGATCGCGGCGTCTACTACGAAAACGGGGCATCGCGATCGCGGTGGTGATTGGGATTTAGACGTTATCCGTGGGGGGATTTACGACAATTCGGCGATCGGGATTTTTCAACCGTCGATCGTTGACTATCCCGGTAGCTTCGCCCCTCCGAATGATGACTTTACCGGTGCTGCCGGAATTACCGAAGATGTCATCCTAAGCGGTAATTTGCTCACCAATGACGGCGGCGGTAGCATTGCGGGACTAATCAGTGGTGGTAGTACCTCCACAACAATCACGACGGCCAAAGGTGCGACCGTCACCGCTAACAGCAATGGCACATTTACCTATTCCCCGCTTGGTTCATCAACGCTACAAGCGCTAGTAGCTGGTGCAACGACAACGGATACTTTTCAATACCTCAACTTGGGCATTACTCCCAATACACCAACTGTAACGGTTGAGGTGACTGGTGTTAATGATATTCCAGTTGCGCAGGCGATCGCATTTAATATCGCGGAAGACAATACAACCGTGGCTTTAGGCGGGGAAAATGCGTTCGATGCTGCATTTTCTGACGCTGACAGCGGCGACACCCTACAGTCCATCACGATCGTACCCTGCCTGCCTCCGGTACACTCAAACTTGGCGCAACCAACGTCAGTATCGGCTCCGTCATACCACGAACCAACATTGATGAACTGATCTTTGCTCCTGTTCTAAACTCGACCGCAGCCCAGTCCTTTACCTTCCGAGTCACCGATACATTAGCTTCCGCCACCAGCACGAGTATCGGCACCGCAACGCTCAACATCACCGCCAGCAGCGACCCACCGGGAGCCGTCGATGACACCGCCCAAACCCTCCCCAATACCAGCGTTTTAATCGACGTTACTGCCAACGACTCCGACCCCGACGGCGACCCCTTTGATATCTTCGTTTCTGGTAGCCAAACCACCTCAGCCAACGGCGGTAGCATCGGCTTTACCAGCACCAAAACCCTGACCTATACGCCCCCTCAAGGCTTTGTTGGGGTTGATACCTTCACCTACTCCATTACCGATGGCAGTAGCAATAGCAGTGCCACAGTTACGGTCACAGTCAATACGACTCCTGGCGCGAACGATGACTTTGCGATCGCCACCAACGGCGTTGCCACAGGACTTTTTCCCCTCGCTAACGACACCGACGCCAACGGCAGTGATACCGTTACCTTCGCCTCCGCCCTCCCCCTCGCAACCGACAAAGGGGGACGGATTACGTTAGCTGATAGCGCCACCCAGGAATACACCTACACCGCACCCTCCGGCTTTACGGGAGCCGATCGCGTCACCTACACGATCGAAGACCAATTCGGCGCCACCAACACCGCCGTGATCAACATCAACGTTGCCAACACCAACAACGATATTGTCAGAACGCGGATCAACACCTCCGTTCAATTTCAACCCCTCGCCAACGACAGCCAATTTGAACCGCTATCCTTCGTCAGCTTTGAGACCGTCGGTCGTAATGACGGCATCATTTCCGTCGAAGAAGGGAATATCCTGCGCTACACACCGCCGACCAATTTTGAAGGCGAGGATTACATCTTCTATACCGCGACCGATAGCCTCGGCAACCAAGACACAGCCCTCGTCACTTTTGTCGTTAGCCGCCTGATTGAAGATCCAAATATCGATCCCACAGTCCCCGTCCCCAATCCCGAAGACCTGCTAACCGGCTCCGAAGGCAGCACAATTCGCCTGCCTGCTCTACCGACACCGATCGTCAACACCACCGTTAGCACCCGCGCCGTTAGTAGCGATGCCGGTGGTACTGCCTTTGGAGATCCCGATAACAACTCAGTCGTTGGCCTCAACGGTAACGATATTCTGGTTGGCTTTGAGGGAGACGATAATCTCATCGGCGGTAGCGGCAACGATCAGCTCTTCGGTAACAGCGGCAACGACTACATCGAAGGTAATGCAGGCGATGATCTGGCGTTTGGCGGTCAGGGTAACGACTACATCATTGGCGATGCGGGCGATGACATTATTTCGGGCGAAGACAACGAAGATATTATTTCCGGTGGTGACGGTAATGATTTTCTATTTGGGAATCGCGGACTCGATCGCATTGATGGCGGACGTGGCAATGACTCAATCTTTGGCGGACAAGACGCAGACACGCTAACCGGCAGTTTCGGCAACGATATTATTTCCGGTGAGCGCGGCAATGACACCATTCAAGGTGGCAATGAGGATGATGTGCTCTTTGGCAATAGTGAAAATGATCTGCTCGATGGCAGTTCGGGGAATGACATCCTCTATGGCGGCCAGAATGAAGATATCCTCTACGGCGGCACTGGTAACGATCAGCTCTACGGCGATATGGGGAATGACGAACTCTATGGCGGTGCGGGTGATGACACGCTGACCGGCGGCATGGGCGAGGATACGCTCACGGGCGGTGATGGTAGCGATCGATTTACGGTGGTCAACGATGGTTCGATCGATATCATCACGGACTTTGTCGCCGGAACCGATAAACTTTCATTCCCCACGCTGACGCGCGATCTCATTTCCGTGATCGACAGTAATGGCAACACTCTCGTTCAGGAGTTCACGACCAATACCACCCTGGTCATACTCAGTGGCGTCGCCGCCAACACGATTACCGTCGGCGATTTGGTGTTTTAAGCGGTGAAAAATCCGCCGAGGTCGTGTCTAAATTCACGCCTGATCCCAGGCTTGCCGCAAGACGCGACCCGCCGATCGCGCCACGATGAACGTCACCAAAATACCCACGGCAAAATCCGGCCAGGGACTGGAAAACAGAGCGACCAAGATGGCGGCAATGATGACCGAGGTGTTGTTAATCAAATCATTGCGCGAGCAAAGCCAAACCGATTGCAGGTTGAGGTTGTCGTTGCGGTGGCGGGTCAGGGCGACCAAACAAAAAATGTTCGCCAGCAACGCGAGCAGCGCGATCGCTCCCATCACACCAGGGGTGGGTAGGTCGGGATGCCAGAGCTGATAGATCGCACGGCCAAAGATCGCGATCGCGGAGAGAAACATCAGGCCGCTTTTGAATAGTGCGGCGCGGGCTTGGGCGCGATCGCTACGGTTGAGGACGTAGAGACTGCTTCCGTAGGCCATGGCGTCCCCGAGCATATCGAGGGAGTCACTCGTGAGGGCAAGCGATCGCGATCGTAGGCCGCTGACCAACTCAACGCCAAACATAATGGCATTGATGATTAAAACCACCCACAGTACTTTGCGCTGCTTTTGTGCCAGTTCATCGAGTTCGTGGCCGTGATTGCAACAATCAGACATGATTATCGATCTCCAGGTTTATCAATACTCCCAGTTATAGATCTTATCGCCCCCCGAGCGACTAGATCCATGATTTGCTAGGAGCGTTCAGGTCTACCGATACAATTTCTCTCACAATCCAATCGTTTTAGCATCAAGCTTCCGTTCCTCTCAGATTATCTGGGCTTCAAGACGGGCATGAAACAACTCTTCCCAACTTTTTTACTTTTTTCACCTATTATCAAATTTCGTGAGAGGAGTGCTGTAAGTAGACAGAATGAGATTCATATATGAACCTATCCTATCCAATCATTAGTGTGAGAATATTAGGCTAAAACAATATATAGTCAATTCACTCATTTCCAGAACATCTTGAGAGCGTTGAGCGGAGTCGAAACGCGGTTTTCGGGAAGGCAGAACAGAGTCAGGATGTTCCGTTTTTTATTGAACTGACTATAAATGTGTGTAAGTCCAGATTGATTCAAGGTGTTTAATGGTTGTTTGAAACTCTAGCAGGAAAATCTCTTATCTTCTCGTCTGGAAGAGATAAGTCTCGCTTTCGTGAGGTGAGATTAGCTGATTTATAAGATCGAATTAGCCGCCCAGTTTAATAATAGATTGACTATAGGATATGAAATGTTCAAATTTTTAAGATCAAATTTGAACTCAAATACCTAATATCACACTTTATTTTCTGGGTTAAATCACTCAATCCCTCAGGTCTAAGGAAAATAGAGATTTTTACTAACTTGCTTGATTTCAAGGGGAATTCAGAATTTATCATAGCCCTTCACTGGTCTGAATTGGGCATCTGTTCACATTATAATTCCGTTCAGATTATTTCTATTTAAGGTAACACTCTTGTCTAGTCTTTCTTTGTCACTGTTAAAGTTTCTCGGATGGCAGGCCAAACATCGCCTAATTCGTCACACTCGATCAGCTCAAAGCACTCAGGAAAAATTTCTCAGAACATTAATCAATCATCACCGAAATACCAAAATTGGAACCGACTTTAAGCTATCCAAAATTCAGACGATCGAACAGTTTCGACAACATATACCTATCTATCCTTATGAGTTTTACGAGTCCTATACCGATCGCATCGTCAATGGTGAAACTAACGTTTTAACCCCGGACAAGATTGATTATATTAACCTCACCAGTGGCTCAACTGGACGCAAAAAACAAGTGCCTGTTACGGCACGGTTTCAAGCCTCCCTCCGGCGTGCCGACCTCGCCAGCCTCGGTTTTGCTCTCGATGCCCTTCGCGATCGTCAGTCCAGCTTCGGACGCAGCATCATCACCAACTCCGCCCAAATTCAGGGCATCACACCGGGCGGCACCGAATTCGGGCCGGTGAGTGTTGGTAGCTTGCGCAAGGGACAGTTTTTATTTGAACAAGGGTTTTCGCTGCCCTATGCGGCGCTAAATGTGAGCGATACGGCGGCACGTCATTATGTGTGTCTCCTATTTGCCCTCAGCGATGCCGACATGCGTGGATTCATCACCAATTTTCCAATGTTGGTGTTGCGAACCTGTCAGTACCTCGAAGACTTTGCCGAATCGTTGATTCAGGATTTGGCGCAGGGAACGATCGCGCCGGATCTCCCGATTGACCCTCCCCTGCGTCGCCAGCTCGAAGGACTGCGCCGTCCCAACCCCCGACGCGCCGATTTTCTACGGGCGGCTCTCGAGCGTGACGGTCGCCTCACACCCAAAGCGGCATGGCCGAAACTGTCCTACGTGTTCACGGCTCGGGGTGGCACGTCCGATTTTTACTTCGATCGGTTCCCAGCTTATTTTGGCGATACACCGATTTTTGGCGGGATCTACGGCACGGCGGAAGGTACGTTTAGCGTAATTCCAGCTTTCAACGTCGATGGTGGCATTTTGGCGATCGAGAGCGGCTTTTTTGAATTTATCGCCGAAGATCACTGGCACGAGGATCAGCCACCGACGCTACTCCCCCACGAAGTCCAGGTGGGTCATCGCTACCGGATTTTGGTCACGAGCTACAGTGGATTTTATCGCTACGATATCGGTGATGTGATCGAGGTGACGGGCTTTTATAACGCCGCGCCCCGGATTGTGTTTCGCCATCGGCGCGGCGGTTTGCTGTCCTCGACGACGGAAAAAACAACGGAATTTCACGCGATCGAAACCCTACGCACGCTGCAAGAGGAGTTTCAGATTAAGCTTGAGGATTTTTGCATCACCCTGGCCGATGATGCGATTCCGGGCGGCTATGTGGTCAATATTGAACTCGCGTCGGGTTACACACTGGCCGATCCGGATCACTTCCTCAAACGCTTCGAGTATTGGATGGCGACGTTTAATGAGCCATACGGGACGGTACGTCAAAGCCAAGTACCGCCGCCACGTTTGCGGGTGTTGCGATCGGGCAGTTTTGTCGAAGTGCGACGGCGTCAGGTACAGCGCGGCATGTTTGATTCGCAGTTGAAGATCTTGCATATTCAGAACGATTCGAGTTTGCTCGCGGATTTGCCGATCGAGCAAGAGGTTCTTTGGGATACGCCTTTATCCGCCATGCTGTTCTAACGCGAAGCATTCATCGCAGCCGCCTATTGAGTGAGGATAGGAGAAGCCCGTGAGCGTTTCGACTCCGCTCAACGCTCATGGGTGCTTTGCAGAAATTTTCTCAACAACTTGAGCTTGATGATACCTTCTTCAACCTAGGAATATCACGATTAGTTCGGTTGGATTTGGCACGTAGATAAACTTTCAATCCAGTCTAAAAAATTAGGTTCATACCAGGATTGAATCTGATTTAAACGCTCGCATAAAATTGGGCTTTGACTGAACAGATCGCCTACATAATTATTCCAGGTGATGTCAGCAGCTTCGGTATCTAAGGATTGAACAAAGTACGTTCTGAAAATGATTGAATTGACGATAAAGGAGTAAACGAGGCTTGGAATTAAATTTAGAAATTTAGTCAATTAAATTTAGCAAGTTGAACTTAATTCCAAGCCGATCGCCTGTTATTCGACTTTGGTAATCGTACGTATGGCGGCCATCTCAGGATCGAGAGTCAGAAAGGCGATCGATTCCACATGAGACGTATGGGGAAATAGATCGATCGGCTGCACACGATCGAGCGAATACAACCCGCCCTCACACAGCAGTTTCAAGTCCCGCGCCAACGTCGCCGGTTTACAGCTCGCATACCCGATGCGTTTCGGCTTCAAGCGGCGTAGCGCATCGATGACGATCGGATCGCAGCCCTGACGCGGCGGATCGAGAATCACCGCATCGACTTCACCAAAGAGGCGATCGCTCGCCACCTGGAAGAGACGATCTTCCACACGACCGGAATAGAAAAAGGCATTTTCGATCCCGTTCGCCATCGCATTGGCTTCGGCGCGATCGACCGATCGCTCGTGAACCTCAATCCCGATCGCCTGCTTCACCGCCTTCGCTAGCGGCAGCGTAAACGTCCCGATCCCGCAATAGGCATCGAGCAGCGATTCCTCCGGCTGAAGCTTTAACCCCTCCACCAGCGTCTCGATCATGATTTCCGCCGCTTCGGTATTCACCTGGAAAAACGTATCGGAACCAAGCTCAAGATTCAGACCAGCAAACCGTTCGTTCAGCACGCCAGACCCGGCAACCGTGTAGGTTTCCGCACCAAAAATTGCATTGGTCTTGTGTGGGTTGATGTTAATCGTCACGCCCACTAGCCCCGGAAAGCCCTTGAGCCAGTGTTGCGCCTGCGCTTCGAGGTCTGGCAGCTTGCCGCCGCGTGTTACCAGCGTCAGCAGCATTTCGCCGGTGTGGTAGCCGATGCGTAGCCCGATGTGACGGATTTCGCCGGTGTGCTGCTTTTCGTCGTAGATCGGCCAGTCGCAGTCTTCGATGTCGCGCTTCACCTGTTGCAGGATGTCATCGAAGGGTTCGGGCTGAACGGGACACTGGTTCAGGTTGACAATCTTGTGGCTGCCCTGTTGGTAATATCCGGCACGGACACGACCATCTTGACCGCGATCGACCGGATAGGTCACCTTGTTGCGGTAGTGCAAATCCTGGCCGGTGGTTTTCACCGCAGCGACGGGCGGCGTCTCAAACCCACCGATGCGTTGTAGTGCCTGCAAAACTTGCTGATATTTCGCACCGAGCTGACCGCCTTGCTCGCCTGCCGGTTCGTTCTCACCCGTCGCGTAGACGACGTGTTGCCACTGACAGCCGCCACACTTATCCGCCAAAATGCAGGGCGGACGCTGGCGATCGGGGGACGGCTTCACAATATTTAATAGCTTGGCGTGGGCGAACGATCGCTTCACGCGCACGAGTCGAACTTCAGCGCGATCGCCGATCGCCGTCTGCGGCACAAAGACCACGCGATCGTTCCAACGCCCGACCCCGTCGCCGCGATCGCTCAGATCTACAATCTCGATTTCGAGGCTTTCGCCTTGCTGCCAGGTTCCCGGCTCGGACAAACTCGGGCTACCATCCCGGCTGAAATTAACATTATTCTTGCGATCGTCGGCCTGCGTATCTGCCATCTATTCCGCCAAACTCATAAAGTCGATAGACTATAACCTTAGTATTCTCGAACAAATTTTTTAAATCATGAGTGTTGTTAGTCAAGTCATTCTAAAAGCTGACGACGACCTGCGCTATCCGAGTGCTGGCGAGCTGAAAGGCATTCAGGCGTTTTTCAAGACGGGCGAGCAACGTTTTCGCATCGTCGAAACCCTTACGGAAAACGAAAAGAAAATCGTAGCGAAGGCCAGCCAAGAGCTTTGGAAACGTCGCCCTGAGTACATCGCAGCGGGCGGTAATGCAGCAGGTACACGCGAGCGTAATCAATGTCTGCGCGATTACACCTGGTATCTACGTTTGGTGACCTACGGTGTACTGGCTGGTGACAAAGAGCCGATCGAGTCGATCGGTATCATCGGCGCTCGTGAAATGTACAACGCGCTGAATGTCCCGATGATTGGCATGGCGGAGGCGATCACCTGTCTCAAAGACGCATCGCTCGGCCTGCTGAGTGCGGAAGATGCTCAGGAAACCGCTCCCTACTTCGACTACATCATTCAAGAGATGGCTGCGGCTTAATTCTTGGGCTGAGACCACTTGATCGTCAATCCCCACCGCAAGAACAAGCGGTGGGGATTTGTTTGTCTACAGCTACACAGGGAAATCAGAACTATTTGGAAACTATGGAACCACTTAGATACCAAAAAACAACTAAATAGTGATATAGTAATCTTATTGATTTCACCGTTCAACCTCTCCACACGGTTTGGAGTATCGTCTATGCAAGCTTCCACCTTTGTTGGCACTGTTCAAACAATCGACGCGATCGCGTTGCGTCAGATCCTCGAATCGGAAACGGTCTCGCTCGTGGATGTGCGGGAGGCGGGAGAACATGCCCGTGAACGGATTGTTGGTTCTAAATTGCACCCGTTGTCGAGTTTTGATGCTGAGGCCGTACGTGCCTTGCCTGAGCCGATCGTCCTGTACTGCGCCAGCGGTAATCGTTCTAACCAGGCGGCTCACAAAATTGGCGCGATCGGCGATCGACGTGTTTATCAGCTTCGTGACGGAATTGCAGGTTGGAAGCAAGCGGGCTACAAGACGGAGATTGATCTCCGTGCGCCACTGCCGATGATGCGCCAGGTGCAAATTGTGGCCGGTTCGCTTGTTTTGACGGGAACCCTACTCGCGGCGTTGGTCTCGCCCTGGTTTTTGATCTTGACGGGGTTTGTGGGGTCGGGTCTGATCTTTGCGGGCGCAACGGGCTTTTGCGGCATGGCAAAACTCCTGGCCATGCTTCCGTATAATCGAGTTTAAAGGCTATCTAAAATCCGGTAAGACTCTGACCTCAGATAAGTTTCCCCTGCTCGGAGATTTGTCTCAGGTCTACGATCACAAAATACTCAACGGATCGATGCATTGTGAAGGTCGGACACCTGAGCGGAGACACAGCGTCTCTAACTGAACCACTTTCATCAATTGTCGTCTGTTTTGTAGTCTACTGTGTGCACCCTAAGCCTTATCCTTTCTTCGATAACATCACCATGACCGCTGTTTCAAACGAAGCCCTTATACAAGTTTCCGACTATTTCAAGGTCTTGTCGGAAGTCAGTCGCTTGCGCGTGTTGTGTGTGTTGAAAGAGGGGGGCAAGAAGAATGTGAGTGAGATTATTTCGGCGACGGGACTCGGGCAGGCGAATGTCTCGAAGCATCTAAAAATGTTGACCCAGTCGGGTTTTGTGACGCGCGAACCCCAGGGCGTGAGTGTTTATTACTCGATCGATGATCCGATCGTGTTTCAACTTTGCGAGCTGGTTTGTACCGAGTTATCCAATCGCTTTGAGCAACAAGCGCAACAATCTGAACGACTCCGCGATCTGAGTCAAACGATTTAGGCGATTTAGGTTCGTACTTGAGTCGATAACGGTGATTTTAACGACTTACAACCCATCACAATCATCACCCAACAAAAGACTGCCGCAGCCGCCCGATGGGCCATCCCGGAGCAGACTGCTGAGATCGAAGGTAAACAGAGTGTAGATGTCTTCGATCGTGTCGGCGTCGTCGCGTGCGGCTAATCCCGTGGCGATCAGTTCGGGATCGACGGGAGGCTCGGCAAATTTGAGGATTAAGCCCTGAGCCATGGCACGATTGATAAAATGCACGGTCTGGATGCCGCAGCTATTGCGTTCACTGAGTTGAGGATCGAGGCAGTAGGTCTGCTCGATCGCCCGTCCGCGTCCATGGACACCAATCAGCTCACCGTTCGCATTAAACACCGGGCCGCCGCTCATGCCGCGCCGGGTTTCGTTGCTGTAGAGCAAGCTATACCCCCCATCATCGGCGGGGGGAAACATCGCTGTTAGTTCACCTTCTTCGGTGACGCGCACACGCCGCGCATCGAAATCATCTGGGGTAGGCCAACCGGACACGAAGATCGGCTCGCCCGGTGTCATGGTGGCAGAATCGCCCATGACGGCGATCGGGTAGTTGCGATCGCTCTCGAATTCCACCACGGCTAGGTCGAGACCGCTGATCGTTTCACCAAATTCGTCCGCCTCGCGTCCGAGGGGGTAGATATTGCGATCAGTATTGACATCATCCACGAGGTGAACCTCACCGTCACTGGTGCGCACGCCATAAACCGTGTCACGGGTGCGCACCACATGCAGCGCGGTTAAGACGTAGTACCGATCGCCATTACGAGCCACGATCGTGCCTGAGCCGGGATTCCATTCACGCTGGGCTTCAATATCGCCCTTTTGTAAGCCTTGACCAATAACCACCGTGGTTTGCGATGCCACAGCATCGACCTGCTCCTCGGTGAGGACAATATCCGCCGCAAACAGGGGGATTGTAATGCTGGCCATGATAATCGCGGCGATCGCGCGGGGTAGAGCGATCGCCAAGCGAGCGATCGGCGTGATTTTCACCACTCTTCGTTCAGATTTCCCTTCGGAGTCCGATACCGTCGAGCGAGATCGACTCGTCCGTCCAAACTGGGTTAAAAACACGCCAAACATCTGGCCTAAAAACTCGCATTAACGAGGTCTTCAAGGTTGACGTAGGGGACACCACCGGATTCTTGAATGCTGGTTCCTGAACCGCGAGCCGAGAGGCTATACAGCACCCGTTCGGGGTTGCGGCTGTTGTCACCGCTGAGGGTAAACAGGACGTTATCGCTATTGCAGCCCGATCGGGTACTCGCCACGGAACACACCACCGATTGACCATTCACACGACCCACCGTGAGGTACAGTCCCGCTAGGGTATCCCCGTTATCGTCGAGTAGGGTGTTGAGGCGTCCGGTGACCGCTTGGCAGCGACGTTCGGGAGTATAGCCCGAGCTGCTGAAAGCGTCGCTCGTCCAAACAACAAGGGGATCGGAGACCGCGCCATTCCGTGCGAGGGCAACGGTGAAGTTCACGTTGTCGCTGCTACGGCATTCAAAGGCCGTGGCCGGTTGGGCGCTGGCGGGAGTGCTGGTGAAGCTAGCTAGACTGGTGGCAATGAGGCCAGTCAGCATCAGTTTAAGGTTCGTTCTCATGGATGGAAAAGTCTCTGCGAGCGTTGGGTGAACGTGATCTGGATGAATTGTTGGGTTTGATCGGCTGTGTTTTGCTTGACGCAGTTTGGAGCTAAAAAGATCCCAATTGTGTTGGCGGATCGTCACATCGGGATTGGGTCTCTGCGCCGTCGATGGCATAGACGTATTTATACGGATCGAGTTTCATTATTTAGCAGATTTGCCCGATCGAAGTCCGATCGTGGCAGGCATTTTCACGGATCATGCTGAATTAAGCCAAGCCAAGCCGTTCCCGCAGTGCTTGACGCATCGTGGCGATCGGGGGAGTTTGCCCAGTCCAAAGCTCAAATGCAGCGGCTCCTTGACGGACTAGCATCTCCAGGCCATCGATCGCGATCGCGCCTTGACGTTGAGCTTGTTGAAGAAAGAGGGTCGGACTGGGGGTATAGATTAGGTCGTAGGCGATCGTGTCGCTGGAAATGCGATCGGCGAGTTCGTCCGAGAGCGGCGATTGCTGGGTGTGGGGATGCATCCCGAGGGGGGTCGAGTTGACGATGATGCCTGCTTCGGGGAGGAGAACAGCGAGATCGTGAAAACTGTGGGCTTGAAGGTTGATCGCGATCGGTGAGTTATCCCAACTGCGAACGAAGGATTCGACTTTATCGGGCGTCCGTCCGACCACATGTACCAGTGGGCAACCGAGCTGACTGGCTCCGGCGACCACTGCTCGCGCTGCGCCACCATGACCCAAAACCACCATCGGTCGTTCAAAGCAGCGCTGAATCTCTGGATGATGGGCTGCGCGATCGTGTAGGGGAGCCAGGAAGCCCGTCACGTCGGTATTGGTTCCTTCCCAGCCGCGATCGCTGCGCCAGATGGTATTCACAGCGCCGATCGCCTGAGCTGCGGGGGTGATCACGTCGAGATAGGGGATAACGGTCTGTTTGTGGGGAATGGTGGCATTCAAACCGACAACACCGATCGCGGCAAACCCGGTCATGGCAGCACCGAGATCGTCGGGCTTGACCGGAAATGGCACGTAAACATAGTCGAGACCCAGCTCGACGATCGCGCGGTTGTGCATATCAGGCGACATCGAATGTTCGACGGGATCACCGATGATGCCGAGCAGTTTGGTGGTTCCAGAGATGGGCATAGAGTCTCAGAGAAATTGCGATTGAGGTAAATTGCTGGGTTAACGAATCGAGAGTCGCCGCTGGTTCGAGCCTGAATGCGGCGCGAATGGCTGCTGACGATTGCCTAGGATTCGGAACGGTTCGCTGGGTTGCGTTGGGGAAACATGCGATCGCAGAAAAACAGCGTTCCCGCCGTGACACAGACCGGCACGGACACCAGGTTAACGATCGGGATACTCACGGCGAATAAACACACCAGGCCAAACCCTGCCGTGGCGGGCAGATGCGTCAAGACCGTTCCCAGCTTGTCGCGAAACCGTAGCCGCCGCCGTTCGAGCGGTGCATCGAGAAAATCAAGACAGGTGATCAGGGTTGAGGTGATCAGGCCACCGGTTCCCGCGACGATCGCCCCAGCGATCGGCACATTACCGATGATAAAAAAGATCACGATCAAGCTGAGGGCTAGGATAATCTTCTTGATTTCAAACAGGAGCGCCCGCGAAATATCGCGCACGATCGCCAGAGGCCCTTCGGGTTGTGGTAGATTTTCCTTGCCAAGCTGACTAATTTCGATGCGTTCCGCTAATTGTCCATACCAAGGCGCACCGAGCAGCGTCCCAAACTGGGCGATCGCAAATCCTGTCACCACCAGGAGCAGCAGAATCAACACCAAATCGAGAAAACCGCCCACGAACACCGAAGCCACATCGAGCCAGTGCAACCATGCGGGGAGTTTGACGATCGCGGCTTCTGCGCGGGAGGCGATGCTGAGTTGGAGGGCATCGATGCGATCGAGGCCGGGAAACAGCAATCCGGCATACAGCCCCAGGCTTACCAGAATATTGACGACGATCGGCGCGGCCAAATAGCCCCAAAGCTTGGGCGTACGCAGGATCATCCAGGCGGCACGCAGCGGATAGAGTGCGCCGAGTAGCGGGTCGATCGGTAAGGAGATGAGGCGAGTAAACCAGGGACGAGCCATAGCGAAAGTCAGCCAGCGGCGAGGATATGAGGTCGGGAGGCGTTGCCGTTGATCTACAACGTTGCACCATCAAAACGCTACGCTATTTTTTGGATGATGGTCAGTGCGATCAACCCAACCCGATCACGAGCTACGGGGATCACCGCGATCGCCAGCGGCAGATTTGGCTTAACTGGGCTTGACTGGGCTTAACTCGTAATCCGATCGATATCAGCATTCGCCCCCAAAATCACCATCAGTTCCCCCGCCTTGAAACGATGATTCGGATCGGGGTTGATATCGAATTTCGATTCATCTTCACCGACAGCCAGAACGCTAATTCGATACTGTTTACGGATATCGGATTCGGCTAGGGTTTTGCCTGCCAGTCGCTGCGGCACGATCGTCTCAACGATGCTGTGTTCCGGATCAAGTTCAAACCGGTCAAGAATACGCGGACGGGTCAGCGATCGCGCCAGTTCACAGCCCATTTCGCGCTCGGGAAAAACCACGCGATCAGCGCCGACTTTTTTCAACAGTTTGACGTGGGTGGCCGATGACGCTTTGGCGATCACATGATCGATGCCGCCTTCTTTGAGGTTGAGCGTTGTGATAATGCTTTCGGCGAGATAATTCCCGATCGCCACGATCGCAATGTCAAACTCAAACACGCCCGCTTCTTTCAGGGCGGAAGGCTCGGTGCTGTCGAGCCGGACGGCGTGATCGGCAACGCGATCGGCGATCGCGCGATCCACCAATTTTTCATCGCGATCAATCGCTAGCACTTCGTAGCGCAGTTCATGCAGCGTTGAGCAAACCGCCCGCCCAAAGCGACCGAGGCCGACAACTACAAACTGTTGCTTGGTGTTGCTGTCTTGGAGTGAACGAAAAAAGTTAAGCGATCCGAGGTTCATAGTCGATCGGGACAGGAGATAACGGGACACAATACCCGAAATGGTAGTCCCGATGGAACGTCGCCGCGAAGGAAATTACAAGATTTATCGCGATCGCTTGTCCTCGCGTCTCGATGACCGCTAAATCGCGGCTGAATCCGACCCAAGAGCAATATTTCTAGGGTTCAAAGGGGGTACAGGAACCGCCCAAATTAATCGCGATCGAACAGGTATTACTAACCATCATCTTGATGTAGGAATCGCCCGCACTTCCCGGCGCACCGATCGAGTCAGAATACAGCTTCGGATCGGCCACCTTGACCCCCGCCTCCTCCGCCACCGTTTCGATCAGCTTCGGCGCGATCGTCGTCTCCGCAAAAATCGCCGGAAGTCCCGCCGTTTTAATCGCCTCGACCAGTGATCGTACCGTTTGAGCGCTGGGCTGCTCCTCGGTACTAATCCCGATTAACGTCCCAATCACCTCCAAGCCATAGGCCGAGGCGTAGTACTGAAAGGCATCGTGGGTCGTGACGATCGCCCGTTGCCCCTCGGGGATGGTCATAATTTGCACCGGAATCCAGTCATCGAGCCGCTGTAATTCCGCCACGATCACTGCTGCATTGGTCGCAAAGGTCGCCGCCTGCTCCGGTTCTAGCTCACTGAGAGCATCGCGAATCTTCTCCACCATCACGATCGCATGGCTCACATCGCCCCACACGTGCGGATCGGCGACTCGCTGCCCCTCTTTTTCCAGCGCCAGCGGTGCAATCTGCTCACCAACCGCCAGATACGGCACACCACTCCCAGCCCCGAGGATGAGATCCACTAACGCCGGTTCGAGATTGTGGCCGCTATAAAAGACAAAATCCGCTTGCTCGATCGCGATACTATCCGCTGGAACCGGCTCATAGACATGGGGATCAGCACCCGGTTCGAGCAAACCCTGCAAATCGATCGCATCGCCGCCCACCTGTGCCACCAGGTCGGCGACGATCGTACTGGTCGCGACGATATTTGGCTTATCGGGATCGTCCGTCGTGGGAGCGGTCGGCGTTGTCGTGGACTGGCAGGCTGCGACGGCAAGCGTGGCCAGGAGCGTCAGAACAGAGCGCGAGGTACAAGCAAGGTGTTGAAGCATCACAATCGGGAAATGAATCGTCAGAACAGATACAAATTAGACTCTCATAAATGTCTCATATTTCTCACATTCTTCTCATTTTTTGCTCATTTTTGATTAAGCTGGAGTCATAATCTCTAGTACCCACGTCTGATCGCCACGCGATCGCTGTTCCCATGGGCTTGACGACTGGTTTCGATAATTTGCATACTTTGCCCCGCACAATCGCGATCGATGGGCTGAACGTCGCCTATCGTGAGGTCGAGGCGCTGCGTAATGTGAATCTAACGGTGAAAGCAGGACGGATGACGGGGATCATTGGCCCGAATGGTGCGGGTAAAAGCACGTTAATTAAGGCGATGTTTGGCTTGATCCCGACCTCGTCGGGGCGGGCGCAGTTTGAGGGAAAAAATCTGGCAGAGCAGCGCGATCGCATTGCCTATGTGCCGCAACGCAGCGCGATCGATTGGACGTTTCCGGCGACGGTGCGGGATGTGGTGATGATGGGGCGCGTGCGTAAAACGGGTTGGTTTCATCGCTTTTCGCCGACGAGCCGACGCGCGGCGATCGCGGCGATCGAGCGGGTGGGGATGATGGATTTTATCGATCGGCCAATCGGCAATCTTTCGGGCGGCCAACAGCAGCGCATCTTTTTAGCACGATCGTTGGCACAGGAAGCCGATATTTTTTGCTTTGATGAACCGTTTACGGGTGTGGATAAAAAAACCGAAGCGATCCTGTTTCAGATCTTCCATGAATTAGCCGATGCGGGTCAGGTTGTCCTGGTGGTTAATCATGATCTCGGGGAAACCATCACCCAATTTGATGATCTAATTTTGCTAAACCATGAGGTGATCGCGAGCGGCAACCGTAAAAGTGTGATGCAAACGGAGGCGATCGAGCGTGCCTATGGTGGTCATGTTAATTTTTATGCGGCCTAGATTCAGAATAAATTCAGAGCAATGACGTGATGAACTATCGCTCATACGTAGCCCAAGCAAATTAAAGCGACTTAAACTACGTAACTTAACCATCTTGGTTGCAGACAAGCTAGAAGCTTGTGTTACGCATAACATCTAAATTCCCGCTTGAAAGGTTGCTTCCTGGGATGCCCCCGATCGCTCGACGAGCCAACGAAATTTAGTCCGCACCAGTTCGAGATCGCTAGCTTCAAGCAAGTCGAAACGTTCATTCAGGACAACTTCGACGCCATAGCCTAACCGTCCCACAGTTCCCCGCATTCGATCCGCTAAACAGGCCGAAATTCCGAGATAAAACCGCGACGCAAAGCCGAGATCGTGACTCAGTTTTTTGGTGAGATGAAAGCGGGGAATTTCGAGAATAATGACATCCGCGATCGCGACCACCGTGG
>JAAUPN010000054.1 GCA_012033105.1 Coleofasciculaceae cyanobacterium RL_1_1
ACTCACCCTCATTCACCCGGATAAAAGCCGACTGCTCGTTATCGAACTCATCTTGAATATCTCCCACCAGCTCCTCCATCACCATTATCAAGGAATACAATACCCACCGGCGTGCCGAACTCATCCACTGCCATCGCAAGATGGGCATGCTCCTTGAGGAAAAATTTCAAAAGAATGTCCAGCGGCATCGTGTCGGGAACCATTTTTAGCTCCCGCTTGATACGCATCAGATCCGGATCTGGATCATCATCAGCTTAAAAGATCTTTAATGTGGATCAGGCCGATGGCTTGGTCCAGGTGCCCCTTTACCAGCGGGAACCGCGTGTGCTTGCTCCGTATCGCCACATCCATCGCCTTCTCAAAAGGCTCATCCGCATCCAGCACCACCACCTCATTACGCGGAGTCATCACATCACGCACCCAGAGCTCATTGAGCTCAAGGGCATTGATCAATATCTCCCGCTCAGTATCCGTCACCTCCTTAAATTTCCCAGAGTGGGTGACCAGAATCGCCAGCTCCTCGGCAGAATGAACATGCTCTCCCTCACTGATCGGATCGATCCGGAATACATGTTTTAGTAGCAAATTCGCAGTACCCTGGAAAAACGAATCACCCAGAAGAAACTGATGTAAAACAAATGCAGCGGCCCCGTCAGCACCAGAGTCACCCTCAGCGCCTTGCGGATCGCAATAGACTTCGGCAGCAATTCACCAACCACCACATGCAAAATGTGAACGAAGCAATCGCCAGCAGGATCTCGAACTCAACATCTGCAAAACCAAGCAGTTGACGAACCACCGCGCTTCGTCGGGTGATGAACTGGTGCAGCTCCAATCCCCGATGGAAATGAGTCTCGAACGCGCTCTTGAATACATCGCGTCCGATGAGCTGGTGGAAATCACACCGGAGTCGGTACGCTTGCGTAAAATTGACGCGAAAAAACTGGCTAAACGTTAAGCCGAATGGTTGAGTTGATTAAAGTCAATTTGATTGAAGTCAATTAAACTCAGCTATTTTTAAACATTTGCTAATCCAAAGGCTCTTTTCCTATGATTGAGAAAAGAGCCTTTTCTGTGGTTTTGGGCTGTTCTTCGGTCAATAAAAATGCCGACCTCTTTAGAGATCGACAGGTTTGACTTTTTTAGACTTAGGCTTCGCTTCAAAGAAACATCGGCGATCATCTTAGCGAATATATTCTTTCAAGATGCTGTTACGATTCGGGTGACGTAGCTTGCGCAGTGCCTTCGCTTCAATCTGACGAATACGCTCACGGGTCACGTTGAAGATTTGGCCGATCTCTTCGAGGGTCTTCATTCGGCCATCGTCGAGACCATAACGCAGGCGCAATACATCGCGCTCACGCGGGCTGAGGGTATCGAGGACACTTTCGAGATCTTCACGAAGTAGGTTCTTCGAGACTTGATCTTCGGGAGTTTCACCATCGGATTCGATGAAATCGCCGAGGCGCGAATCTTCTTCTTTACCGATCGGTGTTTCTAGCGAGATCGGCAGTTGAGCTGACTTCGCAATAAAACGCAGCTTTTCGATCGTCATTTCCATCTTGGTGGCGATCTCTTCCTCCGTCGGCTTGCGTCCCATCTCCTGGGACAGCAGCTTCGTTGTTTTCTTGATGCGCGAAATCGTTTCGTACAGGTGCACCGGCAGACGAATCGTCCGCGACTGATCCGCGATCGCGCGAGTAATCGCTTGACGAATCCACCAGGTCGCGTAAGTCGAGAACTTGTAACCTTTCTCGTGGTCGAATTTTTCCGCTGCACGAATCAGGCCGAGGCTACCTTCCTGGATCAAATCCTGGAACGAGAGGCCACGGTTCATGTATTTTTTGGCGATCGACACCACCAGACGCAGGTTTGACTGCACCATCTTGTCCTTGGCACGACGAGTCTTAAACAGTCGCGTGCGGAACGAGTTGGTAAACTTACGGCGAGCCGATTCCCACTCCTTGTCGCGCTCCGGCGAAACCGTCTCTAAAGCTTCTTTAACTTTCGGCCAAACGTCTTTTTCGGTGTCGGGCTTATCTTTACAGGTCTCGTAAACTTTGGCTCGAATCGGATCAGCCAGCCAAGCCAATCGCGCCCATTCCGGCTCACTTAGCTCAACATCATGCAGATCCTCATAGTGTTCGAGGATACATTCGAGGTAGAGCAAATCTTCAATCAGACGCGCCAGCTCAATTTCTTCATCTGCACGCAGGAGACGAATTCGCCCAATTTCCTGTAGATACAGACGAATCGAGTCCTCGGTGTAATGCTTTTTCTTGGCAGCAGCCGGGGCTCGACGCTTTGTGGTGCGCGTCTTGGTAGCTTTTTTCGACCCAGCCGAACCCGCAGCGGCACGGAGCAGTTCGTCCGCCTGCGCCTCAAGGCTTAACGGCGTGCTTATTTCAGTGTCACTCTCGCGAGAGATCTGCTCGATATCATCAGCAGGTTGGACGATTACATTGTTCGCCTGGGTCATTCTGCGTTCCTCGTACTCCTAAATTTGGTCATCAATACTGAGCTGGCCGGTTCCAACCCAAATGCAAGCCATCGCCGCATTCCCCGTGCATTAATGCACCGGCATGTAGCCTCGGCCTACGAACTTTGTCCGGTATTCGTCATCCAACGCAGTATCACCTTGATACGGAATACTGGCAGATGAGCCCTGATCGGAAGGTTTACACAGTTGTGGAGAATACGGCTCGTTGAAGGTGTTTGACATTCGCTGTGTTTACGAAAGCCACTCGCCGGGAAAGTATAGCGCAACTGTGCAAAGTGTTAACAGAAAATCAAAGCGAGTTCCAATGTTTTTTTGGCATAACGGAGGTGTTGCTCAAGTTTGATAGTCGTACGCCCATTGCAGACCGTCTGTTCCGAGGGGAAATGACGCAGGATACAAAACATTGAATGGACACACCCTGCGTTTACACGCTTTTGTTCAATCTTACGTGTAGGTTAGCTCATGTTTTTTATTTCAGCCACCATCAAAATTTATGGGCGTGACTTTGCTTTTAGGATGAGTTGAAATTATTGTGGCGCAAAAAAGACCGCCGTTTCTTCAACGTTAGTGAAGAAATGACGGTCAAGCGGCTGATCAAAAAAAGGAGGTAATTGTGTTGGGTGGCGGGGGAACTGAGCCGCGATGTGGTGACACGGTAATGGGGAGAAGACCGTGATGGAAAAGGGGTGGGGATGAAGTGGTGACGATCGCCCCGGTAACGCTATCTGGCGCTTGTATTTGGCTTGGCCTGACGGTGGTTTTACTGAGATGATTCGTTGTTGGTGATCATGTCTTGGGTTTCCGGGGGGGCGATCGGGCTGGCTTCGCGTTCGGATCGCAGGATTTCGATCGCGGTATTTTCTCGAAAAGACCGATAATCGCGCCGGTTTCATCTGCGACGGGCAGTTCGTTTTGGTGGATGCGTTCCATCATTTTCAGGGCGTCGAGCAGCGAGGCACTGGCGTCGATCGTTTCGAGGGTGAGGGGTTCTGTCAACTCGGCGACGGTGGTTTTCACCCAGTCGGAGGTGGCGATTTTTTTCGTGTCGTCAGCGGCGATCGCGCCGATCATGTGGCCGGTTTCGTTGACGACGAGGAAACGCTTCCACTCGCGGGTATTGCCGATGACGTGCTGGTTGGCGAATTCACGTAGGGTTAGGTCGCTGCGGACGATCGGGCTGTGCGGGGTAATAGCATCAGCGGCGGTGCGACTTGAGAGGGTGCGTTCAATTTGAGCGGATTGGGCGGCACGTCCAGCATTTTGCAGCAGGAATGAGCCGATGAGGATGTTCCACCATTGGGGGCCATATCCGAGCAAGATCGGTAGGAGTCCCGTGCCGATCGCCAACCAACCAAAGATTTGACCAACGCGACCGGCAAAGACAACACCTTTGTAGGGATCACCCGTAATTTTCCAGACGATCGCTTTGAGGACATTGCCGCCATCGAGAGGTAGGCCAGGGATGAGATTAAAGAGCGCCAGGATCAAGTTGATCGAGGCGAGTAGGCTAATCACGGCGGCGAGGGGAGACAGGGTGCTGAACCCGACGAGTAGGGTTCGCAGGAGACCGAACAGCCCAAGGCTGACCAGCGGACCGGCGATCGCCACCCAAAAGGCTTGGCCGGGGGTTTGGGATTCGCGATCGAAGCTAGCTAGACCACCAAATAAAAAGAGCGAAATCGACTTCACCTCGATGCCCTGACGCATGGCAACAAAGCTATGGCCAAGCTCGTGGGCAAGCACTGAGGAAAACAGCAGCAGAGCAGACACAAAGCCGAGCGAGAAGGAGGCCGCGCCCCCCAATTGAGGGAAGGTTGCGCCGAGTTCCGTACCGTAGCTAAAGGTCACGAGGGCTAGGACGATAAACCATGAGGCATTAACGTAGAACGGAATACCAAACAGACTACCGACACGAAATGAGCCATTCATCGCTGCACCTCCTTTCTTGATGCGTGCTTTTGGGTCGGTCTTGCCAACGTGAGGTGTATTAAATCCTCAAGGCGAGACTTACAGCGGTGGACGTTTGCCGTCAAGTTACCCGACTTTTACTGAGAGAAACCGAGTCAAACTGAGTTAAACCACATTTGCTGTGTTCGTATCGTATCGAAGCAGGCTCGATCGATTCAATTGCATTGGCGTGGGGTTCCCTCACCTTGACCGAATGAATTTGGCTGTCCTGTCCATTTGCGATCAACAGGGATAGCACAGTATCAAGGTCAATCTGATTGAGGCGGACATTGATTGAGGCGGACATTTAGAATTACGATCGCGCTTGATAGCCGATCGCCTTGCCGAGCGGTATGGCTTGAAATGTACCATCAAGATTAAAGGCAGTTTCGGTTGCTCCCAAAAAAAGATAGCCATCAGGTTGGAGCGTTTGGAGGACACGATCGAGAATGAGTTCGCGGGTCACGAGGTCGTAATAAATCAAGACATTACGCATCAAAATTAAATCGATCGGTCGCGGTACATTCGACCAGTCGCCTCGCAGATCCAACTCGTTAAACACGACCAAAAGTCGTAATTCTGGTGCAATTTTCCAGTGAAGACCATGCCGGGAAAAGTAGCGAGACTTGAGAGAGTGGGGTAGACGACGTTGAATTTCGGCATCGCTATATTCACCATCCCGAGCGCGGGCGATTACGGCAGACGAAATGTCTGTGGCAAGAAAATCGAGCTGCCAACTACTCGTCAAACTGGGAAAATATTCCTGTAGCAGCATCGCCAGACTGTAAGCCTCTTGACCGTTAGAGCAAGCGGCACACCAAATGGTTAGTTTTTTCTCCAGACGGCGGCGGCGTAGTAGTTGAGGTAAGACGTGATTTTTGAGGGCATCGAATAGATCTGGGTCGCGAAAAAAGGAAGTTTCTGTGGGGATCGGCTGGGGAAGGGACATAGCGATCGGCAAGATGCAACGAACAGGAAGAGACAGCGATCGAGCTGTTTTATGTAGACCCTAACCCGATCTGAAATCAGACGTCAGGACTTACGAGGCGATCGGAACAGGTTGAGGGGTCATGCCTGTATACGATGGTCTATGTAGCAGTCAGGGCAAAAAAACTCCAGCGCTTGCGCTAGAGTTTGCCATCAGGGTGCATCTACCACTTCTTTAATACAAAGGTAGAAATCGATATCCGGAAATTGCAGAAAATTGCAGAAAAATTAGTTTGATCGTTGCCAGAATAGCCGGATTTAGACCCGTCGATTAGGAGTCCATCAGGCATGGAAAGGCATCGGTTACGGCTGTATCCGAATCTCGAACATCTTTGGAGTCAACTTATGATGCGGCGATCAAGACCCCACGTTCTGATTGCATCGGAACCGTCGCGATCGTGTCGAGTTGGGCGCAGTACGCCATATCTTCACGTTCCACATCGAGCCGTAGCAAGCGTTGACCGTGACTGGCGATCCGGAGCAAATCCTCAAGGCGATCGTGCCACTGATGATAGAGCGCCAACGCCGCGACCACTTCATCGTTCGCCGCAATATCAGTCAGCTTTGCGCCCGTCGCCGATAGCAAACCTTCGATAATCGCCCCGGCACAGGCCGTATCTTCGAGTGCGTATCCACCCTGCCAGCCCGAGCCGACCAGGGCGATCGTTTCAGGTTGACGCTTAATGATGGCATTGACGACGGCCTGACGGTTAACCAAGGCTGCTGTCAAGACAATCGGCGCATCAGCCACACGCTCCAAGGCTCGCGTCCCATTGGTTGTGCTGAGAAATAGGCGACGCCCTGCCACGACCTCAGCCGTATATTCCAGCGGCGAGTTACCACAATCGCAGCCCTCGACGGTAGCCCCACCTCGCTCACCGGCTCGCAGTCGCTTATCGGCATCCCAACTCGCGCTAACAGCGAGGAGTTCATCAATATCGCTAAAGGCTTGTACGGAGTCGCCACCCCGATCGAGGACGGTGGCGATCGTCGTCGTGGCACGGAGGACATCGATTACAACGGCGCAATCGGGTAGCGGGTCGATCGGGGTCAGTTCAGGGGTGTGATAAACGAAGACGTTCACGTCGGGCAGCTCGGGGGTGAAAAGTTTGAGTTATTTGCGTCGATCCTACGGTATTGGTGTCCCTCTGCGGTGACCGAACCTGAAGGAGAATGATTTCGACCCGACTTTCTGGGTAGATGTCGCGTAGTTTTACTGTTGCCGTCACGGTTCTGAGTCTGACAGATTAGGACGCAGGAAAGTTCAGCTACACGTTACGCTCTACCCCGAAAACTCTCCAACGGTGCATCTCAATGACTTACAGCCTACGAATTGCGGATCTTCCCAGTGATGAGCGACCGCGAGAGCGTCTGATGAATGTTGGCCCGAAGAGTCTCTCAAATGCGGAGCTGATCGCGATTTTGCTCGGAACCGGACAGGGAGCGGGTAAGCTCTCGGCGGTGGGGCTGGGGCAACATATCTTGCAGCACCTCGGCCAGTGCGATCGCAACCCGCTCGACGTGCTACGCACCAGCAATCCTAGGGAATTGATGGAGATTAATGGTATCGGTCCGGCCAAGGCGACAACAATCCTAGCGGCGATCGAGCTGGGTAAGCGCGTCTTTCAAACCCGAGCCTTGGAACCGCCGACGATCGACAATCCCGGCATCGCGGCGAACTACCTTAGCCAAGAGCTGATGTGGAATGAACAGGAATATTTTTCAGTGCTATTTCTGGATACGAAAAATCGAGCCTTTGGGTTTAAAACTCTGACGATCGGCACGGCAACGGAAACTCTAGTCAGTACCTCAGAGCTATTTCGCGAGATTTTTCGTCAGGGAGCCAACCGCGCGATCGTGGCACATAATCACCCCTCAGGCTGCGTTGATCCCAGCCAAGCCGATCTCGATTTAACGAAAAAATTGCTTTACGCCGGTCGCGAACTGGGTGTACCCATTCTCGATCACCTGATTTTAGGGGGTGGTAACTATCGCAGTTTGCGCGAATCGACGTTGCTTTGGAATGAATATCCCCAAGGTGATTAGAGTTTCGTGTTGCACCGGAGGAAAGACTCAGGACACTCTCAATTGGCCTAAATCACCAATCTCGATCAAAGCTGGCAACCGCATTGCGACGTTGCTCCATGCTCTCAGGAGAGAGTTCAAAATTGAAAATAGAGAAACTCGGACGGTTGACTCATCGCCAGGAACGTTAACGCCCCGATCGCACCGAGGGCGATCGCCCAGCGACCAGTTGGCTGAAACCGTTGGGCGATCGCCTGGGTATTCGGCGCAAACCACACCACAAGCAACAAACCAAGGAGAACCACCCCACGCACCCAAACCGCGATCGGCACTGCGATCGGCATTACTAACGAAACCTCAAACCCACGCCCACCCACCATCGCAAACCACAAATCCTGCGCCTGCCCCACCTCCGTCGCCCGAAACAACACCCAAGCCATCACCACCGCCACAAACGTCACCCCACGCCCGAACCAACCGGGCGACCAACACCGACCCCGCGCCCAAAGCTGATGCACCACAAGATACACCCCATGTAGCCCTCCCCACGCCACAAACGTCCAACCCGCCCCATGCCATAGCCCCCCGAGCAGCATCGTCACCACAAGATTGGTGTAGCGTCGTCGTTCGCCCTTGCGGTTGCCGCCGAGGGGGATGTAGAGATAGTCGCGTAGAAAGTCCGAAAGGGTAATGTGCCAGCGTCGCCAAAAGTCAGCGATCGATCGGGCTTGGTAGGGTGAGTTGAAGTTAATGGGAATCTTCACGTTGAACAGGCGACCGATCCCGACGGCCATATCGGAATAGCCGGAAAAGTCGAAGTAGAGCTGTAGGGTATAGGCCAAGGCTCCAAACCAGGCTTGATAGAATGAAACTGTGGCGGACTGGTCAAAGGTGGCGGCAACCCAGGGCGAGAGGGTATCAGCGATTAAGACTTTTTTGGCTAAACCGAGGATAAAAATCGTGAGGCCGATCGCCACATTTCGCTGTGAGAAGACGAAGATCCGCCGTTGTTCCAGTTCGGGGATGAGCTGATCATGACGTAGGATCGGCCCTGCGATCAGTTGCGGAAAAAAGGTGATGAAGAGTCCATAGACGATCGGGTCGTAGTCGTGGGCTTCGCCGCGATAGGCGTCGATTAGGTAGGCGATTTGGGTGAAGCTATAGAACGAGATCGCGAGCGGTAGGACGATCGTCGGGCTGGGGAGGTGTGTACCGATCAGGCTGTTGAGGTTAGCGACGAAAAAGCCTGCGTATTTGTAATAGCCGAGTAGCCCGAGGTTAACCGCGATCCCGACCTGCATGAGGCGTCGCGCGAGTGGGCTGTAGGGGGTTGCGCGTTGGATGCGTTGCCCAAGGATGTGGTTAAGGGCGATCGAGCCGATCAGCAGAGGAAGATAGGTTGGATTCCAGTAGCCGTAGAAAAACAACGAACTCACGAGGAGAAACGCGATCGCCAGTTTCAGCTTGCGCCAACGTGCCAGGGCATAAAACACGACCAGCACGATCGGCAGAAAATAAACGACAAATGCAAAGGAGTTAAACAGCATCGCGATGAATTGACCGACCGCTTAAGCCGTCCAAAGGCGTCGAAGTTGCAACCCAGATGGTTGTGCTACCTGAGTATTTGCACTTAAAAATGGGCGACCAGGGACTCGAACCCTGAACCAGCGGATTAAGAGTCCGATGCTCTACCATTGAGCTAGTCGCCCGCTACCGGAAATCCAATTTACCCCAAAATCCGGCAAAAATGCGATCGCACGCTACGAATGTTTATAAATTGGTTCACAATCCCGAACCGCAACCCTTCAACCTTCACCGAGAGCCATCACTTTTTTGAGCAACATCGTGATGCGAACGTCAAGAACTGAAACGGGAATCGCAGAACGATCTAGCTTGAAGGCATCTCGCCGCGTACTCTAGAGAGGCGAGTTGTGATACATTCCGGCTTGCTTCTCGAATTGCGATCGCTGGGTCGGGAAAATTCGGTCACGTTTGAAGACGAGTGCGAGATTCATGTTTCAGAAATTAGTTATCTGTACGGATTTTAATGATGGGCTGTTGCGCCTAGCCAACTGTTTAGGTAGCTTGGCTCAAAGTGGCATCCGTGAGGTGGTTTTCTTCCATTACGTTCCCATGTGGGAAGAGGGAGATATTCCACGCATGGATGATGAGAAAATTGAAGCGGCTCGCCATCGCTTCTCCGAGGCTGTTGCAGGGTTCTCAGGGGATCTCGTGGTGAAGTTCGAGGTGCGATCGGAGCAGCTCGTCACCAATCTGTTAGACGTGATCCGAGAATATGGTAGTGATTTGGTCATCCTCGGAGCCCAGAGCCGAACGCTGTTAAACGAAAAACTGTTTGGTAGCACCACCACAACCCTGACGGAAAAGCTGCCAATCCCGATGCTGGTGATTCGACCGGCCATCCTCTCCACTTTTACTGAAGAGGAGCTAAACCTACGCTGTCAGTGTCTGTTCCGGCGTTTACTCGTGGCCTATGACGGCACGGAGGCATCGGAAGGCTTGATCAATATGTTGATTGATCGGATCGGCCAGGTCGGACAGGCGGCGATCGAGCGCTGCAAATTGGGCTGGGTTGTGGAAACCACGCGCCGTGGAATTTCTGTGCCGGAGAAGCTAGCCGAAGCGGAGGCCAAAATCTCTGCAACGGGTCAACGGTTTGCTGCGTTTGACCTGACGGTCACGACAGAAGTGCGTACCGGTGATCCGATCGCCGAGATGATCAAGATGGCGGGCGAAGGGGGAATGAGTGCGATCGCGGTGACGGCGCACAGTTTGCCGCAATTCCTCGAATGGTCACGCCCAAGTTTCCCCAATCAGCTTTTGCGATCGAGTTTTCACCCCGTCTTGTTTTCCCACCGCAGCAGTAGGGAATGCATTGGTGACAGTGTTTTGAGACCGGCGGGTGTCTGGCCGAAAATATGGTAAATATGATGCAGGTATGCGTCGGTCGCGCCTGCGGATTTTTTAAGGACAAATTAATTAACTAAGGATAGAAATAATGCTCACAATCGCGTTTCAAATCGCTCTGGCTGCTCTCGTTCTGCTGTCGTTCTTGATGGTTGTTGGAGTTCCGGTTGCGTACGCTTCGCCGCAAAACTGGGATCAGTCAAAGGGCTTGCTTTGGGTCGGTTCGGGTCTATGGATCGTTCTTGTCCTGGCCGTTGGTGCACTGAATTATCTTGTCGCCTAGGGCGTGTCATCAATTAATCGTAGAACCCTTATCAGGCAAGCTGTTGAACGCCCGACCCAATAAAAAAGCTAGGGGCTGAAACCCTTGCTGGGTAAGCGCTAAAACTTTAATTGATGACAGCCCCTAGTTGCGTCCTGGCAGGCGTGAGGGCATTGGCTCGGAAATGTGATAATTGATGCCCACAGAAAATTTGGCTTTGATGACAGGAACCCGGTAAAGTTTGACTTTACTGGGTTCTTTGCTGTGGAATGGCGATCCAAACATCGGCGCTATAGTTTCTCGCAGATTGCTGAGGAGATGTGTAACACGAACATCCTGCTTGTCTCAGAGCAAGCTAGAAGCTTGCGCTACACAAAAACTGCATTTTGTCCTAACCACAAAGCGAGAAACGATAGCTTCTCATCATCGATCGCCTTTGTTGAACCACACTTTCAAAGCTCGACGGACGTTCCAAACTCTCCCCAAACTCTCCCCACACAACCATGACTGTATTTGAAGGAAATTTTGCCAATACGGCTGACTATCGTTTTGCGATCGTGATTGCGCGGTTTAACGATCTCGTGACTGATAAATTAGTCTCGGGTTGCCAGGACTGTTTTAAACGGCACGGTGTCAATACCGATCCCGAGGGTGGCCAGGTGGATTATGCCTGGGTTCCGGGCTGTTTTGAAGTGTCGCTGGTGGCGCGAAAGCTGGCGGAAACGGGACGGTACGATGCGATCGTCTGCCTGGGTGCGGTGATTCGCGGTCATACGCCCCATTTTGATTACGTGGCGTCGGAGGTCTCGAAGGGCATTGCGGCGACGAGTATTCAAACCGGTGTGCCGACCATTTTTGGCGTGTTGACGACGGATACGATGCAGCAGGCGCTAGAACGGGCGGGGATCAAGAGCAATCTGGGCTGGAGCTACGCGATGAACGCGCTGGAAATGGCAAGCCTGATGAAAACAATCCGTTAACTAAGAGAGCTACAGCAGCACAGGCCACACGGTAAAATTTGTGCGGAATTGCCGAGGCCAGCCCGAGCGGTTGGCGTGGCGAAGAATCCCCGTACCTTTCGGTTGGGGAGGATGTCAAACCGAGTCTCACTGGAGGACAGAACCCTGGCTACCACCGTCATCATCATCCGTCACGGACAAAGCACCTATAACCTAGAAGGCCGTATTCAAGGTCAGTGTGATAAATCGGTACTGACCGATCGCGGTATCGCCGACGCGCGCAAAGTGGGCGAGGCTCTGAAAGGAGTGACGTTCGATGCGGTGTATTGCAGTCCGCTCCAGCGTGCGCACCAAACTGCACGCGAAATTTGCGCCACGATCGATGTAGACATCGCGCCTCAACCGCTCGATCTGATCAAAGAAATTGATCTACCGCTCTGGGAAGAGATGCTGCGCAGCGAGGTGATCGCCGCCTATCCGCAGGAATATCACGCCTGGAAGGAACACCCCGAGCAGTTCTCAATGACGGTAACCGCTGAAAACGGTGAGACGATCGAGCGTTTCCCCGTGCTGGAGCTATTCGATCGCGCCAAACAATTCTGGACAGACACGCTGGCAAAACACGACGGTAAGACGATCGCGATCGTTGCTCACAACGGCATCAACCGCAGCTTGATTGCGACCGCACTCAAAATTTCCCCACGCTACTATCAATCGATCCAGCAATCCAACTGCTGCATCAACGTCCTCAAGTTTTCCGGCGGTTTAACCGATACGGTTCAGCTCGAATCCCTCAACCAACTCGCCCACCTCGGTAACCCTTTCCCCACCTACCGCAAACCCCACCACGGCCCGCGCATCTTCCTCGTGCGCCACGGCGAAACTCAGTGGAACCGCGAATCGCGCTTTCAGGGGCAAATTGATATTCCGCTGAACGAAAACGGTCAGGCTCAGGGTCGCAAGGCGGCTGAGTTTCTCAAGGATGTGAAACTCGATTTGCGGTGAGTAGTCCCATGTCACGCCCGAAGGAAACGGCGCAGTGTATTCTCGAACATCATCCCGGCATTGAGCTGACCTATAAAGACGAGCTGAAGGAAATCGGTCACGGCCTGTGGGAAGGCAAGCTTGAGGCGGAAATCATGGCGGAGTATGGCGAGTTACTCGAACAGTGGAAAGTAAAGCCGGAAACGGTGCAGATGCCGGAAGGCGAGAATCTTCAGCAGGTGTGGGATCGCGTCAAGCTGGATTGGGAGGCGATCGTGCGGGAGTATGCCGCGAGCGAAACGCCGCGATCGGGTATTGTGGTCGCCCATGATGCGGTGAATAAAGCGATTCTGTGCGAATTATTCGAGCTACCGCCGGAATTTTTCTGGAACTTCAAACAGGGCAACGGTGCGGTCAGCATCATCGACTATCCCGATGGGGCTGACGGCCTACCGGTGCTGCAATCGATGAACATCACGAGCCATCTGTCGGGTGGTGTGTTCGACCAAACCGCCGCTGGAGCGTTGTAGACGGATCTCAAGCTTGCAACCTCTCAAGCTCACACCCTCGCAACCCTACTCGCGTCGTAGATAGACTTCGAGCCGATCGCGATCGTCCGTTAGCAAGACCGTTAACTGACCCACAATCGGCACATCGCGATCGGACTGATGGTCATAGAACAACCGTAACCAGTAGGCAAAGCGATCGCCCTGAATCACTATTCCATCCTCGGTCTTGTGGGCATCTTCCAGCGGTACGTCTGCTTCGTTTGTGCGGGTGTACCGATAAATTTCCGCTGCGTTGCGATAGTCCTGATAAATATCGCTGCCGTATAAATCTCGCAGAACCAACTCTAGCCGCTCGATCGAGACAAACTCGACCTCATCGCGCACCTCGATTTGCTCGCTGCGGATAAAATCCACCGGTTCATCTTGATAAAAACCCGGTAGGATTTTCCAGGCTTGAAAGGTAAACCGCTGGCCGGGGATATCGCTGCGGCTGACACGCAAGGCGCCGGGATGGGCGGGTGGCAAGCTCGGATGACGTTCGATCCAGCGTTGTACGGCGGTGATCTCGTCGCCCGGTAAGGCGATCGCTGGGGGAGTGGCGATCGCCGCACCGATCGCGAATAGAGCCAAGGTGTGACCGGAGACGGAACGAAGACAAATGGGCGAACAGGAGCGCAATAGGGCAAACATAGCGAAACTCAGAGGAGATCGGAGCGTTGCCTCTAGTTTACGAGCTGAGGGCGGTAAAGCCGACCGTCAATATCTCAGCTTGGCCGCTTTCACGACTGTGAATTTAGAACGGAGAGAGAGGGATTCGAACCCTCGTTAAAGTTACCCCTAAACAGCATTTCCAGTGCTGCGCCTTAAACCGCTCGGCCATCTCTCCAGGGCATGATATTCATGCTAGTTGCTTGAGTCACGGTAACCGGTACGGGTCAAAGTGCCTCAAAAGCTATAACAGCATAGCAAACTTTTGTGGATTGCTCATCTGCCCCAACAAATTTTTTGATCCTGGGGAAATCTCGAACGCTCGCCCTGGTCTACAACCACTGGAGGCTAGACCTCTAGTACGATCGCAAACCCGTCACAATTCCTGACCATTGGACGAACTTTTCGCCCGTGCGGCGATAGGAAAAGAAGCGATCCGGCTCCTGGAACGTGCAGTGCGGCGCAACGGCGATCGCCTCGGCGGCAATCCCCAACTGACGAAGCTGACCAACGATCACCCGACGCACATCGAGTCGTACTTTTCCCGGTTCCGGATCGGACAACAGCGGCGATTCAGGCCGATCGCGATCGGCAAATCCCACCTGATCCATCACACTGTCGAGTGACACCCAGTCACTCACCAACGCATTCACGACCTCAACCCCGACCTCCGCCGACACTTGATATACTGCTCCATCGATCGCAGGCCCGAGCACAATCCGTAAATCGTCGTGCTGACTGCCCTGAGCTTCGAGGATGGCGATCGCCTTGGGGACGATCCGTTGCGAAGTGCCGCGCCATCCGGCATGAACTGCGCTAGCGGCTCCCGTTCGCACATCGCCAATCAACACGGGCGTACAGTCCGCTGTACAGGTCCAGAGGGCTTGCTGGGTCTGGGTTCCCCAGAGGCCGTCGGCGTCCACCAGCTCTGGCAGTTCGCTGGAGATCACCGGTGTGAGATCCGCGCAAGGCACGACGCGATCGCCGTGGACTTGCTTCACCCGATAGGTTGTCGCTGCTTTGGCAAAGATCGGCGTTAAATCCCAGGGTGTATGCGGGTACGCCTGACGCGACCAAAAGCCGTGGGTGAAGCGATCCAGGACAGAGCAGGTGAGATAGGAACCGGCAGCGTCTGTGGTGTGCCATGTCCAGGTGGCCGTGGAGGAGGCGGTGGTGGAGAAAAATGGATCGGAGAGGGGAGAATGAATCACGATCGCAACGGTGTAGAACTCTTTTCGACTAGGCTTTTAGACTACGCGATTCCTTGCGATTCCTGATATTTGTATCTATGCCCGCGCTGTCGTCTATGCCTTCCTCATTTTCCTCGTTTTCCCTCGATCGCTTCAATGCGCGATCGCAACCCTTCAGCAACAAAACGAGGCGACCGCACAGCCGCTTGGGTTTGAGGTTCGTTATGTCGATCGGCTGGATTCAACCAATACGGAGGTGTGGCGACGGTTGAATCTGGAAGGAGCCAAACCCGGAGCGACGACGATCGCCGGGTCGCAAACCGCCGGACGTGGCCAGTGGAGCAGATCGTGGCAGTCCGATCGCGGCGGGCTCTACCTTTCAACGCTGCTCGCGCCCCATTTACCCACCGCTGAAAGCGCCCAGTTAACCTTTGCCAGCGCCTGGGGGATTGCGCTGAATCTGCGCGATCGGGGCATTCCGGTCGAACTGAAATGGCCGAATGATTTGTTATTACAGGGTCGCAAGCTAGGCGGGATTTTAACGGAGATTCGCACCCAGACAGCGACAATTACCCACGCGGTTGTGGGAGTTGGGGTAAATTGGCAAAATTCGACGCCGGAGACGGGAATTAGTTTGGCGGAGTTTTGGGCGAGTCAGACGCAACCGGCATCGCTGTCGCTGGAATTGCTCGGCGCGATCGTCCTCAATGGTATTGCTCGCGGTTACTACTATTGGCAGACCCACGGAATCGAGGCGGGAACGGCGGCCTATGAGGCGTTGTTATTTCATCGAGGTCGGACGATCGCGATTCAGGATCGATCGGTTGCGGTGTTGGGGGTGACGATCGATGGGAAGCTGCGGGTATGCAGTGTGCAAAACGGTGTCGAGTGTGAAATCACCTTTGCACCGGGATCGATTCAGTTGGGCTATGATGCCCAATGATTTTCCCAACAATACAATTGACCTCATGGAGCAAGGTGCAAGGCTGCGCTGACATGTCACTTCCAACAAGTTGCAAAAAATTGTTGGATGGAGTTCAAAGGCCGGTGACACAACTTAAACCCCCCGTTGGGGACTATCACGCAAAGCGAGTTAACCGTCTGAAAGATTTGGAGTATGCGGCGATGACGTTGGAGACAGCACTAGAATGCGCTGATGAAGACGGCTGTACCGATGGATTCCAGTACACGATTTCTGATTTAGTCGAAGCTTTGGGAGTTGAGAAGACACGAGAGTTGCTAGACCCCATTACCATCGGAAGACCAGAACACAAAGCACAGATGGCGTCCTACCTTCAAGTTTTAACTTATTCTTAAGACCTCAGACGGTGATAAGGGTTACTCCTTTTCCAAAGCTAGCACTACATTTTGACCGCCAAACCCAAAACTAAAACACAGCGTCCGCTTAACTGGAGACGATCGCGCCGATCGCACCAAATCCAGCTCAAATTCAAGATCCTGCGTTCCCACACAGGGCGGTATCACTTGCGTTGCGATCGCCTTCAGACATAGCACCGCCCCGATCGCCCCCGACGCCCCGATCGTATGCCCCGTTGCGCCTTTGCTGGAGCTGACCGCCACCCCCTGCGGAAACAACGTTTGCACCAGTTCCGCCTCGCGCCGATCGTTAAGCTGGGTTCCCGTCCCGTGCAGATGAATATAATCCACCGACTCAGCCCGCCAATGGCCTCGGGTCAAGCACTGTCGCACCGCCGCACAAGCCGCTGTGATATTCGGGTCGGGAGCGCTGATATGGTGCGCATCAGCCGTCATCCCCGCACTGGCAATCCGACCCAAAATTTTCGCCTGACGCTGAGTCGCCGCCTGACGTGATTCGAGCAGCAGCAGTGCCGCCCCTTCGCCCAACGCTAACCCGGATCGCGATCGATCAAACGGACGACACGCCGCCTGCGACAGCGCCCCCATCCGATCAAACGTTGCGATCGTCAACGGTGAAATCGGCGCTTCCACCGATCCCGCAATCACCCGATCGCACTCCCCCGACTCGATCGCTACCACCGCCCGCGCGATCGACCATAACCCCGTCGCACAGGCCGCCATCGGTGCAAATACCGCCCCGCGTGACTCAATTCGACGCGCCACCCGCAGTGCTGGTGCGTGAGGCAAGGTTTCCAGCCAGGGGAGATGCGGCAAGCGATTCTCTACAGCGTCTAAACTTCCTGAACGGGTCTCGCCGATCTGCCAACGATGCCACGCTTCCCACGATCGCTGCATACTGCGACTCGATCCGATCGACACCGCACAATCCCACCAATCCACAGACTTGCGCTGATCCGTAAGCAAATCAGCCAGGGTGAGATCGAGTAAATCCGTAACCTCGATCGGCTGTTCTGCGATCATGGCGATCGGGCGGGCTGGAATATTGTCAAACAAAAAACGTGATCGCACCGCCGTTTCACCAGCTAGCAATCGCGTCCAGGTGGTGTCTAAATCCCCCAAGGCCGACCGGATCGCCATACCGGTCACCACAACATCACCACTCGATCGGTCTCTTGATTGATCGGAGGGTTGCGACTGTTCAAGCAAATCTAGATCTGGCAAACCGTTCAAAACGCTAGAACTTCGATCACTTCAGGTTAGGGAGCCGAGAAATTATCCAACCCATCGATCACACGAACCGACTCGATCGTATCGCCCTGCTGAATCGCATCCACCACATCCATCCCCTCCGTAACATAGCCAAACACGGCATAGTTACCATCGAGAAACGCGAGATCCGCGAGCGTGAAATAAAACTGAGCTGACGCCGAATCCGGAGCCTGCGATCGGGCCATCGCGATCGCACCGCGCGTATGCTTCAGTTCCGGTACTGTGTTCCGCAAGGTTTGACCATAAACCGGCTCCGTCTCACCCTCCGGCAAAATTTCCAACGGAATATAGCGAGCATTCCCCGTATCGGGATCGGTGAAACTGCCACGACCGAGCATCGAGGCCGGAACCCCGGCATCTTTACTCATCGGATCACCCCCCTGCACCACAAACGGCTCCGGCTCACGAACAACGCGATGGAAAACCGTCCCGTCGTACACCTCGCGTTGAACCAATCCACAAAGTTACCCGCCGTAACGGGTGCTTCATCGCCGTACAGTTCCACCGTGACCGAGCCGCGACTCGTCACCACCTCTACCGTAGCCTTGCCGTCCAGACGTGCCACATTCTCGATCGTCGTCGTGCGGGCTGCCGTCGGCGATCCATCTCCGGGTTCCGCAGTGGATACCGGTTGATCAGCGCAGCCACTGAGCAACAATACACTGGCGCAGAACGCCACACAAACGGCGAATCCGCGCACAGTTAAGCGATTCCACAGAGGAGCCATAGCGATCGTCGTCTTCATAATCGATTCTTTAAACAAATATCAAATACAGAGTAGGGTTCAAGTCGTCCTCGTCAAGCAGCGGATAGAGCGCGGGGCAATGAAACCCTTGAGGCTTTGGAAACCTCAAAGGTTTGAAGTCAGTCTGGATTGTTCTCAGCCGACTTCGCCGAGGCTTTGGAGCATGACATCATCGTGGGAGTGCTATTCACCTGCAAGCCCGATCGAGTCATCCCCACTCAGCCATACATCCACTTAAATCCCTTCCAGCGGAACACCGAGAAACCGTGCCAGCGTTGCGCCTTGATTCTCCAACTCGTCTAGAGTCATCGGCTGACCCACGCGAGTTAGCGGAATGTCGCGCATTCCTTTCACACGCAAATACAGCGCCCGCTTCGGATTAATCCCCTCTTTCACATCAACGCGAATCGATTTCACATCCGCAGCTTTACAGTTCAGCTCGATCTTACGATTCTTCCCAGGAAACCCCCAGCGAAAGATCGAAACGCGACTTTCATTCAGATCAAATTTGTTGTAGCCGCCGCCCACATCCCAAAGGATGACCAGCCACAAGTACAGCGAGAGCAGCAACGCCGCCGCACCATACAGCCCCATCACAAGACCTTGGGGAACAAAGACTAGCTTGGTCGGATCGGCAAAGGGCAAGAGGTTGACCTGCAAGTAGCTCGACAAGCCAGCTAGCAAAAAGCCGAGACCTCCGATCGTGACGACACTCGCCCACCAATAGTTACTGAGGCGACGCGAACCCACAACCGGCTGATTGAGTAAGCGATCACTGGAAGATTTTGATACCGTTTGTGCTGTCATAGCGTCGAAGTGATGGGCAAAAAATAGGTGTTAACTTTAAACGAGTTGAATCGATCTAACTTGAGTTAGCGATCGCTGGGGCAATCAGCATAGATGCTGCTTCCCCCTGGACGCACTGAGATTGGCGACGAATTCAGGATGCTCCCAAACTGGGGCGATTCGCAAGAAAATCAGCAGGCAGTCTTATAAAACTAAAACGTGTTCTTCTTAAACTATTGTTATCATAAGTGAATTTTCGTCTCTACGGCTCAAGAATATGTGAGTGTTAGCCGAGAGCATTTCCGAGGTGAGCGTCTCGATTTCCAATTTTTTAAGGTCGTGTCGTCCAACATATATAACTCAACTCAGCCCACAGGAGTCGGCACAGCCTATGCATACTAGGGCAATTTCGCCTAGCACGTCTGTATATACTTATGTTAACTTAATTAAAACCTTGCCGTTTAAAAAATCAATGCAAGGAGGATTGAACTTATGACTATCGCAGTAGATCGCGTGCCACAGCGAGGGCTATTTGACGCCCTCGACGACTGGCTAAAACGCGACCGATTCGTCTTCGTCGGCTGGTCCGGCATCCTGCTCTTCCCCTGCGCCTTCATGGCGTTGGGCGGCTGGCTAACCGGAACCACCTTCGTCACCTCGTGGTACACCCACGGTCTGGCATCTTCTTACCTAGAAGGTT
>JAAUPN010000229.1 GCA_012033105.1 Coleofasciculaceae cyanobacterium RL_1_1
CTTCGGTTCTCCCGCAGCTTCAGGCTGTGCAGAAATGCCAACGGGTAACTCAGTGAATACGCAGCGGGTTCATCCTGCTGTGGGCTAGAAATGAGAATCCCCGTGTCTTTAGACCGGGGAGTGTCAACGACGAGCGACCCCAGCCCCAGCGCCGTTAGTTACACCTGGCTGAATCGCGATCGTGTGAGAACTCGGCCTGCGTCAGGGATTGCGTCACGGCTTATAAATTTATTCCGCGTCTTTTTTGTGGGTGACGGTCACGACGGTATGAACGTTGCCACGCGGTAGATAGTCACCGACGATCGTGACTTCCAGCGGATCGCACGCATTGACAAAATCATCGAGAATTTTATTCACCGATTCTTCGTGGGAAATGAACATGTCACGGTAGCTGTTGATGTATAGCTTCAGCGCCTTCAGTTCCACGACTCGTTGATCGGGAACATAGTCAATCTTGATCGTCGCGAAATCCGGATAGCCAGAAAAGGGACACTTACAGGTGAATTCCGGCAGAGTGATATTGACGTTGTAGGCACGACCGGGACGCGGGTTGGGAAAGGTGGTGAGCTGACCCTCGGCGATCGCGCGTTCGCCGTATTTCATCGGCGGCGTGGTCTCGGATTCTGAGTCAGTCGTGGGAACCGTGCTGTGAGTCATGGTGAGTGAGCAACATAAATTAACAATTGCTTAATTATCGCAAGTTGTTGCGCGTTATATCGGGTCAGGTTCCGAAATCTGCCGCCAACGATCGAACCAAGCCAGCATGATCCCGGCGACAGTTTCTCCGCCAATGCCATAACACGATCGCTTGCGCCAACCCAACACGGGAAAATGCCCGATCGCGATCGATTCCAGGGTTTCGGGTTCAAACTGCAATTCGTCGTAATACAGCCAGCCGCGCGAGGTACGCCAACCGACGCGATCGCAAAATGTGCCGTAGTCGTCGCTCCATTGACTAATCTGTGCGACCCAGCCAAAGCGCCCATCACTGTAGGCCGCCCAGAGCCACGCGAGGGTTCGTAAATCGGTGGCGGGGAAGCGGGCGATGTCGTCGAGAATCGTGCTTGTGTTGGCTGGTGTGGTTTTGGGGGAGCGATTACGGGCGATCGCGTCGTTGATGAGTTGGTGGGTGATGTCGTCAGCGGTGCGCCAATCGGCTTGGCTCAGGGCGACCGTAAGGGGGGTGTAGTCAAGGCCGAGATCGGAGTAAAGTGGGAGTTCATCGGCGATCGCGGGCTCGGGTTCAAGGGGCGAGGCGAGTTTGGCTGTAAGTTGCGCTTCAAGTTGATCGAAACGATCGGCGATCCCGATCTGGGCGATCGCCTCGGCGCGATCGATCAACCAGTTGATCCCCTGCGTTAAATACTCCTGTTGCGCCTCTGTCGTTTGGCACGCTTGTAACGCTTGCCATGCCTGCCTTGCCCAGATCTCCCTGACCTGATCGCCTTCATCGCGCTGTACTGGAGCGATCGACGGCCAGCCACAAATCGCACAAACATCCAACGTCCGAGACTCAGGATCTGAGCCTGGATATGCCGTATCGCACACCGGGCAGTGTGAACAGGTGTCTGGGTCGTGTGCCGCCACAGATTACACGCTAAAACTCATCATTGTAGGAAGCGACCGCACTGGGATCGTTATCTCGCTTTGATCCCAAGAGACGTAAGGTATCCACATTCACGATCGGTGATGAACGTTGCGCCCCCGTCCCGCGATCCTGCCACGTATCAATTTTGACGTAGCCCGTCACCCCGATAAGACTGCCCTTGCGCACATAGTTCGCCACAACTTCAGCACTTTTATCCCAAAATTCGAGATTAAACCAATCAGGGCGATCGTCTTTCGTCGGTCGATCCACCGCCAACGACACCCGACATTTCACTTTCCCCGAGTCAAAGTAACGGACATCGGGATCGCCGCCAACTCGACCAACTAACGTAATTGAATTAATCGTCATTTCAGCTAAAAACCTTAGATACGTGTTGACTATTTCGGATTTAGGCCACAAACATTCATTAGTCATGCCTCGCACTGATCGCAGCACGGACTCCGAACCCACTCTGAGGCTTTAGGACTCATGCTTGTTGGATCAAACGCGGGATTCAGTCGCAAACTAGAGCGTTGTCGCCTGCGCTAATTTTGTATCTATGCTAACCCGATCGCACCTATCCAAAAACAATCCCGCTCAACCCGCCAACGAAGCGTATAGACGAAGGGGACGAAACATAATAGAATCCCCCTCGTAAAAGAAAGGAACAAAAGTTTACAGCTCGCTCGGGAGCTGCAACGGTTCGGAGGCCAAAAGATCGCGTGGGCATACTAAGTCGCTTTTCACTGTCCAGAGATATGGGTATCGATTTAGGTACCGCTAATACTCTGGTCTATGTCTCCGGTAAGGGGATCGTTCTCCAAGAGCCGTCCGTGGTCGCGATCGACCAGGACGACAAGCTCCCGCTTGCGGTCGGAACCGAGGCGAAAAACATGCTAGGCCGTACGCCTGGTAATGTCGTCGCCCTCCGTCCGCTGCGGGATGGTGTCATCGCCGACTTCGACACAGCCGAGATGATGCTGAAACACTTCATCCGTCAAGTTCACGAAGGTCAAGCGCTCGTCTCACCTCGAATCGTGATCGGTATCCCGAGTGGCGTTACCGGTGTTGAGCGCCGCGCCGTGATGGATGCAGCCCTCCAAGCCGGAGCCCGCGATGTTCGCCTGATTGATGAACCCGTCGCCGCTGCGATCGGCGCAGGTCTCCCCGTTGCAGACCCGACCGGCAACATGATCATTGACATCGGTGGCGGAACCACAGAAGTCGCTGTCATGAGCTTGCAGGGCATCGTCTTAAGCGAATCTGTGCGGGTCGCGGGTGACGAACTGAGCGAGTCGATCGCCCAGTACATGAAAAAAGTCCACAACCTAATCATCGGGGAACGGACATCCGAAGAAATCAAAATTAAAGTCGGCTCGGCCTATCCGTCAGATGATGACGAGATCACAATGGATGTCCGGGGCTTGCACATGCTCTCCGGTCTACCGCGTACGGTCACGATTAAAAGCGCCGAAATCCGCGAAAGTATGTCCGAACCCCTCGCCGTGATCGTCGAGGCCGTTAAACGTACTCTCGAACGTACTCCGCCTGAACTCGCTGCCGACATCATCGATCGTGGCATCATGCTCGCGGGTGGTGGCGCACTACTCAAAGGCATCGACACCCTGATCAGCCACGAAACAGGAATCGTCACCCACGTCGCCGCTGATCCCCTGAGTTGTGTGGTTCTCGGAACCGGTCGCGTTCTCGAAAACTTTAAGCAGCTTGAGCGAGTCTTCCGTACCCGCTCTAACCCACTCTAAATCAGACCTCAGCCCGTCAAATCAATACTGTCGTTGGCCCGAAGTCTGTACATCTGACTTCGGCCAGCCATCCCTGCGCTCAAATGTGACGGGTGATGAACCATAAAGTTGATCACATCAGTTCTTCTGATACATGTCAGCTCAGAGGGTCAAAATCAAAACTGACTGTGCTAGTCTCTCTGTCAGTATTGTTAAGCCGATACAGCGAAGTGTCTTGGGTGTTGCTATTAGGGTATTAGACGTCACATAACTAGAGGTTCAATGTTCGTATATGCTATACGCCAGTGGTGGATTCGTTATGGTGTTACCACTGGAATATCGATCGTTGTATTGCTCGGAGCTTGGTCATTTCGCCAGTCAAATGGCCGCATCCTATACGAACTGTACAGCCAAATTTCCAAACCATTTGAAGTTCCTCAAGCTAAAGAAAAAGACTTAATTGACGCACGAACCCGTGAACTATCAGTCAAGCTGGAAGAACAAAGACAGGAAAATGCCAGACTGCGCCAGCTCATTGGAGAATCTCCCAAAAATATCGGAGAGCCGAAGTTTGCCCCGATCATTGGCCGCAGTGCAAACCATTGGTGGCAAAGCCTCGTGATTGGTCGTGGCAGTGCCGATGGTGTGACGCGTGGCGATGCGGTGGTGGCTCCAGGTGGGTTGATTGGTCGGGTGGCGAGTGCTTCCGCTCATGCGAGTCGTGTATTGCTTGTTTCTGATCCATCCAGCCGGGTGGGCGTCACCGTAACGCGATCTCGCGCGGCTGGGGTGATGCGTGGCGTGGGTAGTACAACCACAATTATTGAATTTTTCGAGAAATTGCCCGATGTGAAGACGGGTGATGCGATTACAACGTCTAACTTTAGTCAGCGTTTCCCCGCCGGAGTGCCGATCGGAACGGTCACATCCGTGGATTTATCGGCCAGTCCTGCACCCCAGGTTGAAGTCGAACTCTTTGTTCCTCTCGCGGATCTAGAGTGGGTTTCGGTTCATTCGCATGAAGATAAACCGCTCAGTCCTCAATCGGAGCTGAATAGTGAGGTTGAAATTTTGCTGGATGACGAATAATCGCAAGCATTTGTTGTCATGGGTTTAGAGGAGTGGCTGAAATCTTGACTAAAATCTTTGGCGTTAGTCTATTCATCCCAAGGCGAGAATCTTAAAAAAATTCAAGGTGTTGTTCATTCGCGCTTTGGGTTTAGGTCTAGAGTGTTTCTCGACTCGCTTCCCTGCTCTGTTTGTTATCTCTTTTCACCCTAACTTATGCGTTGGTCGAAGCTATCTCGAAAACTCACAAATGGCTCCGTAACGCTTGCTTCGATCGTCCTCTGCCTTTTGCTGTTACCCGCACGCTTTCCAGGCATGGAACTACTCGGAGTCGCCCCAAACTGGCTACTAATTTGGGTTGTTTCTTGGAGTATTAATCGCGGCTTTTGGCAAGCTGCATTAGCGGGTTGGGCGATCGGTTTCCTGCAAGATGGAATGAGTGAGCAAATCCCCACTCGAGCGCTAAGTTTGCTAATCGTGGGTGTGCTGACGGCATCACTCAAAAAGCAGAAATATGTTCAAGAAGACTTTATTTCTGTGTCATTGATTGTCTTTGCGATGTCCGCGATTTCTGAAACGGTCGTTGCGTTGCAATTTTGCTGGTATACCTGGCGTCCGGGTAGTGGGTTGACGTTTATGCACTTTGACGAGGTTTGGTCATACTACCAAGATGTTACGCTTGCCTCCGCCTTGCTGAGTAGTCTTTGGGCTCCGGTGCTTTATTATCCTCTCAATTATTGGTGGCGTCGGATGCGATTATTGGAAATGAATAGCACGACATAAATTGGCATGAAGTGAGGTGAATTCATGCCGTGCCGATCGCGTAATTTTTGTGACGATCTACATACACCGAAAAACAGGAGATGAACCTGAGTTCAATGCCTGAGTTCAGCGTTTTAGTTCAGCGCTTCAATCCTTTCGCTGAGTTCTGCGGCCTTATCGGGTTGACCTTGGGTTTCATAGAGCGTACGCGCGAGTTCTAATTCCGCGATCGCCTCATCTCGACGGTTTTGAGCTTGGAGAGCTTCGGCAAGCAAAACGTGAGCGTCTGGTGACCCTGGGTTAAGGGAAATTGCCTCACGCAAGGCGAGGATGGCATAGAGTGGGTCGTCGTTGCGGAGTAGCGATTGGCCGATTAGGAGCTGAAGCTCGGCGCTGTTGTTGAGGTTAGACGCACGCCGGTAGTAGCGGTTGGATCGTTCCAGATCGCCGCGTTCTTCGAGAAGCTGGCCAAGGTCAAAGAGCAGTTGGCCATCGTCAGAGGTGAGACGCTCGACACGATCGAAGGCGACAAATGCTTCATCGTCGCGACCGACGTTAAGTAGCGCAGTGCCGAGATTAATGTAGGCATTTAGATTGTTGGGCGTACGAGCCGTCACGCGCTCAAAAATCTCGATGGCCTCCGGATAGCGACCGAGTTGTAACAAGGTAGACCCAAGAAACCCGTCAATTTGCAGATTGTTGGGGGCAAGGGCTTGAGCCCGTTCGTAAGCGACGAGGGCATCACCGTAACGCTCTTGTCGAAACTGGGTTGCCCCGAGACCAAGAAAGGCATTGAGATTGTTGGCATCGAGCCGGACTACGTCTTGGTAGGCGGCTTCAGCGGCAGCATACTGGCCA
>JAAUPN010000055.1 GCA_012033105.1 Coleofasciculaceae cyanobacterium RL_1_1
GGGAGACACAATCACGGCCATATTTTTCGGTGACGTACTTGATCATTTCGTCCCGGCGATCGATACAAAAATCGGTATCAATATCCGGCATCGACTTGCGTTCTGGGTTCAAGAAGCGCTCAAATAGCAAGCCATGATGAACAGGGTCAATATTCGTAATACGCAGCGCGTAGGCGACAAGTGATCCGGCTGCTGATCCGCGACCGGGACCGACTGAAATACCACTATCACGCGCAAATTTAATGTAATCCCAAACGACGAGAAAATAGGTCGCAAATCCCATTTCCTGCATCATTTCTAGCTCGTATTCAAGCCGCTCACGGTAGCGATCTTCTAGCTCCGATCGAGATTTGACATTAAAACGATCAAGCAATCCCGCCCAGGTCACATCTTCCAGATAAGTGTCAGCGGTGTGGTTCGCCGGAATCGGAAAATTGGGGATGCGTGTCTCCCCAAAAATGTCGTAGGTTTCGATTTTTCAGCAATTTCGAGCGTGCGATCGAGTGCCTCTGCAATCACATCATCTTCGAGGTGATCCCGGAACAGTTGCGCCATTTCATCGGCAGATTTGAGATACTCTGTCCCGCTGTAGCGCAGTCGTTTATCATCGGTGATGAGTTTGCCGGTTTGGATACAAAGCAACGCGTCGTGAGCTTCGACATCAATGCAAGAAATATAGTGCGAGTCATTGGTCGCAATGAATTTGATGTCGAGTTCGCGAGCAATACGAATAATTTCAGGGTTCACAATCCGGTCTTCCTGTGAGCCGTGATCCTGGATTTCTAAATAGAAGTCATCACCGAATAGTTCTTTATACCAACGCGCGACCTTGCGAGCAGCATCGGGTCTATTTTTCATGATGGCCTGGGGAATTTCTCCTCCGAGGCAAGCACTAGTCACGATGAGACCTTCGTAATATTGCTGTAGGAGATCTTTATTGATACAAGGACGGGAGAAAATGCCTTTTCCCTGGTACCCCTCTAAGTGTGAAATGGTCGTGAGTTTGACCAGATTTTTATAGCCTTGCAGGTTTTTGGCTAGAATCACTTGATGGTAACGAGGCCGATGTTCTTGCTTGGTGACATCCCCATTAATCAGGTACATTTCATTGCCGATAATGGGTTTAATGCCCTTACTTCGACAAATTTTAATCAGTTGGGCGGCTCCGTACATGACCCCGTGATCGGTGAGGGCGATCGCGGGCATTCCCAACTCAATGGCACGGTCAACTAAGGGATCGAGCTGGCTTGCACCATCGAGCAAACTGTAGTCACTGTGAATATGTAGACCAACAAACGACATGTCACGGACTCCTAGACTGAAGGGGGGTGAGCGGGGAATGGGGTGAGGTCAAGCGGATTCACTTGGCCTCTAAAATCGTTCGTCCGGGTGTGATTTCGTAGCCGAACACGCCAAAGGGGAGCGTTTCATTTTGAGCAACCCAAACTGTATTACCCTGACGCCGAATTTTCGCTCGTGCGGAGGTTCGTAATTTTGCATCAAGATCGATCGCGTTCAACAGTTCTCGCCCAAAGGTTAACTGAAAATCACGGGCATAGTAGGTCGCGAGGACTAAAAAATGTCGCTTCAGGAGGCGGAATGTCCCTAGATCACGCTCCTTGAGCGATCGCAAAGCTCGCTCAAGCTGCAATTTACCCAGCCCGGATTTAAATTTCTGCACCGTCACGGCTTCAAGCTGGAGCTGAACCGAGATTGCAGCGGTTGTGCTGGCGCTAACCCCCGCGAGGTTGAGGCCAAACATTTGCAGGAGACCGATCGCCGATTGTCCCGATCGCTCGGTCGAAAGCGATCGCAAATTGACCGCAGCGGGTTGACGCTCGGTCTCGAAATCTGCGGGAGTGAGTGGAGGAACCAAAAAGGGTTCAATCCGCCCGATGTAGTGATCGACATGGCGCGATTCGAGTAGCGCCCCCGGCATGATGTCCGGGGTCGCGATCGTCAAAAAGTTGATTTCGGGAATCGCGCGTTCGAGCGCCGTTTCAAGATCGGCCATCGCTAAACCTAGAGAGCAAGACCTCTGAACTCCGAACTCTAAAATTTGAACCCTGAACCCTGAACCCTGAATCCAGACCTCAGAAAAACGAACGTTATCGCAAGACGGCTCCCGGTTTGGTGCGACAACGCTAACCCAACGGTTGCGATCCAGACTAATCGATTTCGGTGGCGTGTTGGCGATACCAGTTGATCGTCTGCTTGAGGCCGTCACGGAAACCCACCTGTGCCGTAAATCCAAAGCGATCCTTCGCTCGCTGGGTATCGAGACAGCGGCGCGGCTGACCGTTCGGCTGATCGGTTTCCCAAACGATTTTGCCCTTAAATTCCATTAAGTCGCAGATCGTTTCGATCAAATCGCGAATCTTGATTTCGTTATTCGTGCCAAGGTTGACCGGGTCGGCGTCATTGTAGCGCTGGGTGGCCATGACGATCCCCCGTGCAGCATCGGTGGAGTAGAGAAATTCGCGGCTTGGCGAGCCATCACCCCAGACGGGAATTTCGGCATCGCCGCGTTGTTGTGCTTCGTAAACTTTACGAATCAGCGCGGGGATCACGTGGGAGCTGCGCGGGTTGAAGTTATCTTCGGGGCCGTATAGATTGACCGGCAACAGGTAAATGCCGTTGAAGTCGTACTGTTGGCGGTAGGCTTCGAGCTGGACGAGGAGGGCTTTTTTGGCGATCCCATAGGGTGCGTTGGTTTCTTCGGGGTAGCCGATCCAGAGGTCGTCTTCTTTGAAGGGAACGGGGGTAAATTTGGGGTAAGCGCAAATCGTACCGACGCAGACAAATTTTTCAACCCCAGCTTGGTAGGCCGCGTGGATGAGCTGGGTTCCCATCATCAGGTTGTCGTAAAACAGCTCGGCGGGTTTTTCGCGGTTGAGGCCGATGCCGCCGACGTGGGCGGCGAGGTGAATCACCAGGTCTTGGTCTTTCACGGCGGCTTCACAGGCCGACATTTGGGTCAGGTCGCAGTCCCGCGATCGCGGGATCGAAATCATCTCGGGGTTCGCACCGGCTTCGATTAGTTGGGCGACGACTTGGCGACCGAGAAAGCCCGCGCCTCCGGTAACGACGATGCTTTTATTTTCGAGGGACAGGTCAGGCATGGATTTAGCTTAAAAACACGAACGAACCGAAATGAGCCGCACCGTTGGCGTTATCACTAATGTTATTGCTGACGTTAGCGTGATCGTTGCGGCTGTTCTATTGTGACTTACGGCGCGATCGCCATCGAAACTGGGAACGTGAGTTATTCTGGCTCACCAATCAACGTAAACGCCGCCCAATAATACGGATTTGGATACTTCTCTTTGACGCTCAACATCGCCCGTCGTAACGCCTGCGCCTTACCCATATTGTCCTCCTGCCACACCTGATAAAACTCCACCATCAGATCCGCCGTCGCCCGATCGTTCACATTCCACAACGACACCAACACACTCGGCACACCCGACACCATCAACGATCGCGACAACCCAATCACCCCATCTCCCGAAATTCGCCCCAACCCCGTACTACACGCACTCAGCGCCACCAAGTCCGCATTCAGCGACAAATCGAGAATTTCCGCCGCCGTCAGCCAGCCATCATCCTCGGGCGATGGAGCCAAGGCGATCGCACTCGATAGCCCCGCCTGATCATCAAAAATGCCATGCGTCGCCAGGTGAATCACGCGAGCCTGGGGCATTTGCTCCACAATGCGCGTCTCCGTCGCCTCATTCGCCGTGAGCATCACCGTAGACCACAGATCCGCGATCTGATTCGCCTCGATCTCCGCGCCATCCAACGAAGTCAGACCGTCCGGCATCGTTGGATTGCCCACAATCAGAATCGAATTATTTTCGGCACGGCGAGCCGCCAACTGCCGCGTTTTGCTCAACACCTCGATCGCCGGAGCGATCGACAGGGTGTGTTTTTCGATCAAGTAGGACCCCGCCTCATCCTGCAAGGCCGGAAACGCCACAAGAAACAACGAACCCTCCGGAATGAAGATCACCAGATCCTCCGGATCGGTCGGGAGGTGATCCGCGATCGGGGCGATCAAGATGTTGTAAAGCTGTTGTTGTAAGGCGTTGGACTCCCCGGTTTCACTCGCGTTGAAATCCGCAAAGGCATCGCGGGTAATCCCCGGATCGAAGCTTCCAGAACCGCGCATGGACGTTAGCACGCGATTTTCACAGCGGACATTTGGACAGCGCGACGCCATCACCAGACTTTCAAGCGACTGTGCTTGATCCTTGAGTGAGACAAACTCGCCGAAAATTTGTCCGTCGGGGCGGATCACCCAGACAATCAGGTCGTCGTACAACTGCGTGTACTCCACCAGGGTCGCGTTGTAGTCACGGGCGATCGCTCGTATCTCCGCGATCGTCGGCGGTACGGGAACACTCGCAGTCTGCTCACTCGGATCACGCAACTGTTGATCCAGGAGAAAGACAAAGGCACGGGCGCGACTGCGTTCGGCCACCTCCAGCGCTTGCCCCCATTTGCCTTGACGTAAGAGGATCACCTGTAACAAGCGGAACGAACTGATCTGGGTTTCAAATAAAGACACCCGATCGCGATCGCTCAGATCCGGCGATCGCAGGGCATCGAGTAAATCCACCGCTTCGTACAGCGAGGATTCTGCCTGATCCAGCTCGTCGATTTGGTTGTAAGTGCTGCCAATATTGTGTAAAGCAGCGGCTAGCTCACGCCGATCGCCCAGGTCTCGCAGAATCGCGATCGCCTGCTCCGACGCCGCGATCGCCGCCTCATAATCCTCTAACTGGTTGTACGCTGTACTCAAATTGCCCCAGACCAACGCTAACCCGCGTTGATCGCCAGCCCGCTCGAACAACACCAGCAACTCCCGCCCAACCTCAACCGCCTCCACGTAGCGATCGAGCTGCTGATAGACCAATGACAGATTACTGAGCGCGTAGGCCGCTTGCTCCGGTTCGCCGATGGCTTCAAATAAGTCGTACGCCTGACGGTGCAGGACGATCGCTTGATCGTAGTCCCCGAGGCGACGCTGAATGAGTGCCATATTCCCAATGGCTGCCGCTTCGGTATACGCTTCACCCGCTGCCTGGGCTTGGACGCGGGTTTCCTGATTGAGCGCCAGACTGTCCTCATAGCGACCGAGGGCGTTGTAAATCGAGGCGAGATTCAGACGCGAGGTCAGGGTTTGGGGAATGTTGCCCTCGGCTTGGGCGATCGCGACGGAGGTTTCGAGCATCGAGACCGCACCGGAAAGATTGCCGGTGAAGTAGTACGACATGCCGAGATAGGAACGCAGATTGGCTTCGGTACTGCGATCCGTTTCGAGATCGCCGCGATCGTCGCGATGATCGAGTTCAAGCAAAGCCGCCAAAGCTGTCTCGAACATGGCAATCGCCTCGGGGTGGCGACCGGCATTGTATAAACTGATGCCGTGATCAAACGCTTGATGCGTTTCGTAATGGGCAACCATCGCCGCACTCGCCTCGCCCCAGCGCAGCCTGTAGCCGCCCACTTCGCCAGGGGAGTAAGCATTCACCCAAACTTGATAGCGTCCCGTCTGTGGCACGGTCAGAACAATGCGGGCATCGTCGCCCTCGCCGCTATCGTCATCCTGGGCGAGTTCGCTGCCGGAGGGGTCGATCAGGAGTAAAAATGGGTCGAACTCTTCGGAGATCAGGTCGATCGCAAGCTGTTCACCGGCTTCCAGCGTTAGATCGTGGGGGGTGTAGTAGCTGCCATCGTTCAGGGTGGCGCTGGTGTGATCAAGCTGGCCGCTGATTTCTCCGGGTTCGATCGCGCGAGTGACCGGACTCGTAAGACTCCAGGCGATCGCGGCGCAAGTGCTAACAACGACGGCAAGACGAGGACGGTGATGGATGTGGGAAGAATTCATCCTGTGGGGCTTGCACGTAGCCAGGAAACGACGCCTCCATCCTAGCCATCGATCCCAGGAGTTATCGCAGAATATTTCAAACCACAACAGAATGTAACGGGATCAGGCAGCATCCCAGCAGACTTTCTACGATGCCTGTAGCGACAACCCTATTTGGCCTCCTTAGCGCGGACGAGTCGCCGTTCGCGATCGAGCGTACGGTTCTGATTTTCCGTGCGCTCTTATTCGTTTTCGCGGTTTATGACATTGAATTCTTCTGCCTCCGAACTGGATCTCGATACCGCTGCTACCGCTACACCGCAGCCCCAAAACGCAACCGTCGAGACCGGTGCAACCCAAACCTACATCACCGTCCACGGCCACTTTTATCAACCCCCACGCGAAAATCCCTACCTCGACGCGATCGAGCGACAACCCAGCGCCGCCCCCTTCCACGACTGGAACGAGCGCATCGCCTACGAGTGCTATCGCCCGAATGCCTTCGCTCGCATTTTTAACGACAGCGGTGACCTCGTCGATCTGGTCAATAACTACGAATTCATGAGCTTCAACATTGGGCCGACGCTGATGGCGTGGCTCGATGAACACGAGCCGGAAACCTACGCCAAAATTCTCGAAGCCGATCGCCTCAGTGCTGCCCGACTCAACGGTCACGGCAACGCGATCGCCCAGGTGTACAACCACATCATCATGCCCCTGGCGAATTGGCGCGACAAACAAACCCAGGTGCGCTGGGGGATCGCGGATTTTCGGCAATGCTTTGGGCGTGATCCCGAGGGCATGTTGGCTGGCGGAAACGGCGATCGACACGGAAACGGTGCAGGTGTTAATCGAGGAGGGGTTACGGTTTGTGATCCTCGCGCCGTCTCAGGTGGCTCGATGTCGCCCGTTTCCCACGGCGGATCAGCCTGATCCCGCGTGGCTCGATGTGACCGATGGTCAGATCGACCCGGCGCGTCCGTACCGGTGTTTTGTGGATGAGGATCGATCGCGCTATCTCGATGTCTTTTTTTACGACGGGCCGATCTCCGGTGAGATGGGTTTTAATGATGAAATTTTGCAGGGATCGGGAACCTTTGCTGATCGTCTGGCGCTCGCGGTGCATCATGACGATCGCCCCGCTCAACTGATCTCGGTTGCGACCGATGGCGAAACCTTTGGTCACCACAAAGCGGGCAAAGAAAAATGCATCGCCTACTGTTTTCGCCGTGAGTTTGCCGATCGCGGCTGGCAGGTGACCAATTTTGCACATTACCTCAGCTTGCATCCCCCCACCTGGGAATGCATTCTCAAAGATGTAACGGCCTGGAGTTGTTCCCACGGGGTCGATCGCTGGCAGGACGATTGCGGCTGCGGTAGTGGTGGCGGCACACAGCAGCAGTGGCGCAAACCGTTGCGGGAGTCGCTGAACTGGCTGCGCGATCAACTGATTGTCATCTACGAAAAACACGCACCGGACGTTCTGCGCGATCCCTGGGCGGCGCGAAATGACTACATCGATGTGGTGCTCGATCGCTCCCAAGCCATGATGTATCGCTTTTTGGCGACGCATCAGGTCGGTGAACTGGATCTCGAACGCCGTACCGATGCGCTGCACCTGTTGGAAATGCAGCGCCACAGTCTGCTGATGTTTACCAGTTGTGGCTGGTTTTTGAGGAAATTTCACGGCCTGAAGGCACGCAGATTTTACGCTACGCGGCACGGGCGATCGAGCTGGCGGGGATCGTTTCGGGGATCAATCTCGAACCGGAGTTCGTGGCACGTTTGGCCGTCGCTCCGACCAATGATCCGGGCTACAGCGACGGGGCGGACTTATATCACCAAGCCGTCACCACCGCCAAGGTCACTTGGGGACAGGTGGCCGCCCACTACGCGATCGCCTCGCTGTTTAACGCCTATCCCGAGCAGCATCGGGTCTACTGTTACGAAACCGATCGACTTGACTATCAGATTCAGCGCTTCGGCACGCTAGCTCTGGCGATCGGTCAAGTACGCCTCACCTCGGAGATTTCCCGTGAATCGCAACATCTGATCTTTGCCGCGCTGCACCTCGGCGGTCTCGATTTTCACTGCTGCATTCAGCCCTTCCGCGATCGGCTCGCCTACAGTCAGCTCAAAGACAGCCTATTTTCGAGCCTCACGGCAGCGAGTACCGCCCAGATCATCCTGCAAATGAGCCAGTTGTTTGACGGCGAAACCTTTGCCCTCAACGACCTCTTTGCTGAGGAAGAATATCGCATCGTTCAGCAACTGAGCCGCGACACGCTGACCGAACTCGATCGGCTCTATACGCAGGTGTACCGCGATAACTACAGCCTGATCGCGGCCTACCGTCGTGCCGCTCGCGATGTGCCGCCTGAGCTGCAAGTTGCCGCCGAGGTTGCCCTACGCTACCGCTTTAATCGCGCCGTCGCCGATCTCAACCGGAGTAATACCAAGCGAGTGAGCGCCCTCAATGAATTGGGAGCGATCGCCACGGAAGCCGAACGCATCGATTGCCTGCTCAACGTTCCCCAAGCCTGCTTGGATATTGAAGCTTTCATTGAAGCGACTATCCAGAAGCTGCTCGCTCCCCACGCCCCCGACGATTTCGACTCCATCGATCGACCGGCCTACGTCCGCGAACTGTCGCACTTAATTGAGGTTTGCCAGCGACTCGAACTCATTATTGATCTCAATCCGGCTCAAGAATCGGTGTTTTTAGCGCTGCGTAGCGGTCGTGTGCCGATGATTACGGGCTATGTCATGCAACTCGCACAGGTCTTGCGGATTGATGTGGCACGGGCAAGCTCAGGGAATGTAAACATATAGGCATAAAATACAAAGACTTCACGACCCGACTGCTCTCCGGGATTTGTGGCTGCCCTCGCAAATCCGCAGCCCTTGGGTCGTACCTGTCAAACTTCCATCCCCTTGCCTGTCCTAATTCTTCTATGGCCGACTTCGCACCCAATCTGCTGAGTTCCTTTATCCACGAAGTCGTAGCCCAAACGGGGATTGTCATTCGCGATCGCGATCGGGCAGCGTTCGCCAAAAAGCTGGCTGATCGCGTGCGAGCATCCCGTCACCCTGATTTACAAGAGTATTACGCTTGGCTGTTGGCAAAGCCATGCGAACTGTGCGATCGTCAAACCGCACGCGGTGCAGAATGGCAGTGTATCGTGCAGCAAATTTCGATTACCGAAAGCTATTTCTTTCGCGATCGGGGGCAATTTCAACTGTTGCGCGAGCAGATCTTGCCGCAGCTCATCGCCGAGCGTCGCCAGGTGGCAAATGCGACCGGGCAAAAGCCATGTTTGCGGCTTTGGAGTGCTGCGAGTTCAACGGGAGAAGAGCCGTACTCCCTGGCGATCCTGGTCTGGGAGTTGATTTCCGATCTGGCGAATTGGGATGTGCGCATTATTGGTACGGATATTAACGAGGCGGCGATCGCGACGGCTCGCAAGGCCGTCTATAGCGACTGGTCATTTCGCCAGGTCGATCCCGCGATCCGCGATCGCTACTTCAAACATCGTCTCAACGCGATCGATAAGCCCTGGCAACTCGATCGCAACATTGTTAACCTGGTCACCTTCTATCCCCTCAATCTATCCCAACCCAGTTACCCGGATTCTGAGCTTGACCTGGTAGACCTAGACTTGATCCTTTGCCGCAATGTGTTTATCTATCTCAACGAGCAAACCATTCGAGACATTTTGGATCGAATGGCTAGAACCCTAAACCGCAACGGTTATCTGCTCACAGCTCACGCAGAATTGCAGCACCAAGATACCCGAGCCTTTAAAGCCCAGCTTTGCCCCCAATCGGTGATCTATCAGCGGTGCGACAGCCTCACCCCCACCCTCGCCGGTGCTACCTCATCACCGATGCCGTTCGCTACGGCAAAATCTTTCGAGGTTCGATCGCCGATTGATCTCCCTCGCTCAGTGACCTCCACGCTCCAACACCCAGCGTCACCCCCCGCCGCCTCACCCCACCGATCGCGATCAATAATCCCTACCCAACCGCCTCACCCCACCGCTCTAGACCAACCCACACCGTCCAACCCCACCATTGATCGCCCACGACCGCTAGATACGACATCGATTGATCAATCGATTGATCAACAGATGGCAACCGCGATCGTCCTATTTCATCATGGGGACTACCCCACCACAATCACGCTGCTCGATCGGCTCCTGACCCAACAGCCCCGACATTTTGCCGCCTGCGATTTACTCTCCCTCGCCTACGCCAATCTCGGGCAATACCATCAAGCCTCCTACTACTGTTCCAAAGCCCTCGAAATCGATCCCTGTGCCACTTCGCCTTACTACCTCATGGCACACCTCGCCGAAAATAGTGGCAATGTCGCCCGTGCCAAAACCCTGCTCAAGCGTATCGTTTACCTCGATCCCGAAGCCGCCCTAGCCTATCTTGAACTGGCCGCACTGTATTCCGCCGAAGGTGACACCACCCGCGCCCAAACCATGCAGCGCACCGCACGAATCCTGCTCGCTGCTCGTGATGCGAATGAAACACTCGATCCCTATCGACAGCTATCGGTCGGGTCTGTGATCCAACAACTTGGTCAGCCCTCCGGTATCTCACGATCGCCGATGGCTGCGGATGGCATTTAAGTCGAACGGTCAAAGCGATCAAACCGCAACGGGTGGAGTCCAAACAGTCGAAGTTCAATTCTTTCAGCGTCAGTCTCTGATGGACTCTATCCAAGTTCAAACCATCAAGATTGCCGAAACATTCAAACCGTTCGATGGGTTTGAACCGACCAGTCTCATACACTAGCATTAAAGGCGATCAATATCCATGGTCGCCACGTTCAACATCTGATGTTTTTTGAGGTGTTTTCGTGAGCTTTCAGACTGTTACATCCATGTATGAAGAGAATGAAGTTTCGACGCGCCCAATCTTCATTTTCGAGTCCAATAACATCCGTTATGGCTTTGATGCGCGTTACGTGCGCGAGGTGTTTTCTCTGCCGCAGGTCGAAGCGCTACCGGAAGCACCACGCGACATTATCGGCGCGATCGATTTACGTGGGCAGATTGTCCCCGTGATGGATCTCGAACTGCGATTTGGTTTCCAGGCGCGGAACTACCAAATCACGGATAGCACGATCGTCTTTGAGTGCGATGGGGTACTAATGGCGCTTGTGGTCAACTCTGTCTTTGCCGTACAGGACATTCCGATCGAGGATTTTCGCGCAGCACCGACCTATGGGCGCAGTGACTACGACGAAATGCCAAAGTCAGACGCAAACCCGACCAAGCCAGCCAGCGAGACACTACCGCGACACCATCGGTTTATGACGGGCATTGCTCAAACCAAAGAGGGAGCCGTTCGCCTGTTGGACTGTGCCGAGCTGGTTCACTATTCCCAAAGTCTCGAACTCGACAGCCTGGAGGATGAGGAAGGATTACGACGGGCGCTGTGCGATCCCGAGGCGGCTCATTTGCGAGAGTTTTGCCCAAATGCTAGCCCAGAGGAGCGGGAAATCTTTCGTCAGCGGGCGATCGCGCTCCAGATGCGTCTTGAGGATGATGTCCAAACCGATAAGCTCCCCCTGGCGATCGTCGAGATTTCCGGCGAGTTTTTCGGGATTGATCTCAAGGTCGTCCGCGAATTCTTTGAAGTGAAAAAGATTGTGCCGATTCCCTGTTGTCCCGATCATATTTTGGGCAACACCAATTTGCGGGGTGAAATTCTCACGATCGTCTCGCTGCACACGCTGCTCGGTCTTCCGGCTTATACCCGTGAGGAGATCAGTAATGTCATGGTGGTCATGGTCGATTCCACAATTTTTGGAACTGCGATCGATACCGTCTTGGACGTAATCCATCTACAACTCGAAGATCTCGCACCCATTCCAACAGCCTTGCAGGGTCGTGATGACGAATTTATTCGCGGTACAGCCTCCTATCGCAAGCAGATGATTAGCGTACTGGACTTAGAGGCGATCGTTCAGCGCGAAGTTTTGGTTGTTAACGATCGCTAGGCGATCGCAGCGTATTCACAGCCCACTTATAACGAGCACCGATCTCGCCATAACAGGCGCGATATCGATCCACCGCCACAGCAGAGCAACCTCAGCGACTAAACCCGACTCAGCAGGTCACAACCGTGAGTGTCAGTTCCACAGGTGCTAAATAGGTTGTGTTTAACATTGAGGCGGCTAACCAGTTCAGTTTGAATCTCACTCGGCGCCCAGGGGAGAACCTTGCGATAGGCGTAGAACGCTTCGGTTCCATCGATACCCAGAGCCGCAGCAGCGGGGATCAAATCCTCAGCAGCTTTGCGGTAGCGACAGGGGTGCGCCAGAACCGCAAGACCATGAGCTGAGTGAATCGCATCGATCACGTAACGAGCCGTGAAATCATTACCAGTGGCTTTTTCGCCTTGAAGATAGCGTTGCATCGCGACATGGTAAGGGTCAAAGCCGTAGCCCAAGATATGCACCTCCGTACCTAGGAGTTCGGCATTAATTTCGACACCCGACCAGAGTTTTGGTAGAGCGCGATGGGGATTTTGCTGGCGATACTCGGCGAGGAGGCTTTGAGCCAGGTGGTAGCCAAGCACACTGTGATGATCCGTGATGGCAAAGCCTTCAAGACCGATCGCGATCACCTGGGAAAGAATTTCGTCAGCTTGCAGTTGGCCATCCGAGAAGACCGAGTGCATGTGAAAGTTGTAGCGAGTGGGACAGCTATTTCGATCTAGATTGTGGAAAACACGCTGGAGCGCCGCAACCTCTCGGGCAGCGAGGTGACTGGAAGCATCCGCTCGAGTCAAGGAAGCCATCGCATAAAAAATGTAAGAATTCATCTATTGTAACAATCTCTCAAGAAAGCGACAGAGGGGAGCGTGCGGCTTCCTCTCTGTGATGAATGTGTTCAAGGTCATAATGTCAGTAAAGCCACGGTCAAAACTGACTTATTGATCGGTTAGAAAGACAAAATCACAGACTTATATGGTTCGTTTAGAACATTGTAAATAGCGACTTAATGATGCTGTATACCATAATGGGAAATACTCAAAAATTCATAGTGTACAAACCTCCAAAAACCTTCGATTGGCGTTAAAATTTGCGCCCAATTTCCACTGCTCTATGCTTGACTTAACAAGCTTTTACTATCCCGATCTCCTGGTCATAATCAACCGTGTCGTTCTAATTTGAACTGGAAGTATTCTGGAATACATTACTCATCTTTTTTTTACGAAGAAATACCGTGATAGGGCTTGAGAAAACTGAAATTGCTTGTATTTTTACGCAATTCAAAATAATGAAAATTTATCAAAAAAATAAGTTTTTATATAACTGCGATATGATCCAAATATCCCAATTCTGAGGTGTGCCCATGAATTTGAGAGCGATTAAATATGGTCAAACGATCCAACTGCTCGATCCCCTCGACCTTCCCGACGGTGAAATCACGATCACCGTTCAGTTAGTCGAACCGGAGATTTCCGACGCTCCTATAACGTTTTGGGACGCGATGCAACAATGGCGAGCCACGATTGATTGGGATGACTGGGACGACAGCGATCCTTGGGAAGGTGTGCGTGACCCGTCTCCGGGACGTGAATTTAGCTGGGATGATTAATTCAAATGCTGTATTTACTCGATACTAATATTCTGTCTGAAGCTCGCTGTAAACGTCCGAACTTGCAAGTGCTCAATGCGATGGAACGTAACCGTCACCATTGCGCGATCGCTGCTACGACTTGGCATGAGTTGCAATATGGCTGTCAGCGCTTACCTGACTCTCGCCGTAAACGGAAGCTGGCGGAGTATCTTGAGAGAGTGTGCCAAACCATGCCGATTTTGCCCTACGATGCTGCCGCAGCCCAATGGCACGCCGAGGAACGATCGCGCCTTGCCTCCGAGGGGCGAATGCCGCCTTTTGCTGACGCTCAAATCGCCGCGATCGCCATCACTCACAACCTAACGCTCGTAACCCGAAATGTACGAGATTTTAGGATGTTCGATCGATTATCCCTCGAAAATTGGTTTGAAGACCCGTAATGATCCACACTAGCCTTTAGCCCTCTTCACTAAAGCCCGCGTGGATCTCATCCTCTGCCATACCACTGCCGACTTTGATAGCCTTGGAGCCGCCGTCGGTCTCGCCCGCCTGCGTCCGGGTTCGCGCATTGTGCTGACCGGTGGGGCGCATCCCGGCGTCGAGATGTTTTTGCGGCTGCACCGCGATGAATATCCTTTAATCGAACGCCGATCGGTTAACCCTAAAACCATCCGTTCGATCGCCATTGTCGATACCCAACACCGCGATCGCATCGGTAAAGCCGCCGAGTGGCTAGATTTACCGCAGCTCACAACGATTGAAGTTTTTGACCACCACCTCGGAAGCCGTAGCGATATTCCTGCCACCGATCGCCACATCCACGATATCGGCGCAACCACTACCCTCATCGTTGAACAGCTCCAAGCTGCCAGTGTCACCTTAAACGTTCACGAAGCCACCGTCATGGCACTAGCGATCCACGTGGATACCGGATCGCTCACCTATGATCGTGCCACCACCCGCGACGCCCTCGCCCTGGCTTGGCTGATGCAGCAGGGCGCAAATCAGCATGTGATCGCTCAATATATCGAACCCGGTCTCAGTACTGAACTGCAAGATTTGCTGGTGGTGGCACTCGATCGCTACACCGCCCAAGACGTGTGCGGCTATACCGTTGGCTCCGTTCTGCTTGAAACCGATCGTTACATTCCCGGCCTATCCGGACTAGCCAGCCGCTTACTCGAACTCACCGACAGCGACGCCCTCATTTTGGGTCACGCCTACGACACCAAATCCGGCAATAATCCCCGCTTTAGCGCGATCGGGCGATCGCGCATTCCCGACACCGATCTAAACCCAATTTTTCGTGACTTTAGCGGTGGTGGTCACGCCAAAGCCGCCTCCGCCCAAATCGCCACCGATCACCCCGATCGAACGTTAGCGATGATTCTCGATCGGCTAATCGACGATATCCCACATCCGCCGGTTGCCCGCGACCTCATGTCATCCCCCGTCCGCACCATCCGCCCTGACACCACGATCGGCGAAGCCCACCGCATCTTGCTGCGCTACGGTCACTCCGGTCTTTCCGTCGTCGATGACACCGATGCCCTCGTCGGTATCATCTCTCGCCGTGACCTCGATATTGCCCTCCACCACCGCCTCGATCATGCCCCCGTCAAGGGCTACATGACCAACCAACTCAAGACGATCGCCCCTGACACCAGCCTGCCAGACATCGAAACCCTGATGGTCACCTACGACATCGGACGGCTACCCGTGATCGATCGCGGCAACCTCGTCGGCATTGTCACCCGCACCGATGTCCTGCGCGAACTCCACCAGGACTACGTTACGGTCTGTCATCTTCCTCAAACCGGTTCTGGCTTTGCCTCCAAACGACCCACTCGCCTCGCTGACCTCGAAGCTCTGCTCTGGCAAACCCTCGAACAGCGCCTCCCGGAGAAGCTGCGATCGCTCCTCTTCGACACCGCCGAAGCTGCCGAAGCGCGGGGATGGCATCTCTATCTCGTTGGGGGAGCCGTGCGTGATTTACTGCTCGCGGCCTTCCGTGATTTAGACCAACAAGACCCCGCAAACCACCGAGCCAAAACCTGCGACGAGTCGATCGGTTTACTCGATATTGATCTGGTTGTGGATGGATTTCACCGGGCTGCCACCGTCGGAGCTGGGGTCGAGTTAGCCCAGGTGTTACAGGAGAAATATCGCGGCGCAAAACTCGAAGTTCACGGCCAGTTTCAAACCGCCGCGCTCACCTGGCGTAAAGATCCGGTACTTGATTCCCTGTGGATTGATATCGCCACCGCTCGGACTGAATTTTATCCCTACCCGGCGGCGAATCCCGAAGTTGAAGCCAGTTCGATCCGCCAAGATCTCTACCGTCGCGACTTTACAATTAACGCTCTAGCCTTACGTTTGACCTACCCACGCCGGGGTAAGCTGCTCGACTTTCTTGGCGGCACGATCGACTTGCAAAATCAGCAGATTCGTGTCCTGCACACCAATAGTTTTATCGAAGATCCGACTCGGATTTATCGCGCGGTACGCTTTGCTGTACGCCTCGGGTTTGCGATCGAAGCTCAAACCGAGGGCTACATTCGCCACGCGATTCACTCGGGTATTTACCCACGATCACAAGCCGAAAACGATCGTACTCCAGCCCTACAAACCCGCCTGAAAGCCGAACTGAAATATTTACTTCAAGCCCCCTACTGGAAACCGGCGTTGTTAATGCTCGCTGACCTCGAAGCACTGCAATGCATTCATCCTAGCCTTCGGCTTACCGATGAAATTTGGTGGAATATTCGCTTGACCGATCGCTGGCTGCGTCGCTTCGATCCGGATCGTACGATCGCCCATTGGCAAGCCATTCTCGAAACGCTGCTCTCTCATCTTGCCCCGGAATTTCGTGGCACAATTGCTCAGTCACTTCAGCTTCCCGACACCAGCATCACGCGCCTTCGTACCTTGGAAACAACTCTCAAAACCGTAACCCTGGGTTTGCAAACAAGCGCACGATCGAGCGAAATTTATTACACTTTACAGCCCTACGATCGGCTGACTTTACTCTTGGTTGTTTTACATTGTGATCGATCGGTGCGGCGTAAAATCTGGATTTATCTCAATCAATTAATCGATGTAGCTCCGATTTTGAATGGGCGCGATTTGCAGCAGTTAGGATATAAGCCCAGTCCAGTCTTTAAAGAAATTCTTGCAGACGTACTAACCAAGACATTGGACGGTGAGTTTGGGGTGAATAGTATTCAGGATCGAAAACAGTATGCAATACATTATGTGAGAGAACGATATAGCTAAAAATGATTGAATTATTATCAATTCAATCATTTTTAGAACACACGGAGAGCGTTGACCGAAGCGAAGCGCTAATCGGTCAGGTTAAGCCTAAAGCTGATCTTTAAGCGCTTCGATCGCGCGGGCATACTGCGGGTCATCCATCGTGCCGATCGCCGCCCGATTAGCACGCAAGAAATCGCGCTGCTCCTCATTCAACTCCACCACCAAGTCAGGGGAAATCCCCTCTTTGTTGATGTCGCGATGATCCGGGGTGTAATACTTGGCGATCGTCACCGCCAAACCAGAACCCTGACCCACGCCACGCACCGATTGCACCAGACCTTTACCAAAAGTTTGCGTGCCGACTAAGATCGCTCGCTCGTGATCTTGCAACGCACCGGACAGAATTTCACTCGCACTCGCCGATCCACCATCAACCAACACCACTAACGGCTTATCCGTTAAGGCTTGACCGTTGGCTCGTTCCACATCCGAAATACCTTGGCGGTTCACGGTCGAGACGATCGTGCCATCGTCAATTAACATCCGCGCAATGTCAACACTCGCGTGGAGCAAACCACCGGGATTCGCCCGCAGGTCGAGGACATAACCGGCGACGCCATCGGTTTCGAGGGTTTCGAGCGCATCCCGCATTTCCTGAGCTGCGATCGCGCTGAACTGCGTTAACCGGATATACCCGACCTGTCCAGGAACATCGTCACGTACCGAATACCGCACGGGGTGAATTTCGATCCGAGCCCGCACAATCTCAAACTCTAGCTCTTTGCCCTCGCGGTTTACCGTCAGGGTGACGCTAGAGCCGATCGGTCCGCGAATCAGATTGACGGCAGCGTCAATATCCATACCCACCGTCGATTGACCATCGATCGCGATGATTTTATCTTGGGACTGGATGCCCACATCAAAGGCGGGAGTATCTTCGATCGGCGAAACGACGATTAAATCGTTGGTTTCTTCTTCCTGAGAAAGCTGGATACCAACGCCGGTCAGTTCGCCCGACGTATCAATTTGCATACTGCGAAACTCGTCGGGGTCCATGAAGCGCGTATAGGGGTCTTCGAGCTGACCCAGCATTTCGCGAATGGCATCATAGGCTTGGTCGTTGCCGTCGTAAGAACGCTCTAGATAGTCCTCACGGGTTGCTCGCCAATCGACTTGATTGAAGGTTCCATCAACATAGGACTTATCAATAATTTGCCAGACTTCATCCACCAGTTCTTTCGGACTGTCCTGAAAGAATGCCTGCCCTTTCATGTGGATGCCAGCGCCAACGATCGCTGTTGCACTTAGCATGACGACGGTTGCGCCGACGACGAGTCCTCGAGTTGCCATAGATTGGTTATGTTTGTAGATTGTGCGTTCTTTTGAATCGGACGGAGGGTGACGACGGATAGCGTCGTACCATGGGACTGTATCCTGTGCCACAAACGCAGCGAGTACAGCATGTGTTTATCGTTCGAGAATGTTCACGGCAGACGTTGAGGACACCAAGCCTGAGACTCGTTGCCTGAGACTCATTGACACAGCTCCTCACCTCAACTTCTACAAACTTCTAAACCCTGTTGCTAGACTGAGCCAAACCGGCATATCGAACCGCCGCGATCGGTCTCCCCACTTATACGAACTTTAACACACCTGCTTCAAGGTTCCGCTGGCTAGAAAAGGTGGGGAATTCTTAACAAGATGCGTCATTCATGGGCGAAAAAATTGGTCAAGATAGAACTGCGATTTGGTGAATTGGGCGATGTTTGATCCTCGATCTCCCAATCGACCGGTGATCTGCTGACCATTCTTGGGGTGGGTCACAAGCCCCGGACTTCGAGTCCGCATCCGGTTGCTGTAACGTTCTAATCAATGCCATGAGCAGATCAGCCTTAGTCCTGCAAACCTGATTGCAGTATGCCTCTAGAATGATGAACGGAGAGACCTTTAGTCTAAAAAATAACCGTTTCTGCGTGTGGTTACACGATTTATCACCGTACAGTAATTGTATGAAAGCTCGCTACACATACCGAATGTACCCAAACCATGTGCAGCAAGCCATCCTGACTAAATTGTTTGGCTGCATTCGAGTTGTGTATAACGACGCCCTGGCGTTGGTGAATTCGACACCGGATGGGGAGAAGTGGCCGAGCAATGGTGATTTGCAGAAGCTGGTGATCACACAAGCTAAACGGACAGAAGCTCGTGAGTGGTTAGCTGAAGTCAGCAATATCCCTCTACAGCAGTCAGTTCAAGACTTAGGCGTTGCGTTTAAGAATTGGTTCGCCGCTCTGAAGGGCAAAGGTCAAGCGAAATTCCCTCGGTTCAAAAAGCGCACGAATGAGCAGTCAGCCCGATTTACGAGGGGTGGCTTTTCGCTTAAAGGGAATAAACTGTTCCTTGCAAAAATGGGCTTGTTCAAGGTGAAGTGGTCGCGGGAGCTACCGTCTGAGCCTAGCTCGGTCACCATCACCAAAAATGCAGCGGGTCAATACCATGCCAGTTTTGTGGTCGAGAGCGAACAAAAAAGCGCTGAACCGCTACGCCCGTCGATCGGCGTTGATCTGGGCATTAAAGTGTTTGCGTTCCCTAGCGTTGGCGAGCCGATTATTGCACCGAGCTATACCCGGTTAGACAGGAAGGTTCGCCGCTTGCAAAAGCGTATGGCGCGTCAAACAAAAGGCTCTCGCCGTCGAGAGACAACCCGACTCAAGATTGCCAAGCTCCAGCTAACGATTCGCAATATCCGTAAAAACTTTCTGCATATCCAGTCAACGAAGCTAATTCGCGAGAACCAAACGATTAGCCTTGAGGACTTGGCAGTTAGCAATATGGTGAAGAATCGCAAGCTGAGTCGCGCTAATCTCTCAGCAGGGCTGGGCGG
>JAAUPN010000230.1 GCA_012033105.1 Coleofasciculaceae cyanobacterium RL_1_1
GCGGGACAACGCGTAAGTTGGGGAATTTGAAGATGGGGTGCGGTGGAGCTGGCGGAATTACGCCAGTCGAGTAGTTGGATTGCGGCAAGGGATGGTCGCGAGGCTGGACTGAGTGTAGGTGTCGGCTCGATCGCGTCTTGCCAGGGGCGAACAGCGAGGAGGCGTACCTCGTAGGCTTGACGATGGGGATTGAAATCTAGCTCAACGATCGCGTCGCATTTTCCGTTGGGTAATTCGTCTTGATAATGACCCCACCAGACACCAGGAAAGCCGCTGAGGTTGGTTTCATCACTATATCCATCCCAGATTTCAAAGTGAGTTTTGATGTAGCGAACGGCTTTGCCGGTTAGATCGGTCATGTTTTTATTCGTCACTTTCTCAAACCAGCAGCGACGAATGAGTAAGCGTGGGGCGGGGTTGCCCATGCCGCAGGGTTCGATCGCCTTGAGTTCGCGGAATAGCTCACGCCCAAGTTCGGGAACGGTTACGGTTAAGTCAGCCTCGATTCTGTCCGGTAGTCGCACGCGATCGCCGAGCTGTAGGGCTAGCTGTCGCTCGATCGCAGCTTGGAAGAGCGGAAGATTGGCTAGCGGTAGACTGAGACCTGCCGCAAAGGGATGACCACCAAAGCGACCCAGTAGGCTGGCTTGGGATTTCACCAGTTGATAGAGGTCAATGCCACCGGCTGATCGAGCAGATCCACGCGCGAAAACCGTGGCGGGGTCGAGGTCGGGATCATCACGATCGCGGCTGAGTAAAATGGTTGGCCTGCCGTATTCCTGGGCAATTTGTCCCGCTGTGAGACCCAGAACACCACCCGCCCAGCTCGGATCTTCGAGGATGATCGCGCGTGTCGTGGATAGGTCGATCGCGGCTAAACGCGCCTTAACTTGATCGAGAACCCTGCGTTGCAATGCCTTACGGCGTGTATTGGCATTTTCGGCTTGGAGCGCGAGTGTCTGGCATCGTTGCGGATCGCGGCTGGTTAAGAGTTCAACGCAAAAGCTGGCATCGCCATAAATACGGCTCACGGCATTAATTCGTGGCCCAAGACCATAGGAAATATCCGTGGGACGATCGCCTGACCGTCGGCACAGTTTGAGTAATTTCGTGACACCGGGACGGGTGGCGGTTTGGGGATCGCTTTGCCGTTGAAGTTGGGCGATGCCGATCTGTGCCAGGTAGCGACAGTCGCCGCGTAGTTCGACCAGGTCAGCGATCAGGCCGATCGCGACGAGATCAAGCAGGCGATCAAGGGGTTCGGTGGGAATCTCAGGTAAAGCGGCGTAGAGGGCTTCGACGAGCTTGTAGGCGACGGCAACGCCGGACAGATGATAGAGCGGGTGGGTGTGATCGAGGTAGCGTGGATTGACGATCGCGACGACCTCGGGGCGATCGTCCGGAAGGGTGTGATGATCGGTGACGATGATGTCGAGGCCAAGAGCGGTGGCGGCGGCAATTTCCGGCAGATTGGTGCTGCCGGTATCGCAGGTGACGATCAGGGACACGCCTTGATCGGCAAGGCGTTCGAGACCCTGTTGATTCAGGCCGTGGGAGTCCGTTAGCCGATCGGGGATCGTATAGCAGAGCCGATCAGGGCGTGGGAAAAATTGACCCAGTCCGTCCCAAAGTACAGAGGTTGCTGTAATTCCATCGGCATCAAAATCGCCCCAGATGGCGACGGATTCACCCCGATCGCGAGCTTGGCGCAACCGCGCGATCGCTCGATCCATTTCGACCCCGAACGCACTCGGAGGCGTGGGCGAATACTGACGACAATCGAGCTGTCCGGGAAGTTGATCGAGGTCGCGCCAGCCGCGTTGCCAGAGGATCTGCGCCAGATGATCGATCGTGGCAACCTGCTCGTGATCGATACAATCACGTACGGCTTCATAAAACTCCGGCGGGGGGACATGGTTCGGCGGCAGTTGCCAGAGTTCTGTGAGGCTGTTGGTCATGGCTCATGATGAACTGTGAATCGTGCTGGCGAAATTTAGACGCGATCGTGTTGTGATCTGGCTGCGACGGAAGCATCAACGCCATAAGCATCAACGCCACTAGAGCCAATCATCATCTTCGAGTTTGTCTAAATCTTCGATCGCCTGTAAACCGCGCGGATCACCGACCCGCAAGAGTGACGCTCTGGCATCTTCGATCACCCCAACCTCCGATTCGTCCTCCAGAGCCTCAAGCAACCCATCGATCGCCCCGGCATACACCACATTCGAGGGCAACTCCCGACAAAGCTGACCCAGCGCCCAAGCACAGTTACTGCGAATCGCCGCAATACTATCCGTCCGTAAACCCACCAGCAGGGGCGGCACCGCAGCCACCGCAAAATCATAGCCAACCGTTGCCAGTTGCCCCAGGGAACTCGCCGACCAGAGCCGCACAGCCGCAATATCATGGCGCAAAGCATCCACCAACGGGTCAAGCGCTCGGATATCTCCGCAATTTCCCAAAGCCCAGACGGCTCCCTTACGGACATAGCCGTTGAAATCGTTGAGGCATTGAATCAGCGGCTCGATCGCCTCCGAACTGGTGTTGCGTCCTAGGGCATAGGTCGCACTCACTCGCGTTAGGGGACAGGACGACTTGAGCAGCTCAATCAGCGGAAGGATGGCACGCTCATCCCGAATATTACAAAAGGCTCGTGCCGCTAAGGTGCGCTCGCCCGGTTCGACGCTACAGAGCAACGTCAACATGTATTCGCGATCGCCAGTGCTTTCGCCACCGCTACTCGCCAGGGTGGCCGCCCGACTTGTGGTATTTGGGTTGATCGTGCCTGATGGTTGGTCGTACATAAGATCCATAAATCAGCTCGATTTCTACTCTACGATCGCAGCGGTCGTAATCCTCGGCTCAAAAAATTTAGCAACCGTTTAATTTAATTGTTATATCCCGCTGTCGTGTAGCACAAGCTAGAAGCTTGCCCGGAGACAAGCTAGAAGCTTGTGTTACGTGTGTCCAAAGCGATCTGCGTCAAGCTATAACTAAATGACGTTCGCTCGCATCGCCAATCCATCACCTTACTTCACATCCTTGGGCAAATCCAACACATAACGATAACCACTCAACTCACACCCCACAACCGAAACACACCCACCATGTTGCTCAAATAAATAACAACTGAGTAACAGGCTGAGATGACTACGATCGGAGCTAGAACCGGTTTCCAGGCGGGAGCGAAGATCGAGTTTGATCGGTGATGAAACAGTCGTAATGAAGCGGGGAGCGTCTAGATCTGCTGTCACATCATCGTTGTCGTCTAAGCCCAACAAAACTAGATCCGGAAGAGGCAAGCTATCCCCTAGCCAGGGATGAGCGACCCAAACTTCAAACCGCAGATACCCGTCAAGGTTGTGGGTATGAAGCCGCACTGTGCAGCCTTCATCACTGGCATTGATCGTACGAGTCAAAAGATGAAACAGAGCGAGGTCAACTTTAACTCGGTCTAGCGGCCAGTTTCCCTCTTGCAGATCAAACGAGACATCAATCCGACAGGAACGGCGTTCAGCTTGGGCGCTTAGACGGTTGACCAGTTGCTGACAGAGGGTTTCGATATTAATGCTGGTAAGACTGAGTGTGGCGCGGAGGTCTTGCAATGCGATTAATGAGTCCACCATACTCAGCATTTGCTGGCCGCTATCATGCACGATGCTTAGATATTCCTTTTGTTTTGGACGCAACGCCCCATAAATTTCTTGATTGAGCACACTAGTCATGCCTAGAACCGAGGTCAGAGGCGTGCGTAAATCTTGAACGAGCCGATCGACGAGATTGAAACGTAGGCGATCGAAGCTTCCTCGACCGGACACCGATTCATCCGATTCCGCATAGCTGAGGGCGATCGTCGGCGTTGGGTGATCAGCCGCCAAGAAGTCGAGATCCGGAGCGCGTTCGAGTTCGAGTGTGAGATTGCGGCCAATGAGTTCGAGGAGTTGGATATCACGACGGGTGAAATGGCGTGGCGCGAGGTCGATCGCTTCGATCGTGCCGAGGCAATCACCGGAGGCATTCCGTAGCGGGACGCCAAGATACGCACGAATGCCAAATTCTTGAATCGCAGGACAGTCCGCAAAATCAGGATCGGCAGCTAAATCATTAATACAGAGCGTCTTATCCTGCTCAAGCAAAAAACCACAGGGCAAAAGCCGTCGTGGGAAATTGCGTTCTTTGGCCAGAAAGGATCGGCTGGCATAGGGCGCAAGAGCCACACCCTGATACGTAATTGAGTCACTGTCGATCGAGCCAATTGCACCGATCGCCGTACTCATTCCAGCAACAATTTCATGAGCCGCCGTCTCGAACACCCCGATCGACGTCAAACCCGACAACCCCGATTTTGCCAGAGCAATCAGCCGTTGTTGTTCGCGTGCAATAGCCGTCATGACAGAGGGCGCAGAGAGCCTGCGCGATAATTATAGGGTTGAGGTGAGGTTTGAGAATCAAGCGTGAGTGCATCTAACAAGCGATGACAGATTGTTACGGATTGAGCGATCGCTCGTGAATTGCATGAACCGCCCAAGCTTTGAATGCCGTCACGATAAAAGCACGATCGGTATGGGAGTCATTCTGAATTGATGGGAGTTATCGCAACGAAGAGCGATACACAAATCGCTAGAATTGTGACATCAAAAGCTAGGACAACGAGATCGTTTGCATGAGCGACCCAACATTCAATCAATCGCCTACGCGATTCTACACAAGAACTATACGGGTCAAAGTTAGCTTACTCCGCACGACTGCCTGATTAAATCACAGCAGATTTACGGTTTTTGCGCTCAAATTGCAATCAAATTACAAGCAAGCTGAGATCTAGGGCTGAGACTCGTCCCAGGCAGGATGAGCAAACAGTTCATCAATTAAACGAACGCCTCGGAGCTGATTCGATAACGGTAGGTGACCTTTGGGTGCGTCGATCGACCAGGTGAACTGCTTCGGAAATCGCGTCCAGCTATTTCCAGTTTTCCAGCCCATCTTCGGCCACAGCTTCTCCCAGTTTTTACTGACGCCCAACCATAATTTTCGCTGAACGGAAAACCCAAACTTGCCATCAGAATGAGTGACCCAGAGTCGATCGATTGTGCGTAAATCCGTTACCGGAATATTGCGAACTTCAGAAAAATAAAGCCATTTCCGAGCTTCGGACGCCGCACCACCCAGACGGCACAACAATTCGCGCGTCATTTGATCGGCGGCCTCAAAGTTTTGCTCAATTAAAAGCTGCTGTAAGGGGATGTAATCGATTCCCCGTTCCGATTCAAGAGGAACGAGACTGGCTTGGGTGGAGTCAGTCATTGTGGTTTAGGGTGACGCGAGTCGATTTTAGTTGTGAAGGTATGTAAGGTTACGAGCCGAGACTAGCAATGTTTGGCATTTATCTAGAGACATAAGCCAAAACAATAGCCGACGTAACAATATTTGAAAATTTGCAATCGCTTTATTGTCTCAGAATACGTCGAATTATGGCACTGCTCGATGTCGGGATCTCAATTTGAACCAGTTTGATCGTGCCGCCATAGTCGAGCACGGAAGGGGCTTCCGGCAGTGTACTGATGTCGTAGTCGCCACCTTTGACATAAATATCGGGCTGGAGCGCGACGATCGTAGCCGTGGCGGTGGTTTCAGGAAAAATGATGACGCCATCAACGGGCTTGAGTGCGGCGATCGCCTCCGCGCGTTGGGCTTCTGGAATGATGGGACGTGGAGGCAAACCCTCCGGTTGGGGCTTAATCGTGGTGACCGATTGGTCACTATTAATCCCCACGATCAGGGTTTTCCGAGCTGTTTGGCGGCTCGCAGATAGCGAATGTGTCCGCAATGCAGCAGGTCGAAGCAGCCGTTGGTAAACACGAGGGGACGCCAACGATCGGGATCTTGGGCGATCGCTGATCGCAACGCACCTAAAGTATAAAATTCAGG
>JAAUPN010000231.1 GCA_012033105.1 Coleofasciculaceae cyanobacterium RL_1_1
TAGGGCAATAACCAATGCCAGCTTGCAAAAAATTTTGAGACGACTCAATTGCAATTAAACCGGCAAATTGATCACTTTCATTTGGGTCAAAAAACAGATTAGTTTCAATCATAAAATTTCTAGCCGGTGCCTCACGTAACAATACATTACTTGAACTATTAAACCTGAAATATCCGCCTGTAGAGTAAATTTCGAGAAAGCCAGCCTTGTTATTCAAATTCCAATTGTTTTCACTTTCGTTTACCCATATCCAGCCAGATTTTAATTGACTCTCGAAATCGTCGCGAAATATTACCTGAGTTTTTAACTCGAAAGCCTCCGGCGAAGGGTTTGGAGCAGGAATAGTTTGAGTTGATGTGGTCATAATTGCAATTTGAGTTGCACCTGCAGTAAATTCATTATAATTTTCTGGTGTTGCTGGAGGAGTTATAGTGTTATTACACCCTACTATGGTTAGGGATAATATAAGCACTAGAATTTTTTTAATCATACCCGATTCCTTATTGCTTCTAAACAAATTTTCTATAATTATTCTAATTTACCAATGTTTGATTATTGTATCAGATTACAAATCAGGAAATAAAAACTAATTAATCAATTATTACTCAATGGCTTTGTATTTTGTTTCTTCTACAATTCTCGACACCACTCCCTCCCAGCCGACTGACATAATATGTATCCCATGCACACCTTGTTTTGATTTTATTTTTCAATTAATTCCAATGCGATTTGGATACCCTCTTCTTCAGCATTGCCTTTTTGTTCAGCAATCTCCATGCGTTTCATCACTGGGTCTGAAACAAAAATACCCGGGATTTTGTCGTGCATATATTTTGCCATTTTGAAACTGCGTAATGGCGAGATACCAATCAAAATATATACTTTATCTAAAATATCTCGTTTTGCAATTTCATTCAACCAATTGTCTAAGTCATCTGCATCAAAGACCACGTTGGTTTGAAAGAATTGCGCACCTGCATTTACTTTCTTTTGTTCACGCAAGGCTTGGAATTTCATATTGGATGCAAATGGAGTAGCCGCCGCGCCAAGAAAATATTGGGGCGGATTTTTGATCTCGCGCCCGTCAAGATATTTCGCCTCATCTCTTAACCGACGCAGAATCCACAACATTTGAATCGAATCAATATCCACAACATCCATGCGCCCTTTTGGACCTGGCGACATTGCCATGCTATCGCCCGTTAGGCATAAAAAGTTGCGAATGCCTAACGCGGATGCACCAATGACATCTGATTGCAAGCCAACCCGAGTTTTTTCTCTTGCACTAATTGCATTGAATTGGCTTGTAGTTTCCATTGCTCTAGGATATTTTTCTTCGATCACACTATTGGAGATTTGAGGATCAAAATAATCGTTTATTCTTGATTTTAAAGAATCTAAATCAATATCGATCACAAAATCGTCTCTCTTAGTTTGAATCCCAGAAAAGAAAACAGAAAAAATATTTGTTATTTTTGGATAAAGAAGATATTCTGCACCAATTTCTTTGGGTTTGAGGGGAAGACCGAGGGCGAGAGACGAGGTGATTTCTTGATAATTGGGTTTGGATTCTGTCAAACTTTCAGCCATTGCCTTACACCGTTCCGCCGCACGCGCCTGAGCAAAATCTCGATAAAAAATTTGGCCCGCTTGAGATTTTTTACCCTTCATCAGTAATGCGATACGCCGTTCCCACCTTAATACCCGCTGAAAATCCTGGAATTGCGAAAACAGTTTCACTCGTTCGGCCATTCGGTGCATATTCTGAAATGATGCGATCGCCGTGTAAATTATCAATCCAAACCTGATCAAAACCTCCAATACCGTTCCCGCATTCCCGTAAACGACAACCCATCCAACCACGAATAATTAGAAATAAAACACACAATCCCCCGCTCCGTTTGCTCCACAATTCGCCGCTCCGCCATCCGAAAAAACCGCACATACAGATCATTCAACCCCTGACCCTGCGGGCGCGGCGCGTGCTTCGTTTCCCGATACGCATCCGATAACTCCCGCTCCTCATCCACCGCAATCCCCGCAAAACTGTTGTACGGCGGATTGCCAATCACCACCAAAATCGGCTTGCTTTTTTTCACACTTTCCGCCGCATCCCGCTCCCGCTCCAACGCCGGAAAATTCGGAATCGGCAACGGCTCACCCTGCCGCCAACCCGTCAACGCATTCGTTAAAAAAATCCCCACCCGCTCCTGATCCTTGCCATACAGTAACAGCGACTCCCCAAACTTATGTAACAACAAACTCACCTGCAAATGAGCCACCACAAACGGAGCCGTCAGGATTTCAAACCCAAACACCCGCTTTAAAACAATCTCCTTTAAACTTTCAGACGTGTCTAACGCCCCCAACCCCGAATCCGCCGACTTTTGTTGCAACGTCGCTGCGATTTGTTCAATCACCGCCACCAAATACGCCCCCGTACCACAACAGGGATCGAGAATATACACCTCCTCACTCGCCAAACCATCCGCACAATTTAACTCCTCCCGTAACACCCGATCGACCCGCGCCACCATATAGCGCACCACCTCCGGCGGCGTGTACCACACCCCTAACTCCTTGCGTAGCTCTGGATCAAACGCTTGCAAAAACGGTTCGTAGAAATATTGCACCGCTTGACTATCATCAAACGTGCTGAAAAATTCCGATCGATTCACCCGATTGAGTGTCGCCGTTGCTCCATCTAAAATCGGAATTAAACCGAGTAATTCTAACGTTTCCGGATCACTCAACCGATGAAACAACATTTGCAAAATCGGCACACGCAAAAACCGCCACGATCGCTCCCAGGCAAACTCACCTTTTGCCCCCTCACGATGCCACAACACCCACGCGGAAAAAATGCCATAAAACAGCGTTTGCACCAACGTAGATCGAAAAAAGCGATCGCCCCGCTCCGCTTCAAAATGAATCCCTAACGCCATTTCAAAACTTTCGCGAATCATCTGAAGCGCAGCCAGATCCGGCTGTTGCTCAATGCGAACCCTGGCATCCCGCGCATAGGACGCGAGAAACCAGGCCACATCCTCCGGCGAGGCGATCGCCGCCGTGGACAACATCGCCCGCTGCAAATATTCCGTTAACGATTGACCCCACTGGGTCGCCAATGCCCTCGGATTTTGAGCCAATTGCCAAAATTCCGCCTCGGTTTTCGCCAGACTAAAAAACTCTAATTCGACCTTTTCCCCATCCCCATCGCATCCCACCAGCAAAAACTCGCGAAAATTCGTCACCAACACCTGACGATATTTCAGCCAATACTGATGAACTTGGGGCGATCGCGCCGTTTTTCGCACATCCGCACCGACGCCCTTGGCCTCAATCACGCCGCGTTCTGGGTTCGTCGGCTCTTGGGGGCGATCGCCCTCCTGCTTGCGAAACTGCCCCGCCGTGAACAATCCCCCATCGGGCATTCCCGCCCCTTGGTTCTTCAATCCTGTAATACAGCGCACCTTGGGCTTTAAGTCTGCCCCCAGCCCGTCCAGCAACGTTTGCAACGCCGGATAGTGAGTCGTTTCCGCCACCGTCGCGCCCGTGGCTCGGTTCGCGACCAAAGCCCGAATATATTGCTCAACTAACGACATACCCTAAGCCTTGATCATTAAATGCGTAACCCAAGCTTCTCGCTTATCTTCAAGCAGGATGCTTGAGTTACGTGGTGTTAAGTCAGATGCCTTAAACCGGCTGCGTGGCTTTCGCACTCCGTCCGCACAGTTCCGCAAACGGCGCTAGCTCCGCCATCAGCGTATCAAATGCATCCGGCGTCAGCGATTGCGGGCCATCCGATAGCGCCTTTGCTGGGTTCGGGTGTACCTCAATCATCAGCGAGTCCGCCCCCGCCGCGATCGCCGCCTTTGCCATCGGTGGCACGAGGCTCGACCAGCCGCAACCGTGGCTGGGATCGATCGCGATCGGCAGGTGCGTCAGCGATCGCAACACCGGGATTGCTGAGAGGTCAAGGGTATTACGGGTGTAACGGCGATCGAACGTGCGAATGCCGCGCTCGCAGAGGATGACATTCGGATTGCCCGCCGCGAGAATGTACTCGGCGGCCATCAGCCAATCCTCGATCGTTGCCGCCATGCCACGCTTGAGAAACACCGGCTTCGGTTGAGCGCCGATTTTCTTCAACAGCGAAAAATTCTGCATATTCCGCGCCCCAACTTGCAAAATATCCGCCACCTCAGCAATTTTTGGGATATCTTCCGAGTCCATCACTTCGGTAATGATGCCCAAGCCCGTCGCCTCCCGCGCGGCTTCGAGCAAATCCAGGCCGCTTTCACCGTGACCCTGGAAGGCGTAGGGCGACGTGCGTGGCTTGTAAGCGCCACCGCGTAAAAACTGCGCTCCAGCGGCTTTAACCCGGTGGGCAACTTCGACGATCGATGCTTCATTTTCCACGGAACAGGGCCCCGCGATCGTCACGATCGCCTCGGTTTCGCCAAACCGCACCTCACCATTCGGCGTCGGCACAGCGATCACCGTCGACTCATTTTGGCGATACTCACGGCTCGCTCGCTTAAACGGCGCTTCCACCCGCAACACACTTTCCACCCAGGGACTCAGTTCTTCGATGCGCTCCGGATTGAGCGACGCCGTATCGCCCACCAGCCCGATCACAACCTTATAACTCCCCACAATCTTTTCCGGTTCCAGCCCCCAATCTTTAAATTCGCCCGTGAGGCGATCGATTTCCGGGGTGGGCGTTCCAACTTTCATGACAACGATCATGGGCGAACCTCCTGGGGCATGGCAGCAACGGGGGGACAGACTCGCGCAGGTAACACGGGGGCATGGCCGCACCGTGATCGACCCTGCCAAAAACAGGCCGATCGCGAGACATCCACTCGGGTCTTAATGGTTTTAACTTAGCGACTTTTGCCCGAGGATGTCGAAAATCGCGATCGATTTGGTCTAGGTTGCGATCGTTCCTGTGTTCTGCGTAGGAACGATCGCAACTCACAAAATTCGCAAAATTTTCCGAGAATCCCGATTTCTATTCTGTGATGGCGTATCGTGACGCCGTAAGATTAGGAATAATCTTTTTATCGGCGAAGGGCTAAACTCGATTCATTCGATGGTTCTCTCGATCTCATGGGTCATGCCGATAACTCCCATCGTTTGCGATCGCGCCGTTATGGTTACGTCCCCATGTGTCGCTCCTTTCCCGAAATCGACGAGATAAAACATCACATCAGAGAAACTATGCGCCCTCCGAAACCGAAAATGCTGGTAGTGGATGACGAGCCAGATAATCTCGATCTGCTCTACCGTACATTTCGCCGCGAGTTTCAGGTTTATAAGGCGATTAGTGGCGCGGATGCTCTCAAAGTTCTCGAAGACGAGGGCGAAGTGGCGGTGATCATTTCCGATCAACGGATGCCGGAAATGAAAGGGACGGAGTTTCTTCGCCGCACCGTGCCGCAGTTTCCCAACACGATCCGGATTATCCTGACGGGCTTTACGGATATTGAGGATCTCGTCGAGGCGATCAACTCCGGCCAGGTTTACAAATACATCACCAAGCCCTGGGACCCAACTGAGTTACGCGGCGTGGTCGATCGCGCCGCCGACACGTATCTTGTCCTCCAGCAACGCACCGAAGAACTCGCCCGATCGCGGGCTCAGGTCGCGGCTTGGTCGGGCATCGTGGAAGCGGCGAGCAGTTGCACCAGCATTTCCGAATTTTTAGATAAAACGGCGCACGAGTTGGCGCTGAGTTCGGATGGTTTGAGCTGCGCAGTATGCTACATCAAAGATGGTGCGATCGCCGAAATCGCCACGTCGCCGGATGCGTCGCTGGATAGCAGCACGATCGCCCGTGACCCCTGGTGGTACAAACCCTGAGTGAAGGCGTCGCTCAAATGACGGCGGATATTGCCCGTGATGAG
>JAAUPN010000232.1 GCA_012033105.1 Coleofasciculaceae cyanobacterium RL_1_1
TGTTTGCGGGTTGGTTTGTGTTGAGGGATGGGAGCGGTTGCTTGAGGTTTCGATCGCGTTGGGGAGGTTGAAGGACTTTTCTTGTTAAAATGTGATGCGTTGCTGTTTGGCGCGATTATAAAGACTTGCGGTGGCGGTGGTCGTCCGAATTTAGCTCAGGTGGAAGAGCGTGATGCGGCGAAGTTGCCAGAGGTTCTGGATATAGCGCTAGTTCAACTTCGTAAGAGTTTGAGGTAAACTCTAAGCCTCTAAGCTATGCAATAGCGTAACTCTTGCAACAGCTTAGAGGCGCTACTCTTTTCAATTTAGTATCGACAAGTCAATAACTTTAACTATCACAACCTAGAAACATGCTGCAAAGGCTCTATGTACATAACTACAGATGTCTCGAAAACTTTGAAGTCTCTTTCAAGGATTTGTCTTCTGGACTATTGGTTGGAGAAAATGGTGTTGGTAAGTCCACTATTCGGAAAGCTCTCGAGGTTCTACAAAAAGTAGGGCGAGGTGCAAGCCGTGTAGGCGAACTGGTAAGTGAGAGCGATATTGTACCTCGAAATCTTGGAATTCCCGTCCGATTCGAGTTAGAAGTGCTTATTGATGGAAAACTCTACGACTATGCTCTTGCTCTAGAGCGTCCTGAGAACTTCAAAGAATTTCGCGTCCTAGAGGAAAAACTTTCCTTCGAACGTGAAATTGTTTATTCTCGCTCTAACGCTCAGGTAGAAAGAGTCTCTGGAGAACGAGAGATTCAATTTCTATTAGATTGGCATTTAGTTGGTTTGCCGATGGTGCAAGTTTATACCGACGATGACCCCATCGAAATATTTAGAGATTGGCTAAGAAAACGTATGGTAATTATCTCACCCATACCCGAGTTGATGCATGGGGAATCAAGAGAAGAGACACTTGAGCTAGATCTTCATACTACAAACTTTGCTGACTGGTTTACAACGGTACTTGGCGAATATCCTTCTGCTTACGGTACTATTGATCGCTATCTTAAAGATGTTTTACCCGATCTCAACTACGTTCAGAATGAGAAAATTGGTAAAGGTGCAAAGAATATAGTTATTACTTTTGAAGGGGAGAACGGATCTAGTCTAGAAATAGATTTTGAGAATTTGTCAGAAGGAGAAAAATGTTTCTTTGTCTGTGCCACACTTGTTGCCTCAAGCAAACACTATGGTCCCCTATTCTGCTTTTGGGATGAGCCAGACAACTATCTTTCGCTTCCGGAAGTCAGTCACTTCATAACTTCTCTACGGAAAGTCTTTAAGAGAGATGGTGGACAAATACTATTAACCTCTCACCATGAAGAAACGATTCGATGCTTTTCCGAAGAGAATACTTTTATTGTTGATCGAAAGAGTCATCTTGAACCTTCACTAATCCGTAAGCTGAGTGATACTGACATAGGTTCAGATCAAAATAGCTTTATCCATAAGCTTATACTGGGAGATGTGGAGTTATGAAGGGAAAACGGCAGCGAATAAGTATAATCCTCACTTGTGTGTTCTGCTAGAAGATAAAGCGAATAGAGAATTACTCAATGGTTTTATCGGTCATCTTGAAGTCAATGATCGTGCCATAAAGAAGCTTGAAATTAGTGGAGGGTGGAAAGACGTTATTTCTGATTTTAAGAAACATCAAGTATCTGAAATGAGAAGGTATCCCAAAAGATATACCTTAATGCTACTAGATCTTGACTTAGACCGAGAAAATCGACAAATCCAGATAGCGGAAGCTGTACCAGAGTTTCTAAAGGATAGGGTATTTGCGTTAAGTTCCTGGAAAGATCCTGAAAGCCTTCAGAAGGCATTAGGTTGGAAGCGCGAAAGAATTGGTGAGGTGATAGCAGAAGAATGTGTAAGAGGTGAGCAAGGATCTTCAATATGGCAACACGATCTCCTACGTCATAACCTTCGAGAAGTTAAACGCCTAAAAAAATTAGAATTCCTATTTTTACATCAAAGTCATAGCGGTTTCAGGAGTCGTGAGTAACGCCAAACAAGGCAGGAAGACCCACAGCCGAATAGGCTTGCGTGTATCGCACGAACAGTAAAACCGCTATATCCCTCTTTTGTCACTTCCCAATAATTCAACGAATTTGCGTTATTTCAGCGATCTGCTAAATGAGAATTACAACGAAGGAATAAGCATCCTGGCGATCTTTGTTGAAGAGTGACAAAAGAGGGATATCATCCTTATTATTGTTTCTTTGATTGCGAAGCAACACTATATCGTGATTCATACCTATCAGAATCAGGTTGTACTCTTTGGAAAAAACTTTGATAGACTGTCGCAGTTTAAAAATGAAGTGTTTGCAAGCTCAGGAATAACTCTTGGTATGCCTAAAGTAAAGAGGCAAGAGGCTGACGAAGAATGATATGTCCCAACCCACGATCACAGAAATCAAAACAGCACCACCAACCAAAGACCGCCAACCCACCGCCAAAAATCAACAGCTCTCCCCTGTTCGATCGCGATCGTGAAACCCCAACCCTAAACCTCCCCCTACAATCCAGCCACACCCACCGCATCATCTCCCTCTTCTCCGGCTGCGGCGGCATGGATCTCGGATTTCTCGGAAACTTCACCTTTCTCGGAAAACACTATCCCAAACTCCCCTTTAAAATCATCTGGGCAAACGAACAAAACCCACGAGCCTGCGACACCTACCGCCATAACTTTTCCCATAACATCATCTGTCAAGACATCTGGGACGCGATCGAAACCTTACCCACATCCGCCGATATCGTAATCGGTGGCTTTCCCTGCCAAGATATTTCCATCAACGGCAAACGGCACGGCATCGAAGGCGAACGCAGTGGACTCTATCGAGCGATGGTATCCGTTGTCGAGACCGTTCAACCGAAAATCTTTGTCGCCGAAAATGTTAAGGGACTACTGATGAAACACTCTGTTTTCTCCCTTAAAAAAGTCTTAGAGGATTTCAGAAAACTAGGCTATCAAATAAGTTATAAACTATACAACTCCGCAAGCTTTGGTGTTCCTCAGACCCGCGATCGTGTCTTCATTATTGGCACAAAATCCGGTATCAATTTCACTCATCCAACCCCAATTTTAAGCCCGGACGAATATATTACAGCTCATACAGCACTGCACGACCTCGAAGATCGGCCCGAAGCCCCAGAAATAAACCACATTTGGAGCAAAGCCAACCGCAGTAAAGAACAAGGCGGACGACGACTCAAAGCCGATCGAGCAGGATATACAATTCGAGCTGAGTGCCACGGAAATATTCATTTCCATTACAAACATTCGCGTAGAATGTCCATGCGAGAAGCTGCCAGAATTCAATCATTTCCAGACGAGTTTATTTTTCAGTCAAAACTAAGAGAAACGGAACGACAAATCGGCAACGCTGTTCCGCCCGTTTTAGCATGGCATGTCGCCAAAGCTGTCGCGATGAGTCTTGAAAATTATGGATGAAATACAATTTGAATTGATTTTAGAGTCCATTATGCAGAGGCTGAATCAGTTCATTCAAACCAACGGCAAATTTAAAAACTCGAAACTGTTTGAAGAAGCGGTACGTGATCAGCTTGCGAAGGAAGGATTAGACATTGACCGAAACTCCAAAGCGCAGGCTTTTCCTGATATTGCGATCGGTCAGTTTGGTGTAGAGGTCAAGTTTACCGAGAAAGATAACTGGCGTAGCGTTGCCAATAGCATTTCTGAAGGTCAGCGTGTTTCAGGTATTGAGAAAGTCTATCTTGTCTATGGAAAAATGGGTGGTGTTCCTGAGGTGAGATGGGGAATCTATGGCGATTGTGTTGTCCACGTCAGAACATCCCATCGTTTACGATTTGAAGTGTCGATGGATTCCCCAAAAAGCCTATTTGATGAGCTGGGCATTACATACGAGAACTTTCGGCAACTCTCTGATCGCGAGAAGATGGTTTACATGCGGAAATATGCCAAAAACCGTCAAAAGCCCGGGGAGTATATTTGGTGGTTGGAATAATGAAATGCTTTCATCGACAATGCCACCCCACAACCCACCATGATTGCTAACCGCCACCACGCCCACTACAGCCCCGCAGCCTACCTCGAACTCGAACGCCTTAGCCCGATCAAACACGAATATCTCCAAGGCCAAGTCATCGCCATGGCGGGCGCGAGCAAAGCTCACGCCATCATCACCGGCAACCTCACCGCCCTGCTAACCCGCCACCTACGCGGAACCCGCTGCCTCGCCTTCGCCTCCGATATCAAAGTTCGCCTCAACGATCGCAACGCCTTCTACTATCCCGACCTCGTGGTCACCTGTGATGATCGCGATCGCGACGCCGATGACGACGCCCTACGCCACCCGACCCTGATCGTCGAAGTCCTCTCCAAAACCACCGCAGCCTTCGATCGCGGCGACAAATTCGCCGACTACCAAACCCTCGATCACCTGCAAGAATACGTCCTGATCCACCAAGATCAAATCCTGGTCGAAATCTTTCGCCGCCAAACCGTTAACCTGTGGTCACCCACCGTCTATCGCAGCGGCGATCGGCTCGAATTCCCAAGCCTTAACTTTAGTTGCGCGATCGAAGACCTGTACGAAAATCTCGACCAACTGCGCTAACCGATCGTCAGACCCAACCCTCTTTCGCGAGTCTTGATATCAAGACCTCAGAGGTTTTTAAAACCTCTGAGGTCTCGCACCCCGTGTCGGTTGAGCAATGTCCACATTAAGATGCAGGCGATCGCTGCTTGAGCAAATTAAACGCCGTTTGCGCCGAAAGCAACAATAACCCGATCGCCGAAAACGCAAAAATAAAACGTCCCGAGCGCAGCCATACCGATCACCAGAGTGCGGACAGCGGCAGAGAGATTATGAACCGTCAGGTTTTCCGAGGTGACGGGCTTGCTGGCGAAGTTGATCGCGATGCGAGTGGTCGCGCCGTAGAGTGCCGAGGCGATCGTGCCGGACATCAGTGCCCCAGTGAGACCGCGAAAAATGCGCTGGGTCGGGTCAAAAGCTTCGGGATCGGTGGCTGGGTTTGTCGTGGTAGACGCGATCGATTTTGGTGCTGGGGACTTAGATGGAGACTGAGATGGGGACTTGGACGAGGATTTGGAGCTAGAAGAGTCCGGCATGGTCAATCGATGGGGAGATAAAGAGTAAAAACGTAAAAGCGTTAATGCAGAGAACAAAGGTTTGGATAACGACGATCGTCTGTTAACCGTGATGATAGAGCTTCGATCGTCCGATCACGCCGTTTTTTCATTTGAGTTTCAGTAGTTTCGCATACGGTAGGGATGCATCCTCGCATACGCTATTAACGTACAGCGAGAACCCCTGTGTTTTGCTACTCCTTTCGCGATCGCCCTCGACTATGAAGCTACCCGCCACTCCCCTCCTGTTTCGTGCGTTGCCGATATTCGCTCTGTGCGGTGCGGCGATCGCGCCCTTGCCCGTCCATGCCGGTTTAGATCGATTCATCGCGTCGCCCCTCACACCGGGCTTCACATCCCAACCCTCAGAGCTAGCCCGTCGCCGCGATCGAGAGGTAATCTATCCGCCTAGCCCGCTCGAAAACGCCGACCCCGATCCTTGGTGGCCGGATACATCGATTCCGTTAACTGAGAACGATCGCCGCATTCTGCGCCAGCGGCTCGATGAACTCAATGTCAGTGCGATCGCGGCCCTCGCGATCAATCAACCCAAAGTCGCCTTTGATCTGTGGAATCGCGAATTACGAATGCGACGCTTGCTCGGGGTCAACGAGGAGCTAATCGCGATGGTGCGGGTTGGACAAATCGCCTGGGAGGAAGAGGAGTTTTATCAAATGCAGGTGATCACACGCCGATTACGCGATATCCAATACGACCTGATTGGTGATCCTTACGAAGACAACAGCGATTTACCGTCACCGGAT
>JAAUPN010000233.1 GCA_012033105.1 Coleofasciculaceae cyanobacterium RL_1_1
TGGGGGCCAGAAGGCTTTGATCCCTTCAATCCGGGTGGTATCGCTGCTCACCACATTGCCGCTGGCATCGTCGGTATTATTGCTGGCCTTTTCCACCTCAGTGTTCGTCCGCCGGAGCGTCTCTATCGTGCGCTGCGGATGGGTAACATCGAAACCGTGTTGTCGAGCAGTATCGCTGCGGTCTTTTTCGCCGCCTTCGTCGTCGCCGGTACGATGTGGTACGGTTCCGCCGCAACTCCGATCGAACTCTTTGGCCCGACCCGCTACCAATGGGATAGCGGTTTCTTCCGCCAAGAAATTCAGCGTCGTGTTCAGTCGAGCCTCGCATCTGGCGCAAGCACAAGCGAAGCCTGGAATGCTATTCCTGAAAAGTTAGCGTTCTATGACTACGTCGGTAACAACCCCGCAAAAGGCGGTCTGTTCCGTACAGGTCAAATGGACAAAGGAGATGGTATTGCTAAGGGTTGGCTGGGTCACCCCACCTTCACCGATGCTGAAGGTCGCGAACTCTTCGTTCGTCGCCTGCCGAACTTCTTTGAGACCTTCCCGGTCGTTCTCCAAGATAAAGATGGTGTCGTTCGTGCTGACATTCCGTTCCGTCGCGCTGAATCGAAGTACAGCTTTGAGCAAGCTGGCGTAACGGTGGCTTTCGCGGGTGGTGATCTTGACGGTAAAGTCATCACAATCCAACCGACGTTAAGACCTACGCTCGTAAAGCCCAGCTTGGTGAACCGTTTGAATTCGATCGTGAAACATTGAACTCTGACGGTGTATTCCGTACCAGCCCGCGCGGTTGGTTTACCTACGGCCATGCTTGCTTTGCGCTGCTCTTCTTCTTCGGTCACCTGTGGCACGGCTCGCGGACACTCTTCCGTGACGTGTTCGCCGGTATTGACCCTGACCTCGATGAAGAACAAGTGGAATGGGGTGCGTTCCAAAAAGTGGGTGATAAATCGACGCGTTCTAACGCCGAAGTTTAGTCTCCGCGCATCTTATTTCAACTGAGGTAAGCAGCGGCTTAGAACTTGTCACGTCTCTTGGGAGCTGGGCTAGTTCTGAGCCGTTTTTGATCCCCCGTACATTAAGAAACGGTGTAAAGCATCGTTTTTCAGAACAATGGAAAGTCTCGTTTATATCTTTGTTCTCGCTGCCGGTATCGGCGTCCTATTCTTCGCGATCGCTTCCGCGAAACGCCGAAGATTGGTAAATAAGCCCAAGAGCGACGTTATATCAGTCGTTCGTGGCTGGATCTAAACCGCGATTGACATTCTTTGTAATGTTACCGGTCATTCCTTTGAGTTCAAGCACAGCAGACCGGAAGCCTTAGGGAGAACTTCATCTGCTGTGCTATTTTAATGAATAAGATATGACATTTTGTCAAGAGTTCTATTGAAGAAAATTCCAGTTATGGAACGTTTAAACTCTTCAAATTTAGCTCGCCGATAGTATGCTGTTCGGCCTATGCGATGCCCGTTTTGCCAGACCATTGAAAGCCGCGTTTTAGAATCTCGATCCGCAGAATCGGGTCAAAGTGTCCGGCGGAGACGTCAGTGTCTCGGCTGTGCTCGACGATTTACGACCTACGAACGGATTGAATGTGTACCGATCACAGTTGTTAAGCGAAGCGGAACGCACGAATTGTTCGAGCGTTCAAAAATTCTGAGGGGAATTGTTCGAGCGTGTGAGAAGACAACGATCGAACATGAACAGCTTGAAGCGATCGTTGATGAAATTGAAGCGCAACTTCAGCAAAAAGCGAGGCGGGAAATTTCCACCCGAGAAATTGGCGAACTGGTACTAACGTATCTGCGTGACCTTAACGAAGTCGCTTATGTTCGCTTTGCCTCAGTGTATGGGCAATTTCAAGGAATTCGCGATTTTGTCGAAACCTTGGAGCGATTAAAAGCAGAGTCCGAGCAAGCCGTAGAGATAACGGGCGATCGCGCCGATCTCGATCCTCGTATCTCGAATGCCGTTAAACATAGCGAAGAGTTTACCGAAGAGCTACAGTCCAAGCTGGAACAGTCCAAGCTTGAACAGTCCCAACTCGAAAGCGTAACTTCGGATCAGACAACACCTCGCTCTTACGAACCGGCCTCTTCTTGAGCTGCATTTATCCCTAAATAGATGTCTAGGACGAACCCTGAATCTTCTGTGTGATGTACTTGCACGCTGTATCATCTCTTTCTGGTGATACACATCTTCGACAGACTCGTTTTGTCTCCACAGCGAAATTGTTTGAATTTGCGAATAGCTTGAATTAGAAGTCTCTCTAAAAGTTTGAAGCAAGAGATTTGAGACATTCATCAAAATTTTTGTGTGTCTATGGGGTTCAGAAATGCAAAGTCCTTAGGGTACAATGGGGCACTGGAGTTATGAAACTCTCGGGATCAATCTGGAGTGGACGTGCTGTCGCCTAAAAATTGACTGGCGCTTGTGTCAGGCTATGGCGATCGAAAATCCCTCTACCCGCAGAGTCAACTTGACATATGGAGAGTCACCCCTAGGACAAAGCACGAATGCCCCAAACCATTAGTAAGACCGACATTGGCTTTACCCACGAGGATTTTGCCGCCCTCTTAGATCAGTACGATTACCACTTTAGCCCCGGCGACATTGTCGCTGGCACGGTGTTTAGCATCGAGCCAAAGGGAGCTTTGATCGACATTGGCGCTAAAACGGCTGCCTACATCCCGCTACAAGAGATGTCGATCAACCGGGTTGATTCTCCAGATGAAGTACTGCAAGCCAACGAAACCCGTGAATTTTTCATCCTGATGGATGAGAACGAAGACGGACAGTTGACGCTTTCCATTCGCCGTATTGAGTACATGCGTGCGTGGGAACGTGTCCGTCAGCTTCAGGCTGAAGACGCAACGGTTCATTCTGGCGTGTTTGCAACAAACCGAGGCGGTGCTTTGGTTCGGATTGAAGGTCTGCGCGGCTTTATTCCGGGTTCGCATATCAGCACCCGCAAACCGAAAGAAGATTTGGTTGGCGAAGATCTACCGCTGAAATTCTTGGAAGTGGATGAAGAGCGTAACCGCCTCGTCCTCAGCCACCGTCGTGCTCTGGTTGAGAGCAAGATGAATGGCCTCGAAGTCGGTGAAGTCGTGATTGGAACCGTACGCGGTATCAAGCCTTACGGTGCGTTCATCGATATCGGTGGTGTCAGCGGTCTGCTGCACATTTCCGAGATTTCTCACGATCATATTGATACGCCCCATAGCGTATTTAATGTGAATGATCAGCTTAAGGTCATGATTATTGATCTGGATGCCGATCGCGGTCGTATTTCGCTTTCGACCAAGCAACTCGAACCGGAACCGGGCGATATGGTCAAGAATCCGGAAGTTGTGTTCGAGAAAGCAGAGGAGATGGCTGAAAAGTTCCGTCAAGCTCTGATTGCGAAACAGCAAGGTCTTGAAGAACCGGAAGAAGAGTTTGAGGATGAAATCCTCGATGAGGACGAGTTGGCTGCTGTTGAGTAATCATTGGCGGTTGATGCATTGATCCACAATGGAATCATGATGTGATCTAGTCCTCTGTAGACTTTGGATCATCAATAATTCTGTCAATGAAAGAGAGGGGAGGTCTATTAAACTCTCCTCTCTTTTTTTCTTGGCAATGACCGTTGGCCTTGGATGAGGAAGAACGTATTTTATGATGATTAATGTTCGATGTGGTGCGGTTGTTTTTGAGCAGATCGAGGCGATCGTCTTTGATAAGGATGGAACACTCGCAGACTCCCAGGAGTTTTTACGCTTGCTCGGTCGGCGACGGGCTCGTTTGCTCGATGCTCGCATTCCCGGCACGGCGGATTCGATGCTGATTGCCTATGGGATTGAGGGCGATCGCCTTGATCCGAGGAGTTTGCTGGCGATCGGCAGCCGTCATGAAAATTTGATTGCGGCAGCGGGTTATGTGGCGGAGACGGGGCGCGGCTGGTGGGAATCGTTGCAGATTGCAACGGAGGTATTTGCCGAAGCCGATGCCCAGCTTGCGAGTACGGAAACGGATTCAACCTCGCCGCTGTTTGTCGGTTCGCTAGAGCTGTTGGCTCAGTTGCACGATCGCGGTCTCAAGCTGGGAATTTTATCCGCCGATACCACCGCACGGGTGGAAGAATTCGTCCGCGTTCACGGTCTCAATCCCTACATCGAGCTGGAAATGGGGGTGGATCGTGGATCAAGCAAGCCTGACCCGAGTTTGTTTCTCGAAGCCTGCACGCGGCTGGGTGTCAATCCGGCGCGAACCTTAATGGTGGGTGATTCGCCGTTGGATATTCAGATGGCACAGAGTGCCGGGGCTGCGGGTGTGATCGGAATTTGCTGGGGAACGGCGATCGCGGCGCACCTTGAACAGGCCGAGGTGACGATTCGCAGACTCGATGAAATTACGATCGACGATTAATCGATCGGTGTCCATCCGTCGCTAGGCTAGGCCTGCTAGATGGATGATTCATATCTGGATCGATGGCGATAGATTAAACGCCAACCTGTCTTAAAATTTCGCAAGCATCAATCCTGGCAATCACCGGTTTAACAGAATGACCGCTCGGGCTGCTCTAGAATGGGGCTACTCGATGCACGTGGGTTGTCGCGTGTTGTCGGCGATCGTTGGGTCTAGGGGCGGGATTATGCCGCATCCGTTAGCGAACTTCGATCGCGCCCGCCCTGAATAATCCACCTTCAATCCTTTTCAAAAATCCTATGCGACCTCCTATCGAAGTTGGCACGGTTTTACAAGAGCGTTACTACACGATTCGCGTGCTCGGGCAAGGCGGCTTCGCGCGAACCTATTTAGCCGAAGATCGCGGTCGCTTTAACGAGCTATGCGCCCTCAAAGAATTTCAGCCAGCGGGAACGGAAGGCGAAGCCCTAGAAAAATCCCGTGAATTGTTCCAACGCGAAGCCACAACGCTATACCAGCTTCAGCATCCCCAAATTCCTCGTTTTCAAGCCACCTTCGAGAGCGACTATCGCTTGTTCCTCGTACAGGAATATGTCGCCGGACAAACCTACCGTGAACAGCTTGAGACCTATCGCACCCAACAGACGGCCTTCTCAGAAACAGCGGTGCTTCAGCTCTTTCGTAGCCTGCTCCCCGTCTTAGAATACATTCACGATCGCGGCGTCATCCACCGGGATATTTCCCCGGAAAATATTATCCAGCGGGCTCGCGATGGGATGCCCGTCTTGATTGATTTTGGCGTCGTCAAAGAATTGGCTACCCAGGTCGCGACCCAAGTGCAGTCCAGCACCGCGACCACCTCGCCCCCGTCCCACACTGCTGTGGGTAAATTTGGCTATGCGCCGATCGAGCAAATGCAAACCGGGCGAGCCTACCCCAATAGCGACCTATACGCAATGGCCGTGACCGGTCTGGTGTTGATGACGGGACGCGAACCCCACGAGCTGTTTGACGATCGCGAGCTGCGTTGGAACTGGCAGCCTTACGTTTCGCTCAATCCTCAATTTGAAGCGATCCTGACTCGTCTGCTGGCAACCCAGCCCAGCGAACGCTACCCCAGCGTCCAAGCGCTAACCCTGGATCTGAATCCACTATTAACCGCTGTGGGTCTCGGAGCCGCAAGCATAGTAAACACCGTCGCACCTCCCCCACCCACGTTGACCCCGCCCGGTGTGCCATCTCCGAGTTCAACCCAGATGCAAACCGTCGCGATCGGTCGTTCCTATGACTCGACGGTGTTAGCCACCGGCGAGAGCGAACCCGAATCCGAAACTGAATCGGATAGCGATCGCCACGCGCCCAAATCATCACCACCGGTTTCGCTACAAAACAGCCCACTGATCGTCGGCTCTCTC
>JAAUPN010000234.1 GCA_012033105.1 Coleofasciculaceae cyanobacterium RL_1_1
TGTGATGGCCGCTGCACAGCCTGCGTTCAACCCTGCGCCGATCGCGGTCGAACATTGGCGATCACTGCTGGAGCGTGACGATATTGACGCGATCGCCGTCTGTACGATTCCGTCGGATCACGCCGAACAAACGCACGCGATTTTGAGCCACGATAAACATGTGATTGTGGAATATCCCCTGGCGCTTGATCCAGCGACGGCTCGGGATTTGCTCGCCCTGGCTCGATCGCGCGATCGTCTGCTCCATGTCGAACATATCGAACTCCTCGGCGGCCTGCACCGCGCCACGGTCGATCATCTGCCTAGCATTGGCACGCCTTACTATGCTCGCTACGTTACGCTACAGCCGAAGCACCCCGCGCCACGCCGCTGGAGCTATCATCATGCCGAATTTGGGTTTCCTTTTGTCGGGGCACTGTCGCGGGTGATGCGGATGATTGATCTGTTTGGGCGGGTCGATCGAGTCTCCGCTTCGGTGCAGTATTGGCCAGACGTGGATCGAGGGGAGGCAGGGTATTACACAAGCTGTCTGTGTCGCGGAGTACTGGAATTTCGTCAGGGGGTCACGGCGGATCTGGTGTACGGCAAGGGCGATCGAGTCTGGCAAACGCAAAATCAATTGGAGGTGTTGGGCGAGGCGGGGGCGCTGGTGCTAGAGCCGAAGCAGGGTTGGCTTGTCCGAGATCAGGAGCGGCGTGAAGTGCCGATCGGATCGCGGCGTGGCCTGTTTGCACGGGATATGGAGATGGTGACGGACACGTTGATCAACGGGACGCCGCTCTACGTCCACCCGGAGCAAAGTTTGTATGCGATCGCCGTGGCGGATGCTTTGCGGCAGTCCGCCCAGCAAGGGACGCCGATCAAACTCGATATCGAGCCACCGCAGGCGATGGCGGTTTAACCACAAGCCTGGATCGTCTCTAAGCTGAGGTTATTGACTTATGGTCAGTTCAATCATTTTTATAGCAGGTAGCAATTAGATTAGGACACTCCTATCTAAGCTTTAGGGCAAACGCATACTCATCTAGCTCGATCTTGTGTCGATCTCGTATCGCTTTTATCGATCAATCCATTCGTCTCGGGAGTATGCGTTTGCCCTGATCTAAGCTTAAAACCGCACTATTCGCTGTGTTTGAACCAATAGAACAGAGTCAATCGGTCTCGTTTTTTCTCGAACTGACGTTGGATGAAGCTTGGTTAAACTTGAGCAAGGTTGAATAGAGCGATTTAATGGATCGCAATTTCCTCCAGAGCCGTGATGAGTTGATCGAGCTGCGATCGCTGGTGGGTCGCCATGACGGTTAACCGTAAACGACTGGTGGGAACCGTGGGCGGACGCACGGCGGAGACGAAAATACCGCGATCGCGTAATGCTTGACCATCGCGTAACACCGTCGCAGCATCGGAGACCTCTAAGCATAAAATCGGTGAATCCGACGGCAATAGACGAAACCGATCCGGCACAGACGCAGTAAGCTGCGCGATCGCCGTCCGCACGTAGTCCACGTTTTCCCGTAGCTTTGCCCGACGCTCCGGCTCGGTTCGGACAATCTCGATCGCCGCCAACGCCGCCCCCGTATCCGCCGGTGACAGCGCGGTTGTATAAATCCAGCTCGGCGCACGGTTGCGCAAAAAGTCAATCAACGTCGCCGACCCAGCGACATAGCCGCCCAAGCTACCCAGCGCCTTACTCAAGGTTCCCATTTGAATCAGCGTCCGATCGCCGCAGCCGAGATGCTCCACACCGCCCGCCCCGCGATCGCCCAGAACGCCCGTCCCGTGCGCTTCATCCACCAGTACCATCCCATCGTACAGTTCCGCCAATTCCAAAATTTGCGGCAACGGGCAGAGATCACCATCCATACTAAACACGCTGTCGGTGGCGATCACAAGACGACGAAACTTGGCACGGTGCTGATCGAGGAGGCAGGCGAGATCGATCGGATCGGCGTGTTCGTAGTCCATCAGGGTTGCGCCTGCTGCGGCCACACCGAGGCGCAGGCAGGAATGGTTATAGCGATCGCCCAGGACGAGATCGCGGCTCCCGACGATCGCAGCGAGCGTGCCAATGTTGGCAAGATAGCCGGAGCTGAAGACGATTGCATCGTCCGTTTGTTTCAAATCCGCGATCGCGCGTTCGAGTTGGCGATGAATGGGGCGATCGCCACTGAGCAAGCGTGATCCTGTGCTGCCGGTTCCGTGGGCTTGAATCGCTGCGATCGCCGCATCGGCTAGACGCGGATCGGCGGCAAGGCCAAGATAGTCATTACTCGCAAAATTCAGCAACGATCGACCGTCCTGCTGGATCGTGGCACCGGGCGCCCCCTCAAAGGTGGTCGCTTGGCGATACCATTTGGCTTTGTGAATCGTCGTCAGAGCCTGATCGATCCAGTCGTAGGCATTCGAGCTTGGCATGACAATCTCCGAAAATCGTTAGCCTAGCGTTAATCTTGGGATTCCCGGTAGCACCAGTCGAGATCTAAGGATCGGCGGAGGCTAGCGAGCAAATCATCAAAGTTGAGCGGTTTGGGGAGAACATCCTCAACCTCAGGTTTAACGATTCCGAATGCTCGAAATCGTAGGCGCTGGCGGACGACACAATAATCGGGATTGCGGCCAAGGTAGGATGCTGGCGCACTTGATCAATTAGTGTCAATCCGTCCATTTCCGGCATCGCGATATCGGTCAAAATTAAGTCGGGCGGCTGGGCGATCGCCTGTTCGAGAGCATCGCGACCGTTATAGGCGATGTGTAGTTCAAAGCCGAGCGGCTCTAGCAAGCTGCAAACCACCGCACAGTTTTCGTCCCGATCGTCAACGAGCAAAATCGCCCGACGATCGCCGTGGTAGCCGATGATTTCCGGGCGATCACAGGCGGGTAAGGTTGCCAGACTCGGTGCAGTGATCAGGGGACAGGCCAGGTCAAACCAAAATCGGCTGCCGCGCCCTAGCTCACTTTCAACCTGAATCTGGCTACCCATTTTCTCCACCAGTTTCTGACCGATCGCCAACCCCAAACCCGTCCCTTGGGCGCGTTGCTGACGGGAACCGGCTTGCTCGAATGGGTCAAAAATCTTCGTCGTCTCCTCCGGTGCCATGCCCACACCAGTATCGGTCACCTCAAAGCGCACGGTGGCGATCAGCCTCCCGTCCTGGGTTGGATGGGTCGACATTAATCGCACGCACAGCGAAATTTCGCCGGTGTTGGTGAATTTGACGGCATTGCCCAGCAGATTGAGCAACACTTGTCGCAAGCGCTTACCATCGGCGATCGTCCAGGTGGGGACATCGGCATCGAGATCAAAGCGAAATCCTAAGCCTTTTTGCTCCGCTCGTACCGCACAGGTTCGCGCCACCTCATCGATACAATCCGAGAGCGCCATCTCGATCGGATTGAGATCCAGTCGCCGCGCCTCGATTTTGGATAAGTCCAACACGTCTTCAATCAAAGCAAGAAGATGCTGCCCGCACTGGTAAACGGTTTGAGCGTAGAGTTGGCGATCGTCAGAACTGACCTGATCCTGCTGGAGAATCTGGGCATAGCCGAGAATGCCGTTGAGCGGTGTTCGTAGCTCGTGGCTCATGTTGGCTAAAAACTCACTTTTGGCCTGACTTGCAGCTTCGGCGGTCTGTCGCGCTTTTTGTGCAGCCTGCTCCGCCGTTACCCGTAGGTTGGCCTCAAACGCGAGGGTGACCAGATCTCCGACCGCGCGTGCGAAGCTCATTTCTTCCGGTTCCCACGATCGCTCGCCGCCGACGTGTTCTAAGCACAAGATGCCAAAGGTCTCGCCGTGTTTCTTGAGCGGTATATCGAGCAAGGCGCCAATGCCGAAGGAGTCCAGATAGACATCGGTAAACTCGAACGTGCGTGGGTCAGTATGGGTGGCGGCGACGGCGATGATCTGATCCGCATGGAGTGCGGCAAAATAATGGGGATAATCGACGAGCGCTAGGCTTAAGTTCGCGGAATGAGTCTGGCGATCGGCCTCGAAGAGGTTGAGACAGTCGAAGCGATCGCCCGTCGCACTGCTGCGCCACACACTACAGCGAGCGACGGTCAGCGTCTCGCACATCGTTTCGGTAAGGCACCGTAGCCCGATCTCTAAATTGCCCTCATGCAGATGCTCGCTCCGCGATAGTTCCGCTAAGATGCGGTTATGACGTTCGAGTAGAGCGGCGCGATCGGCCAGCAGGGCTTGAGCGCGGGTTCGTTCGCGAACTTCGGCTTCCGCTGCGGATTTGGCGGCTTCGAGTTCTCCGGTGCGTGCCTGAATTCGCGCCTCAAGCTCCGCATTAATCCGCGCAAGGCTACGCGCATCGGCGGATCGCTCGGCCAAGATCGCCAATAATGACCAGGCCATCACCGCAAGGCAGCCGAGAAACGATTGCGCCAGGATAGCTTGACGGGTGATTTGAGCCGTTGTGAATGAGGTGGAAATCGTAATGCAGGTGGTGAGCGTGACGATCGCGACTAAGGCTGCGGTTAGGCGAGCATCGTAGCGAAAGGCCGACCAGACAACGATCGGAATCAGCACATATTCCAAGGGTTGAGACTGTCCAAAACTCACAATGGTAATGAAGAGAGCGATAGCGATCGTGCCGCTCACCTCGATCCATTGCCGGTGAGGTCTGGGGATGGGGTGGATACCTTGAGCGCTCAACAGTACGAGAGACGGGCCGATCGTAATTGCGCCGATACTATTGGATATCCACCAGTTAACAAAGATACGTTGAGCTTCTACAAAGGTACGACCGGCAGCCCCAAACGTTAGACCGGCGATCGCGGCATGAATTCCAGTCCCAATCGCCACCGCTCCCACCAAAATCAGCACATGCTGCGCCTTACTCAAGAATTTCTCCGAACCACGGCTCTGCGCTGCCAAGACAATAAACGCCACCTCGATCGCAATCCCAAGGCTCAACACCAACTGTTGAATGAGATCGAACGGACTAGGCCGCAACAGGATAAAAATCAGATTTCCGATCGTGACCGCCGCGACCCAGTCCCAGCGACGCTGAAACCCTACCCACAACGCGACTCCAGACGCAGGCCACACCACCGAAATCGAATCGACAAGGCCGAGATGGTATGACAGGAAGGAACTGAGGCCGTAGAGCGCCGTGATCGCGATGGATGTACCGTAGCGATTCAGCAGGGGAAAGACAGGAGGTCGCATCAGTAAAAGTACGGAGAAATCACATCATCAAAAGATAAAAAATAGATATCTGATCCGAATTGAGAGACATTATTGAAACTGTGTACTTTTTCTGCATCTAAGACAGCCGATATTTAACGTTAATCTACTCACGCCGAAATGGGTATGGAATTGTGTTGGGGTTTTCGGTAGTAAGGAGTTTAGTCTTAATCGCAAGCGAGCCACTCTAAGACCCAGAAATTACGGTGATTTAGAGGGCTTGATGGGTGAATTCGTTACGATCGCATCGGTGGATTCTCGCGATCGTGAATTCCTCTACAATATTGACCCGATCGTCGGCGAACCCATGGATAATTTTCGAGACTATTACGGCATCCTCGGCCTCCCGCAAACAGCGAGCGCCGCTGAAGTGAAGCAAAGCTTTCGCCGCCTTGCGCGGCAATATCACCCGGATCTAAATCCCGGTGATACCGTCGCGGAGGATAAATTCAAGCAAATCGGCGAGGCGTACGAAGTCCTCTCCGATGCCGATCGACGCGCCGAATACGATCGATTTGCGACCTATTGGCAGGCCAAACATCAAAAACGACCGCTGCAAACGGTTAAAAAATGGACGCGATCGAAGCCACAAAACCCTACCGAAGTTCGCTTCGAGCAGTATGCCGACTTTAA
>JAAUPN010000235.1 GCA_012033105.1 Coleofasciculaceae cyanobacterium RL_1_1
GCTGTGGTCAGATCGTGAAAAAGTCTCTATCCACTCGCGCTCATCTCTGTGAATGTGGATGTGAATTGGACAGAGACCATAATGCTGCTATCAACATCTTGCAGCGTGGCTTAAGACAGTACCCAGGGGCACTGGGGAACTTAACGCTTCAGGAGACAGACCCTCTAGCCGTGTTGCATACGTCCTGCACTGTCACGGTCCGTCGGTGAATGAAGAATCCCCGTACCTTCAGGTCGGGGAGTGTCAAAAAAGCATATTCGCTCTGACAAAATCATTCGTCAGCCGACGCGATCGCAGTGAATCAGCACACTTGACCCGGCCTGAATTTCACCTGGAATTTGAGCTTGACCTGACCTCAACCCAAGCTTGATTCAAGCTTAAGTCAAGAACCCGATGCACAAAACGCCTCAAAACGTGTATCGCCCATGACTCTGACAAATCCAGTCACACCTTGAGACGGCGGTTTCACCACAGGATGCACGCCGAATCGATCGCGCCTCAACCCGCCCAAGCGTAGAGCTTGAGCCTGAATCCTCACGATCAATCGACTTGATTTTTCACCCAACAGATAACCCATTATGATCAAACTGTTAACAAAAGTTTGCATAACCTTGCAAAGGTTCATACAATAATGAGCATCGCCAATTAAGTATTTATCCTCACGCACGCAACGATGGACTCCTTTCCTTGGCTAACCGTGATCGTCGCGCTACCTGCGATCGCTGCCTGCGCCGTTCCCATTATTCCCGACACCGCCGGTAAAACCCTGCGCTGGTACGCCCTTGGTGTTGGCCTGATCGATCTCCTGCTGATGCTGTTCGCCTTCGCGACGCGCTACAACCTCAATGATCCTGGCTTTCAGTTGGTCGATCGCTATAGCTGGATTCCGCAAATTGGGCTGAACTGGTCGTTAGCCGTAGATGGGTTGGCGATGCCCTTGTTTGTGCTGACGGGCGTGGTCAATGTTTTAGCGATCGCGGCAGCCTGGAACACCACGAAAAAGCCGCGCTTGTTTTACGGCTTGCTGTTGCTGCTCCTGAGCGCCCAGCTCGGTGTGTTTGCCGCTCAAGACATGCTCCTCTTCTTCCTGATGTGGGAAATCGAGCTAGTGCCGGTCTATCTTTTGATCTCAATTTGGGGTGGCTCCAATCGCCTCTACGCTGCCACCAAGTTCATTCTTTACACCGCCTTAGCGTCGATCTTTATCCTGGTCGGTGCGCTGGCGATGGCCTTCTACGGCGATACGCTGACCTTTGATATGGCTGAACTCGGGATGAAAAACTACCCGATCGGTTTCCAAATCCTGACCTACGCCGGTTTGCTGATTGCCTTTGGTGTTAAGCTGCCGATTTTCCCGCTCCATACCTGGCTACCCGATGCCCACGGTGAAGCCTCTGCACCAGTGTCGATGATTTTGGCCGGTGTTCTGCTCAAAATGGGCGGTTATGGACTCATTCGCCTCAACATGGAGCTACTGCCCGACGCGCACATTTACTTTGCACCCGCGTTGGCGGTTCTCGGTGTCGTTAACATCGTTTACGGTGCATTTACCGCGTTTGCTCAGGACAACCTCAAGCGTCGTTTAGCCTGTTCGTCGATTTCCCACATGGGTTTCGTCCTGATTGGGATTGCCTCCTTTAGCGAAGTCGGCATCAATGGCGCGATGCTGCAAATGATTTCTCACGGTCTGATTGCGGCGCTGCTCTTCTTCCTGGCGGGTGTGACCTACGACCGGACACACACGCTGTCGATGGAGAAAATGACCGGTCTGGCGGCTACCATGCCGAAGACGTTCGCGCTGTTCACCGCTGGGGCGATGGCGTCGCTGGCTCTGCCGGGAATGAGTGGTTTCATCGGCGAGCTAACGGTATTTATCGGCATTGCCACGAGCGATATTTACAGCAACACGTTTAAATTGGTGGTGGTGGTGGTTTCGGCGATCGGTCTGATTGCCACGCCGATTTACCTGCTGTCGATGTTGCGCCGGATGTTCTACGGGGTCGATGGCAAGCTGAATCTAGATTTCTCGGCCTCGAATGGCTGGCTCGATGCCAACCCGCGCGAAATTGCGATCACCGCTTGTTTGCTGCTGCCGATCGTTGGCATTGGGTTCTATCCGAAAGTGGCGACCCAAACCTACGATGTGAAAACCACTGAGGTCGCTTCGATCGTCCGGGATTCGCTGCCGATTTTCGCCCAGCAACGTCAGGCCAATCGTTTCCTGTCGAGCAGTGTCTTTGCGCCGCAGCTCATGGCCGATGCACCGGAAACCACGAAAGGTGCGTAGGATTTAACGATCCAGGGGTGGGCAATGCCCTCCCCACGCGGCTTCTGTATAAATGATCAAACGATCGCGCCGCCCGCCGTACGATAAATAGCCACCACCGACGGACGCGGCGCGACACCATCCTGTCCGCTCGGCCAATTCGAGCCGATCGGCACGGTTCGTGTCTGCTCGAACTCCGTTCCGTCCGTCGCCGTCATGATAAATTGGCGGGTCTCGATCGCGCCGTCATGACGCGCCCCGTTCAGTTCGCCGGGATGCTGCACCGCTAGAAATAACGTTTCCTCCGCCGTATCAAAACAAGGCCCCGTCGTTTCGCACTCCATCGGCCCGATCGCAAACAGCAGCGGCACACCCGCTCGATCGCCACTCGTCGGCATGTACCACAGGCTGTTATTCCCAAAAATTCCGATCATCTTGCTGCTGGGCAACGGCTGACCGTCAGCGTCCATCCGACTGGCGACCACGCGGTTGTGTTTGTCGGTGGACATATCCGTCACCATCCAAATATTGCCGCCCTTGTCGATCAGCAAATTATCCGGGTTGGATAGTCCCGCGCCGCCTTTGGAGGGTTCACCGCCCGTTGCGGCCATTTCCCAGGTGAAGTCGATCGCGCCGGGTTTATTGTCCGCTTCGACAAGGCGCATCACCCAGCCCGGTTCGTGAAAGTCCTCACCGATCGGGCTGGCGAATACGGCTTTGTCGGGGCCGCCCTCAGCGTCGGGCGAGCCGGAGGTAAAGCCGATGTAGAGCGAGCCGTCGGGGGCGATGTCGTTGTCCTCGGGGCGGGCGGTGTAGGTTCCGCCGATCGCGTTGGCGGCGTAGTGGGCATCGATCGCGATCGCGCCCTGTTGTTCGTCCCGCGTGCCGGTGTAGAGATCGGCGAGGGTTTTATATTTGGCGGCGAAAGCGTCAACGGCGGCGTCATCGGTGAGGCGCTGATAGCCCGCCGCGTCGTGCAAAATCACGGTGTTGCCGATGATTTGGCTTGGACGATCGGGGTTGATGACGGCGTCCGGATTCAGCGCGAGCCATCGCCCTGTGCCGTCAGCGTTGAATTTGGCGACGTAGAGCATTCCGTCTGCGAGCAGTTTTGAGTTCGCTTTGTCGGTCGGATTGCTGACCGTGCCACGGCTGACGAATTTATACAGGTGACCACCGCGCCGATCGCAACCGGAATAAAAAGCGATCGGTTCACCCGTGACGACGCGCACGCCCACCGCTTCGTGGCGATAGCGCCCGAGCCAGGTGTGTTTTGTGCCGTAATCCTCGGGATTCGCGGGGTCAATCTCGACGATCCAGCCGTATTTATTACCCGCGAGGCCAAAGACGTTCCCAAAACCACCGATATCGGTTTCGCTCAGATCAAACGGGATCGCGCTGGGCGGCTCGGAAGTGCCATCGAGCTTCACGGCTTCCGGCACATGACGATGAAAATTTTCTTCAGCGCTGAGGAACGTCCCCCCAGGGTGTCGTCCCTCCAGCGCAGTTGGCAAACGTGCCGATCGCTTTGTCGCCGAGCGCGTCAAGATAGCCCGCGCCACTTGTCTTGGTGAAAATCGCCACCGCTGGCCCCGTGGTTTGAGCGTAGCGACCATCCTCAAACCCGGAAATTCCGGTAATCCGCCGATCGACCGTTTGGCTTAACGTCCCCGTATCCCGCTGCCACCGATCGCGATCGTCACGCCGCAACACCATCACCCCAAACCCTTGATCAATCATCGCCTCGCGACACAGCAACGCGATCTTCTCCTTCAACGGATCGCCAGCGGACAGCGCAAAGGCATCGATCTCCCCATTGGACAGAGCTTGACGCACCTCTGCAAATGGCAAGGTTTTGCCGATCGCTTCGGTATAGGTCGCCATCCAGGTTTTGCCGCTGATGTACTCGAAGTTGATGCCAAGATAGGCGCGATCGGCGTTGTCCAAATCCGGCGCAAAGCCGAGATAATCGTTGTTATAGCCAATCCGCGAATCGCCCAAAGCATCGCCCCAAGACGCCAACACCTCGTATTCATACCCCTCCGGTAACACCAAATCATCAGCTACCGCATAGCTCGCGTAGGTGGCGACTTGCTCGCCGGGGCTGAGGTTTTCGTAGGCCAACGGCATGGGGCCAGCGATTGGGCGAAAGGGAAGACCCAATTGGTCAAATTTAGTGCCTAACGACCTGAGACCGGAATCCGTTTCTCTCTGTAAAGAACGAGGTACGCAAGAATTTAAGACGATCGCGCCGGTTGTTCCGGTCAGCATCCACAGAAAGTGGCGGCGAGCTAGGGGCATAACGAATTTTTGAGGGGGGTGGGTTCGTGAGCTTGGGACTCCGTCGCAGGTCTCGATCGAGATCATGCCTTGAAGTCTTGCAGAACTCCACTAAGCCTGTATTAAGGTTGAAATTGATCTTAACTTTTGTCAGTCCTGACCGCTGGTTTAAGCCGCCTTGCGATCCATTTCTTGCGCCCAGAGCTGATAGTCGGAGATGAGGTCGCGACGTAAACGCGATTCGATCGTCCCTAAAATGGCAGCCAGTAGGGCGTTACCCGTCGCTTCAATCATGGGGGTTGGGGTGAGCTGGAGCAGGGGCGGCAGTTCGACACTGACCTTGAGAGCAGCACGGCCAATTAACGAGGTATGACCCTGACGAGTTGTGGGGTACAGCTTGCCGGACAGATCGAGCTTAAAACCATACTTCACATAGTCAACACCGCGCACTTCATAACCCACGGACTGCAAACGCAGGGTTCCATACGCATCAGTCCACACTCGCAAATCGACGATCGGCTGAAGATTGAGCGCCAGAAACGATAGCGGCGCGATCGCAATCCGATACACATCGCGGCCTATTTTTTGGATGCGTCGCGGGTTACCGAGGACGTTCACCAGGCGATCGGGTTGGCGGAGGTAGTTATCGATCGTGATCGGAGCGTCGGGAACGGCGATCGTGACGGGGGTTTTGGCAGAAAAGCGGCTGTGCATAGCAGTGTCGTGAGCGGTGTATTAAAAAGCGCGATCCGGTCGTGGGAACGTTTCGCAAGGGATGTACGGCATGACGGTCATGGACAATGGCCATCAAATGGGGCGACATCGGGTCAAAGGACGAATTCAACGGAGTCGATCATGAAAAACATTGAAACCATGTCAACGAAATAACTTCAATGTCTGCACAATCAAAACCTTTCAAAATCTGTGAAATTACGTAGAATTATATGACTTTCTCAGAAAATGCCGCAGTTTGTTGCCTGGGATACAGTTCTGGAGGGGTGACGCTCAGGATTGACCGCTAGATACGTCACAATCCCAAGCGGCACGCTCAATCTAACGTTATGCTTCTTAACATTCTAGCCAAGCGGCGTTAAGATTGGCGGGCAAACACCGGAACCGGTTTAGCGTCAGATTTCGACTCGACCGAATCTCGCTCGATCGCTACGATTGACCCTCGCGACCCTCATTGCTAAGTTTTCATGACATCCCCCCGCGTTTCGCCCTACGGCTCTTGGACATCTCCGATTTCATCGGAGGCGATCGTTTCGGCGGGCTTA
>JAAUPN010000236.1 GCA_012033105.1 Coleofasciculaceae cyanobacterium RL_1_1
GGTTGGGCGAATGATCGGCGATCAGCGACGAAAAATCGCGGGTCGATCACGGGTCGATCGTGGCAGAATGACCTCGGAAAATTCGAGTTCGTAGGGTGAAAAGATGGCTTGATCGTAGGAACCGACCCAGATTTCATAGGTTCCCGCCAACCATTGTCCTGCAATACCCGCGTTCTTTCCATCGTAATCGTCATTGCACCAGGTTCCACCTGGGCCACGAATAATGATCGTCGTGTCGCTCTCACTGAGAACGCGCAAACGCAGCGACTCAAAGAAATCTTGCAGATAAATACGATGATTGGGCAGCGTATTGATCATACCCACACAACGACCCGTCGGCGTACGATTTAGACCGGTCAAACTCACAGCGGTCTCTGTACCGCCAGCGATACCGCGCAGAAACTGGGGATCGGGCGTAAAGGCAGACCCGAGAGTTAAATCTTGAAAGAGAAAAATATCGCGAACCTCAGAGAGATCTGAGGAGGTATCGGGTGCGGTTTCAACCGGTGCTGTAGAGACAGGATCAATGGCATCGATGGGATCAATGGCATCGGTATGATCGGTAGCGTTAACAGTATCGTGCGTCGTTTGCGATTGGGCAGGAGACGCTAAATAGGCAACGATCGCGATCGTACCTAGTACAATCCCCACCACACGAGAGCGAAGAGCAGGATGAAAGGCAGAACAATAGGCGAGCGGCATAATACGGAGAGCGATCGTCGCGATCGCGCAGAACGATGCAAAATCAACGAAACAGAGCAACCGAGACACCACCCATCGTAGTGCGCTCGGCGTCCAATTAACGAGTCAGTGCCTTTAGCCTTACACCGACCCCCACAACGTTTCCGTCTCACCCATTCGGCTTTCTAGATCATGGCTCAGAACGTTCACCTTTAGCGTCCCTGTTTACGCAACAACCGTCGGTGTCTCCAAGCTTGAGGTATGAATACAACGACCCGAGTCACCATCGAAAATCAAAAGATCCGACTCTTTAAACGTCAAACCAATGGTTTCACCGATTTGGAAAGATAGACGATCCGTCGTAATGATCGTGAGTGTTTGCGCCGGGTTACTGGGTGTTGCCTGCTCTTGACCAGGAGTTACAAGTGACACTTTTAGCAAAGTCTCGCGACCTAGCGGCTCAATCAGATCCACTTGGGCGATTAATAATCCAGCGTCTGGCGTGGTTAATCGGATAGCTTCAGCTCTCAGACCTAGTTCAAAAGCTTGGTCGCGGTAGGATACCAGTTTATTTTGTAGATTTCGCGAGCATCCCCAGTAGCGCGATCCCACCCACAACAATCCATTGCGATAGGATGCCTCGATCAAGTTCATCGGTGGATCACCGATAAACGTTGCAACGATACGATTTACCGGTCGGTCGTAGACTTCGGTTGGTGTGCCGATCTGTTGAATCTGTCCTTGATGAAGGACCACAATCCGATCCGCCAGCGTCATCGCCTCCGCGCGATCGTGGGTCACGTAAACCGTTGTGATCCCTACTTTTTGATGCAGCAGTTTCAGTTCTGATCGCATCTCCGCTCGCAATTGAGCATCCAAATTCGATAGAGGCTCATCGAGCAAAAAGACCTGGGGTTGGCGCACGATCGCCCGTCCCAAAGCCACACGCTGCTGCTGTCCGCCCGAAAGCTGGCGCGGCAGACGCTCAAGCAAATGCCCCAGACCTAGCATCTTCGCCACCTGTGAAACCCGATCGCGAATTTCAACCGGTGGCATTTGACGCATTTCCAAACCAAACGCGAGATTTTTGGCCACGCTCATATGGGGATAAAGTGCGTAGTTCTGAAAGACCATTGCCACGTCTCGCTGACGGGCGGGCATCTGATTCACGCAAACATCGCCGATCGAAATCTCGCCAGCGGCAATGGGTTCAAGTCCGGCAATGGATCGCAAAATCGTTGATTTGCCACATCCTGAGGGGCCAACCAGCACCCAGAACTCACCATCGGGGATCTCAAAGGAGATATCCCGAATGGCGACATGTTTATCGAAAGTCTGTGAAAGCTGATGGAGGCGAACAGTAGCCATAAATTCAGGAAAAAATCAACTAAACGATCGCGACGATCAACACACTAGATATCGGATGATCTGAATTTATCGTAAATTGACAAAACAGAGCACTTTATCAAGCGGCATCACGTGCGATCCTCTGTTGTTCGTAACTGTACGCACCCAAGACTTTGATTTAAGAGAACAATCAAAGCGTTTTGTGGGTATGAGCGTGTTGCTTCACATTATCGGTCAACTTGACACGGCGTTTTGCATTGAGAATACGTTTGCGATCAAGGTTGTAATTCATCTGATTCCAGCTTTGACCGATCGGCAGTTTTTCCGTGGCTTGTGGCTTGCGCACGTAAGTTCGAGCTGCTGCTGCAAACCGTTCGATAAATTGACCACTCCATTCAGCATCCTCGAACCCGTCCGGTTTGTGTAATGTATCCGGGGTGTCGATCGGCAAAATTGTATTGAGCGTAAAAGCTGACAGTCGCTTATACGAGGTCGGCACGCCCTGAATAATGGCCTCAAAGGCAGAAGAGGGGACGGGTTCGATGGTTTCAACTTCGGTTAATTCGCCGTCATCCTGCACAAAACACGTTGCTAGACCCAAAATAATGTAGTTATCAGGGCTGAGGTCGGTTGCGTTGGGATAGGTTTGGGTCATGATTAGATAGTGAGGAGCTAGAAAAGTATATGAACGTTAAGCGGATCAAGAGGTCTGTGGGTCGGAAAAGTATCGTGCTCTTGATCTAAATCAATGCGATGAACAATGAGAAACTCACAAAATAGCGCTATCAATGATGTTTTAACGAACTTCAATTGTTAAATTTATACATTGAGTTCACACCGTTTGAATTTAGGCTTGAACCGGCACTCAACAGTTAGCGCAATCCTATCAATAGGATTTCGTGACTTAGAACAGGCGATCGTAAATCTTTAATTCAGCTTCATTTGGTAGGCTATTTTGACTTGTTTTATGTCAAAGAAGACATATTCTCGTGCCAAATTTGTCCCAAATTGATATCAAAGTTCAACTTTAGTATTGCTGTGAAGCTCGAAACAAAACACGTCACATACATAATTCGAGAGGAAATTTGATCTGTGACTTAACCATCGTGATGACAGCTACATTCACGATCGCTTCGGTTTTAGATAAACCGGTCGAGAAAAGACAGGGGATCATTGGGATATTCCGCAAAACCGAGAATACCCCGATCGCGATGCTCGTAAAGTAAGGCACGACCAGCTTCATCTTCACCATCTATAGAAGACAAAGCGATACGATCAAACAGAAACGTCGCACCACGCTGAGTCATATAAGCAGGGTCTGGTACATAGGCTTTCCAGCGTTCCAAAACCTCCGCCATATTCCGCAGTCGTAATGTCGCCAGCTCAAACGGACGCTGGAAACCCGATCCACCGGCCAGCTTAAACAACGATCCCTTGATCGCCGGAAGCGGCTTGGTCACGATCATTTCATCATCCGCGATTAGCTGCGGCGCATTACGATCCCCTCGATAACCGCGAAACACTTCCGCCAGCGTCCCCGGACTTCCAATCCCGGCACACATCAGCATTAAATTCACCCAGGCATTTTGCCCGATCGATAAACCCGGAAGTTTGACCGTCAACCCGGCATAGAGACCAAGATTGCGGTGAAGGATTGCGGTCGGATCGAGATACAGCGACGTTTCCGGAAAGCCAGTGTAACGACAAAATGCTTGACCAGAACCACGATCGCCAATGCCCACAGCTCGCACCGCAACATTAGCTGCCGCTAGCCGATCGCGATCGCGCTGAATCCACCAGGCATATTCCAAACTATCGAAGTCCCCCAACTGCGACCACACCAAGACCAACAACCGTTGTTCCGGCTCGCAATCCTCAAGCAGCAGCAACATTTGACCGTCGCTGACACGCTGATGTTGCGAGGTTTGCAGCAAATCGTAGGGGCTAGGAGACAGGATGGACATGGGGATAGGTGAGCAGAGGCAGGCAAAGTCTCGCGGAATCCGACAACATCGAGATCATCGGAATGCCGTCGCATTAGAGTCAAGGGTCAACTTTAACTTGCATGAATTCTTGTGTGAATCCTCAGGCGAACTCCTGACCCTAAAAGCGTTGAGCCGCTGTTATGCGTGTGAGTGAACCTGTCCATTGCCATGATCATGAACGTGGCCATGATGATGGGTATGACCAGTGTGAACTGGCTCGGCCTGCTTCGTCTCACTAGAAGGCGCGATCGAAAGAGTGACCTCAGGAACACCAACATTCAGCAGGCTAGCAATATGCTCATTTGCCCAAGAGGCCGCGATCTGGAGGAATTCCTCACGGTCATTCACACAGGCCATTTGCTCATAACGTACATTCGGATGCTTGTGTTCTAGGTGGTGAATGATGTGATGAACATCTAGCAGAGTTTCATGATTTTCCGTTGCAAAACCGATCGGCATCATGACGATCGCCCGTGCGCCGAGCTGAATCAGGTTGCTCGCTGCCGTATCCACATCCGGCTGTGTCCATTCAATCAACGGCGTATCATGATTCAACCAACCCACCGACACGAGCGGATAACGGTTAATGATGCGTTGACGCACCGCTTCATAAAGCGCTTGGCTTTCGTCAATTCCAGACGTAAAACCCTTCGCTTTGAACGGGCAACCGTGGTTCATCAACACAATCCCGATTTGTGACGGCAAAAAGTCGCGTATTAGCTCACCTTCGACCTTTTCGATCACGATTCGGGCGAGCAAGTCGATATATTCAGCGCGATCGTAGAACGACGGGATATAGCGTGTCCCCCGTAGCAGCGGTGCAGGCTCCTCACCGTCCGCACTCACATTTTTCAGCACTTTTTCTAGAGCATCATTCACTTGTTCTAGAGCAATACCGCTTGTGAAAATCGAATCCACCACCAACAGCGGGTAGATCAACAAACGATCAAAACCTTGCTCGTTAATCTCGGCGATCACCTGTTCCGGCAAAAACGGCGCACAGAAGTTAAACGCTTTAAATACAGTGACGCGATCGCCCCAGGTCTGGCGAAGTTGATCTTCGATCCCTGCCCGCTGACGCTCAAAAATAGCATTATGCGGCGAGATAAAATTATTATGTTGATGTCCCCATTCATGCATATCGAACATCGCCAAAAGTTTAGCCAAAGGTGGATAAATCCAGTTGGGAACAGGGGCGAATTTTGCAGTTAAAAGATTGAGAGCTTGCTCGTTATAGTTCGCAAAGTCTTCGTAACTTTCGACTTCACCATATCCCATGAGCAAGACGGCAACCCGGCTCTCATCGGCTTTATTTTCATTTACAAAATTGCGAGCATCAGTGACAGTCATGATGAATCTTGCTCCCTACCAAAAGAATTGACCAGAGGTCTTATTGGTTCACACTAACACGCTACTTTCAAAGCTTGAATCGCAGTAACTGACTGTAATTGAGGCAACAAAAAAAGTTGTTCAATGCAAGAAAAATAGTTAAAAATCCATATTTCTTAAACAAGTCTCACAATAAAAACAAACTCAAAATAATCATGAGTCAAAACATCTAAACTAGATAAAATTAGAGGCTGCTTAAAAAGAAGAGTTCACGAAGCAGGAACAAGGCGGCGCAACATGAGATGAGTCATGACAGCTTGACACTCCCCAGCCTAAAGGGGTGGGGATTCTTGGTTCAACGAAACCACTTAATCAAAGTACCTTGCAGTGCTTCAACCAGAGGTGGGATTCTCCCCAAGCGTAAATTCGGGTATGCCCTACCCTATTCGCATTACTGCGAGTTCTTT
>JAAUPN010000237.1 GCA_012033105.1 Coleofasciculaceae cyanobacterium RL_1_1
GCAACATAGCCGCCCTTAAACCCGGCATCGATGTTGACCACCGTCACGTTCGATGCGCAACTGTTAAGCATGCCCAGCAGCGCCGCGACGCCGCCGAAGCTGGCTCCGTAGCCGACGCTGGTCGGCACGGCGATCACCGGGCAAGCAACGTACCCGCCGACGACGCTCGGCAGCGCCGCTTCCAGTCCGGCCACAACGACCACCGCGTCGCATTTTTCCAGCGTCTGCAAATGGGCCGGCAGGCGATGCGGGCCGGCGACGCCGACGTCGTGGATCATCGCGACCTCCACGCCCATCCAGTCGAGCGTTTCGCGGCCTCTTCGGCCACCGGCAGGTCACAAGTGCCGGCGGTGACGACGGCGACTCGCCCCAACGGATCGCCAATTTCGCCCTGTTCCGCTTTGATGCGAAACGTCCGGGCAACATCGTTATATCGGGCTTGCGGAAATTGCGGCAGCAACTCGGCCGCCTGCTGCAACAAGTCGACGCCGACCAAGCGATCAGCCAGCTTGCGGATCATCTCATCGCCCTGCGCCCCCACGGGCGTCAGTTCGCGAAAATCATAGAACAACGCCAGCGCCTGCACCGGCGGCAGATCGTCGGCCTTGCCGTCCAAGAACAAGCCTTCGAACATCTTGGCCATCTGCATGGCGGTCGCGCGCGCCTCATCGGTGTTTGCGAAATGACGCACCGCAAGGCGCATCGTATTGAGGCCGTCGCGAATGCGGTTGTTCTCGACGTAAAGCTTGCCGAGTTCCGTCAGCGTCTTGAGCTCGACCTCGTCGCCGCGCCACTGGAAGCGCAGGCGTTCGAGCGTGTCGATCGCTTGCTCGGGCGCAACCTTGCCGTTGGCGTATTTGAGAATCGTGCCCTCGAGCCGCGCCTTCACGGCGAGTGGCCGATAGGGCGAGCGCGCCAGGCCGTCATAGGTCGCAATCGCCGCATCGATCTTGTTCGAGACCACATCGAGCGCGGCACGACGCAAACCACGCGGGATCTTGATCGCGACATCGATCGCGCCGATCGGGATCTCGACTCGCTCCAAACCCAGCTCGATCGCGCCGTCGCCCAGCTCAACCAAACCACCACCGATCGCGACACCGCCCAAACCCGCCTCACCGAACTCGATCAAACCCTACCCGCGCTCATCGTTCAGCTTCAGACGTTTCAGGCCCAACTCGCCGAACTCGAAGCCTCGCAAAATCACAGCGAGTGGACGGAATTACAAACCGCAATCCGCCAGCAGGAAGCCGACCTCCAGCAGCGCGACACCGATCTTCAGCACACTCGCCAGCGCCGCAAAGACGCGATCGATCGCCAAGACCGATTACGCGAACAGATCGATCGTGCCACCCACCAGATCCACCACCTCCAGCAAACCCAAGCCGACGATCGCCTCAAGCTGACCAACAACCGCGATCGTCTTACCGGTCTCACCCAACAGATCGACCAAACCCGCGCCGCGATCGGTCGGCTCAATACCCAGCTCCTCGAACAAAAACAGGCTCGCGATCGGGTCGAAACCCAGCTTCGCGAGCAGCAAACGAGCCAGCAGCAAATCGAATGGCGCTTACAAAAGGAAATCGAAAATCAGGAGGGGCGCGATCGCAGCTCGAAACCCTGAGCCAAGACCTAGCGGAACGTCAGACGGAATTACCCGATCCCTTACCAGAGTTACCCCCAGCCGTACGCGACCCCAGCCAAATCGACGCGCTACAGAAAAGTATCCGCAACTTAGCGCGGCGGATCGAGGCGATGGAGCCGGTGAATATGTTGGCGTTGGAGGAGTTTGACAAGACTCAGGCGCGGCTCGATGGTCTCAGCGACAAGCTGGCAACCCTGGAGGCCGAACGTACGGAAATTCTGTTACGGATCGAAAATTTCACCACGTTACGGGTTCGCGCGTTTACGGAAACCTTTGACGCGGTGAATGCGAATTTTGCCCAGATTTTCGCTGAACTGTCCCAAGGGGATGGCTACCTCCAACTTACGAATCCGGATGATCCGTTTGAAAGCGGGCTGAACCTGGTGGCACATCCGAAGGGTAAGCCGGTGCAGCGGTTGGCGTCGATGTCTGGTGGCGAAAAGTCGCTAACGGCGTTGAGTTTTATTTTTGCGTTGCAGCGTTATCGCCCATCGCCGTTTTATGCGTTTGATGAGGTGGATATGTTTTTGGATGGGGCGAATGTGGAGCGGTTGGCGAAGACGATCCGGCGGCAGGCGGAGCAGGCGCAGTTTTTGGTGGTGAGTTTGCGGCGTCCGACGATCGAGGCGTCGATGCGGACGATCGGGGTGACACAGGCGCGGGGGGCGTATACGCAGGTGTTGGGCTTGAAGTTGCCGAAAAGTGCGTCGTGATGCCCCTACGAATTGGGATGTTTTGCGTCAGTCCGAATCAACGTGAGTTCGGGTTAAGAATAGGACACCTCGCGCGAGTCGCGATGCCGATCGCCCGTTTGGACGCGCCAGAGGTCGGCATAAATGCGCGAGTTGGCGACGAGTTCATCGTGGGTTCCGCGCTCGACGATCGCACCGTTTTGCATGACGTAGATGCAATCGGCGTTGCGGACGGTGGATAGGCGGTGGGCGATGACGATCGTGGTGCGGTGAGCGGTGATCACATCGAGCGATCGCTGAATCGCGGCTTCGGTTTCATTATCGACAGCGCTCGTGGCTTCATCGAGGATCAAAATCGGCGGATCTTTGAGAATGGCACGGGCGATCGCGAGGCGCTGACGTTGGCCGCCCGAAAGTTTTTGGCCGCGTTCACCGATGATCGTGTCGTAACCCTGGGGCAGTTCACGGATAAATTCATCGGCTTCGGCGAGGACTGCCGCTTCCTGGATTTGCGCAGCGCTGGCGTCAAAACTGCCGTAACAAATATTGTCGGCCACGGTTCCATGAAACAGGAACACATCTTGGCTAACCCAGCCGATCGCCTGACGTAGATGTTGCAGATCGAGATCACGAATATCAACGCCATCGATCGTGATTTGGCCGGAGTTGGTGTCGTAGAGCCGCAGGAGCAGTTTAACTAGAGTACTTTTGCCGGAGCCGGTGGGGCCGACAACGGCGATCGTTTGGCCTGCGGGGACGTGTAGCGAAAAGTTGGTGAGTAGCGGGGTGCGATCGCGGTAGGCAAAATCGATGTGATTAAAGGCGATCGAACCGACCAGGGGATCGAGGATGCAATCGCCTGTAGGCGTGATCTCCGGGGTATCGAGTAAGCGGAAGATTCGGCGAGTGGAGGCGGTCGCACGTTGGTATAAATCGAGGGTTTCGCCCAAGCGGGTGAGCGGCCAGAGCAAGCGCTGAGTCAGGAAAACCATCGTGCCATAAGAACCCACAGCCAGAGTTCCCTCGGTCACTTCCAAACCACCGACGATCAGCGTGGCAATAAACCCAGCAAAGATGACCAGCCGAATCAGTGGCACAAACGCAACGCTGAGGGTGATCGCACGGCGATTGCTAAGACGGTAACTGTCGCTGAGGCTGGCGATACGATCGAGTTCAAATTTTTCGGCGACGAAGCTTTTAATCGTGGCGATCCCGCCAAGGTTATTCGAGAGCTGAGAGTTGAGCCAACCGACGCGATCGCGCACTTCGTTATAGCGCGGTGCGAGACGCTGTTGAAAGAGGATCGAACCCGCCAAGATAAGCGGGATTGGCAACATCGCCAAACCCGCAACTGCAGGCGACAACGCAAAAAATGATGTGGCGACAATCACCACCGTCGTGATGACCTGCAAGACTTCGCTCGCACCACTATTGAGAAAACGTTCGAGCTGGTTGATGTCATCATTCAAAATGGACATCAGTTCGCCCGTGCCGCGATCCTCGAAATAGCCCAGTTCAAGTGATTGCACATGCTGATAGGTATCAAGCCGTAAGTCATGCTGAATCGACTGTGCCAGATTTCGCCAGACCCATTGATAGGCATACTCGAAGACCGATTCGAGTCCCCAAATCACCGCACTCGCGATCGCGATCGCCCCAAGCTGCGATCGCACTGACACGAAGCCCCAATCCGCCAAAAACGACTGTTCCTGCTTAACAACCACCTCCACCGCAATTCCGATCAACGCCGGGGGCGCAAGGTCAAAAATTTTATTGAGTATCGAGTAGGCCGACGCTTGCAGCGCCAAACCTCGGTAGGGGCGACTGTAGCGGAGTAGGCGTAGAAAGGGCGATTGGGAAGATGGGGACATAGATCATCAAGGCAAAGATTAAGAGCGATGCAGGTCACAAGTCTAACGAGTCGGGAGCCTAACAGCGTGCGGCGGCTTGCTGGTGGTCAATACTAAGGGTCAATTTAACAGTTAACCATCGTTACAAAAGTTGATACACAAACAAGCTGTGATTTTATGGGATCGTAGATCTTGAATCTTTCCCTGTCCCAACACCTGTTCCCAACACCTAGGAGATGCGCGTGCGAGCCGTTTTGTGTGGCTACTATGGCATGGGCAATGCAGGCGATGAGGCACTCCTCGCGTCGCTGCTGCAAATGTTACCCCAGGCCGTCAAGCCGATCGTTCTCAGTGGCGATCCTGAGCGTACCCATGATCGCTATGGCGTCGAGGCCGTCGCGCGTAAATCGGTGCGGGTGTTGAAGGCGATCCGATCGGCGGATGCATTTATCTGGGGCGGCGGTAGCTTGATGCAGGATGCGACGAGTGCGCTCAATCCGGTGTATTACGGCGGATTGATGGGCTTGTCCCGTGGCTTGGGGCTGAAGACGATCGCCTGGGCACAGGGCATCGGCCCGCTGAATCGATCGCTCACCCGCGAGCTAGCCCAGCGCAGTTTCGGCGGCTGTACGGGCATTAGCATTCGCGATGGGAAATCAGCCAAATTTCTCCACGAGTGGCACTTTCCCTACATTCAGGCTCCCGATCCGGTATGGGCGCTGGAGGGTCGCACCACCGATCGGCTGAAATCCTTCACTCATCCCCGCATCGGTGTCGTCCTACGCACCCATGCCGAACTCACCGACACACGGCTCGATCGGCTCACGCGCGGCCTCCAGCTTCTCCAACAGCAAACCACCGCCCAAATTATCCTCTTGCCGTTTCAACCGATCGCCGATCTCGCCCTCGCCGAACGCCTGCAACGGCGGCTCAATGCCCCGCCCAACTCTCAACCTTGCGAAATCCTCTGTTTAGACGATCCACGCGAGCTAAAAGGGCTGTTTCGCGATTTGGATCTGACGATCTCGATGCGCCTGCATGGGCTGATTATGGCGGCAGCGGAGGGCTGTCGCTGTTGGGCGATCGGCTACGATCCGAAAATTACGGCGCTGATGTCCGAGTTAAACCTGGCGGGTTGGGAGTTGGACGCGATTCCGCACGATCTCGAAGCGATCGCCCAGGCGTGGCGCACAGCGCTGGAAACGGGCAAGGTGCTATCGGAGGATCAGCGCTATTCCCTGGCCGATCGCGCCTTGATGCACCGCGATGTCTTACGCATTGCCCTCGGCTTTGAAGAAGCGGTTTGATTGCTCGTCCTAACCTGGCTTGAACGGTAACTTTGCCATGACCGCCCTTCCCACCTGTTCTGCGATCGTCGTCACCTACAACGGACGCGACTATCTCGATCGCTGCATCGGCGCACTGCTCGATCTCGATTACCCCGCGCTCGAAATCCTGGCGATCGATAACGGCTCGCGTGATGGATCGGTGGCCTATCTGCGTGAGCATTTTCCTAACGTCACCGTCTGCGAAAATACGAGCAATAATTTCGCGAGCGCCGTGCAGTTGGGCATCGATCGCAGCTCGGGCGAGTTCGTCGCCCTGGTGAATAAC
>JAAUPN010000238.1 GCA_012033105.1 Coleofasciculaceae cyanobacterium RL_1_1
ATCTCACTCACGCTCGCGGCCTCCGCTGCTTTAGCTTGGGGAATTCCGCAGAATTCTTGATAATCAATGAGTTTTTCAATCACAGGACGCTCGGGATTCGGGCGTAGCTTCAACTCGCGGAACGTCATATCCAGCGAGTTATACAGCATTAAACGACCGCTAAGAGTTGTCCCTTTGCCGATGATAATTTTAATCGTTTCCGTCGCTTGAATTACGCCGATGATCCCCGGCAAAATGCCAAGCACACCGCCTTCAGCGCAGGAGGGAACCATGCCCGGTGGCGGTGGCTCGGGATACAGGTCGCGGTAGTTGGGGCCACCTTCGTAGTTAAAGACCGTCGCTTGGCCTTCAAAGCGGAAAATCGAACCGTAAACATTGGGCTTGTTCAGCAAGACGCAGGCGTCATTGACGAGATAGCGCGTCGGAAAATTATCCGTACCATCGACCACGATGTCATAGGGTTCGACAATCTCTAGTGCATTCTCCGAACTGAGCGCAACCTCGTGCAGTTCGACGTTACAGAACGGGTTAATCTCGTGGATACGATTTTTCGCCGATTCGATTTTCGGCTTGCCGACCCAGGATGTTCCGTGGATCACTTGGCGTTGCAGGTTGGAGAAATCAACAACGTCAAAATCGACAATCCCGATCGTACCGACCCCGGCAGCAGCCAGGTACAGCAATAGCGGCGAACCAAGTCCACCCGTACCGACACAGAGAACCTTTGCAGCTTTGAGACGTTTTTGTCCCTCGACACCCACCTCGGGCAAAATCAGGTGGCGTGAGTAGCGTTCGTAATCTTCTTGAGTTAACTGGATATCGTCCAGATTTGGGTTGAGCATGACAGTCCATTTAGGAGCGTTATGGGGTGCGATCCCGGAGTGAGCGTTCGTTTCATGCGAGCTTGCCTCAGGTTCGCAAGGCCGTCATGTCGGGGTCAAAAGGATGCTTCTCGGTCTATTACTCTAACAACAAATGTGGAGCAGGTCTTGCGGTGCGATCGAAAAAATTTTGACAACGCAGGAGGTGATACCGATCTTTGGGCATGAAACGATGAAGCTCCACGATTACCGATCGGCAGAACTTGGTTAGATCAAAGTTCCGTGTTCCGTTGATCGGCGATCTGGAGCCTATTGAATATGAGTCAGCTTTGGACGCGCTGCGACCAGATGTCTAAGATCGCGATGCCCTAGAAGGATGTGCCGCCAACCAGGAGGGCGGGAACGGCGGATTGTGCGATTTGTAGCAGGAAAATGGCTAGGATCGCTGAAAGGTCGATGCCGCCGATCGGGGGAATCAGCGATCGGAACAGATTGAGGTAGGGGTCGGTCAGTTGACCAAGAATCGAAAACGGGGGATCGAACCAATTGACACTCGGAAACCAGCTCAACAGGATGCGCACGATGAGCAGCGCGAGATAGATGTTGAGAAAGGTGCTGAGGGTTTGGACGAAAAGTCCGACAACAGGATTCATAAAACTTACAAATTCACAAGGTTACGAGGCTGTAGGACGGTGTCACGTCGAGACTATGACCCCGATGTCTATTTTGACCAGTGTACTTGATCGATCATTCTGACCGATAGCAGGATGAGCGGTTGAGATTGCCGAACCGATAGAGAACGGCGAGTCTCGCCCAATTTGATCAAACTTAATCAAACCCAATCAACCCAGTTTCAGCCCATCGAAGCTGAACTGATTCAACCCATCCAACTCAAGCTTAATAAAAACGATCCAGGGTAGACCTAGACGAAAAGCTAGGAACCCGTGAGGAGCGAAGAAGCGCAGGGGCGACGAACTGAAACGAGCCGACCACTGCGCAAAGACCCAAAGATCAGAAAAAGCGCCGACGACTGACCGTGTTTCGTCTCGGCGCTTTTTCTGGTTCGCTCCTCACACATCCACAAATATACTGATATCTCCTGTTTTTGTCACCCCTTTTTGCATAAGTTTATTCAATATGTTTGATCTAGCTTGGTTTTGACCTAGGGCGCGATCGCACCGTGGCCGCGCGGATCGGTACTGGGTTGGAGGCGATCGGTGGGTTCTTCGTCAAGGCTGGAGGTTCGTCCCTGGCTGGGTTCAGCGGCGATCGCTTGCCCGTCCAGTAGGCTGACGAGGGTTTGTTCAAAGACGGATTTTGGCTGCTCGCCGATCGCTTGGGCGATCGTGTTGTTCGCCGCATCGAGAAAGACAAAATGCGGTATACCATCCACGTCATACTGCTCCATCTCGGGTAGCCAGTTGGTGTTGTCGATATTGAGCATGACGAAATTAATCCGATCGTCGTAGATGTCTTCGAGTTCGGCGATCGCCGGAGCCATGCTCTGACAGCTCGTACACCAGTTGGCGTAGAACTCGATCATTGTGGGTTTGTCGTTGGTGCGAGCCACCTCGAAGCTGACCGCGCGATCAGCCAGGGTTGCGAGGGTTGCCGTGCCGCTGGGGGCGTTGATGCCGAGGGCGAGGACGACACCGAGGATAATCGCGGCGATCGCGACGATGATGTTACGGCTACGGGTCGCGAGGTTAGCTGTGTTAGTCGGCGTATCACTCATGGGGTTGAACAGGCAGAATTATTACGGAAGTATCACCAACCAGTATGACCAATTAAATGGTCGGGATAACCAATTCAACGGCACTGATTGGAGGTTTAGACGACATCAGACTCCCCCGATCGCAGTTTTCGGGTCAGCAACGGGTCAGCAACGGGTCAGCAACGGGTCAGCAACGGGTCAGCAACGGGTCAGCAACATCCAGAAGCGAGGAAACCATGATATTTGGTTGACGGGTCGCAATCCGGGTTTAATCTGTAGTGAGTCGAACGCGCACGGCGCGATATTCCCCGTGAAAAAACGAGTGACGCTCACCTTTCCTCGCCAGTCGATTCATATGCCCGTGACCTATCGTCTGGCGAAGGATTTTAACGTGGCGGCCAATATTATCCGCGCTCAGGTGACGCCAAACCAGGTTGGAACGCTGGTGGTAGAGTTGCTTGGCGATATTGATGAAGTGAATGCGGCGATCGACTGGATGCGATCGCAAGATATTCGCATTTCATCAGCCTCGGGCGAAATCGTAATTGACGATCGGGTCTGTGTGGACTGCGGTTTATGTACGGGTGTTTGCCCCACCCAAGCACTGTCCCTCGATCCAAAAACCTTTCATTTACACTTCGATCGGAGTCGCTGCATTGTTTGTGAGCAGTGCATCCCGAGCTGTCCTGTGCAGGCAATTTCATCGAATCTTTGAATCTTTAGCGTAGCTTGCGACTCTTGATCACCGTGGTCATTCCTGGCTAGAAGCTTCCCTCTTTCGATTTTTTGGCGTTCATCGGGCTACCGCATGTCTCGCGAATCCTTGCCTCCCACTCATCCCCCAGCCTGTAATTTGCAAGTCCGACCCCGCTACAGCATTTCGTTTTCGCTGCTGTTACTGACCTATATCAATTTTGGCTGGCTTCTGGCGACCTGGATCACGAACAGCGGAACCTGGGCGATCGCGATCTTTACGGTGTTGCTGTTGTCGGAGCTATTGGCCTCACCGTGGTCGATTATTCGGGTCTTTACTGTGCGCTGGCTCAAGTCCGATCGACGCGCGTTCCTTACCTCGATGCTCGGGGGCATCATCATCGTCTTTCTGCTGGTTCACATCGATTGGCTTGCCAATCTGCTGCTGCTCATGTCGGCGGGGCTATTGGTTCGCCTCGATTTGCAAGTTGCGAATCTGTCAGGCTGGAAGGCGTTTCTCGTGTTGTTGAGTGTTGCCAGTTTGGGGATCAGGTATCGGCTGGTTAGCCCACCAGGCGATCGTGGTGGAAAATTGGGATCTGGGTCGTGTCGTGCTAGACCTGTTTAACGGGATTTGGTCGCAACTCCGCGCAATCGTTCCGGGCTAAATCGTGCCAGCTTGAAAGTTAAACTGGGGTCGATCGCCAAGTTTGATCGCGAAAAGCAAGACCTTTGAGGTTTCCAAAACCTCAAAGGTCTATCAAGTCTATTGAAAGGAAACTTTAGACAATCAGGGCTAGGCGATCGGATGGTAAAAGAAAGCAATACCCAACACAGCATAGGTCGCAAGTAGTAAGGCTCCCTCCAGCCAGTCCGATCGTCCATCCGAGCTAACGGAATTGACGATCGCCACCGCCACCGCCACGGCCACCAACTCAAACGGATTGAAATTCAAATCCATCGGCTGACCAAACGCCCAGCCCGCCAGCACCAGCACCGGCGCCACAAATAACGCGATTTGCAGGCTCGACCCCATCGCAACCGCCATCGAGAGATCCATTTTGTTTTTCATCGCCACGGTCACCGCTGTCGCGTGTTCAGCCGCATTACCGATGATCGGCACGAGGATAACCCCGGTGAATAGCGGCGTCAGACCCAAGGCTTCGGTGGCCTCTTCGAGGGAACCGACCAGTAGCTCCGATTCGTAAGCAACGGCTAACGTACAGACCAATAACACCCCCGTCCAGAGCCACACATTCGGCTTTTCGTGTTCGGGTTCACCCTCCGTTTCGTTTTCCGCCTCGCCCACATCGCAGAGATAGGCGTGGGTTTTCATCGAGAACAGTAGAGTTAGGCCATAGACGATGATCAGCACGATCGCCACCGCGCTTGACAGGGTGCGCATCGTATTTTCTTCAATGCCACTGGAGGTCGCTGAAACTGCCGTGGGGATCAAAATCGCGATGACGGCCAGGGTCATGGCGGATGCGTTCAGGCGTGCCATGACCGATTGAAAGTTTTGCTCTTTAAACCGGAGTCCGCCGAGTAACATCGATAAACCCATGACGAGCAGCAGGTTACCGATAATCGAGCCGGTAATACTGGCTTTCACCACTTCGAGCAATCCGGCTTGAAGGGCAATCAGCGCAATGATGAGTTCGGTCGCGTTGCCAAAGGTGGCATTGAGCAGACCGCCCACCGTCGGGCCGACGACGACTGCGAGTTCTTCGGTCGCGGTTCCCATCCAGGCGGCGAGGGGGACGATCGCGCAGGCTGCCGTCAAGAAAATGGCGGTTGCGCCCCAGTGCGCACTATGGGCGGCGATCGAGATGGGGATGAACCCGAGCAGAATGATGAAAATTTTGTCTTTGGTGGACATGGCTCAGTAGTTCGAGGGTTAAGACAGAACCGAGGCCGATCCGAGCGATCGAAAACTCTCTCGTATCGTAGCGTTTGCCCCAGCGATGACGACTGTTTCTAGACAGGCTGATCCGTACCTGCAAAAAAGTTTCCCCAAAAGGTTGACATTCGTAAAAACCGCTGGCAGTATAGATTATGCGCAAGGGAAAAACCGAGCGCATACAACTGAATCAAGCGGGTGTAGCTCAGTGGTAGAGCGTCACCTTGCCAAGGTGAATGTCGCGCGTTCGAATCGCGTCACCCGCTTTCAAAGGTTAAAAAGAGAGTCAGACCGTTTGGTCTGGCTCTCTTTTTTTGTAGTTGCTTAAAACTTGGCTGAATGGGCTGAATTGGTCAGTAATAGCAAAAAAAGGGAGAGAGAAAGCAGTCATAAGCCGGGTTCTGTTCCAAATCGCCGATCGCGTCAGCTTGGGATATTGCACCTGCACTGATACCTGACCGAAGAATCGGGGCAGTTATCTATCTGGGACGGGCGTTACCGCACGCCTCAAGCGGTACACCAACATGGAATCGGTAAAAGACCAACCGTCATTCCGCGACCTTGCACCCAACCGGGGTTTACCAAGCCAGCACCTCTCGATGCTGCTGGTGCGCTCTTACCGCACCTTTGCACCCTTACCGGTCTCGCTGGACGAACCGCACAACG
>JAAUPN010000056.1 GCA_012033105.1 Coleofasciculaceae cyanobacterium RL_1_1
CAGACCCCAGCTCTGGAACATTTTTTTGCCCGACCTCTCTCACCTAGACTCGAAACCCCGCAACGAACGCGAGGCGAATGTACTCGAGCTACTCAGCAAGGGACGCACCCAGGAATCGGCCTACGACCTCAAAAATTCGCCGATCGCCACCTTTATCGTCAAGGGCATCGGGTTTGGGTCACTCTCGGATATTCTGGCCTCCGCCAAATCATTTTTGAATGGCGAAATGGGTTCGGAGGACTTTTTGCGCCACGAAGCACTCAAAACCGACGATATCGATATTGTGAGTGTTCTCACTCAGGCTGAAATTGAGCTGTCGAGTCAGCGAGCCAGCGTCTTTAAAATTGCACGTGCGGTATAGCTAATTTTCTGATGGATTCGGATTCACCCGCGTTTTACACCTATCTTCGCGATGTACATCAACGCTATGCCACGAGTGATGATGGTAAAGTTGCGGACTACATTCCTGAACTGGCGCTTGCAAAACCAGAGTGGTTTGGTCTGTGTGTCATCACGAAAGGCGGGCAATGTTTCGAGGTGGGCGACAGTCGCCAACTGTTCAGCATTCAATCGATCGCCAAGGCATTTGTGTACGGACTGGCGCTGGAAGACTGTGGCCGCGAATACGTGAATAGTCATGTGAGTGTTGAACCGACGGGTGAAGCGTTTAACGCGATCATCCTGGATGAGGTCACCAACCGTCCCTACAATCACTATCGATGTTATGATGCGCTCTCTCCAAACGCTTGACGATCTCCAACTGCGACTTGATCGGGTGATCGCGCCTGATGCAATCCTGTCGCCGGAGGAGGCGCTGTTCCTCCTGCGCAAACCGACCCCGAGGCGATCGCAGCCATTCGCGACGCTGCCGATCGCCTGCGACAACACCTCGTCGGCGATACCGTCACCTACGTGATCAACCGCAACATCAACTTCACCAACATTTGCGAGCAGCACTGTAGCTTTTGCGCCTTTCGTCGCGATGCCGGTGATGCGGATGCCTACTGGCTCGATCGCGACACGATCATCACCAAAGCCGCCGACGCTGTCGCACGTCGCGCCACCGAAATTTGTATGCAGGGCGGCCTCAATCCCGAGGCCAAGCTCAACGGTTCAAGTCTGGACTATTACCGAGCGATCGTCGTCGAGCTAAAACAAGCCTTTCCACAGCTTCACCTCCACGCCTTTTCGCCGCAAGAAGTGGAGTTTATCGCCCGCGAGGATGGTCTAAGTTTTGCAGCGGTGGTCGAAGCCTTGGCCGAAGCAGGGGTCGATTCGCTGCCGGGGACAGCGGCAGAGGTGCTGGATGATGAGGTGCGGCGGGTGATTTGCCCGGAGAAGCTCAACGCGGCGACCTGGATCGAGGTGGTGGAAACCGCGCTGCGGTTGGGGGTTCCCACCACGAGTACGATGCTCTGCGGTCACATCGAAACGCCAGAGCAGCAAATCCGGCATTTTGATCGCGTGCGATCGCTCCAACAACGGGCGATCGAGCGCGACTATCCTGCCCGCATTAGCGAATTTATCCTGCTGCCATTCATCGGCGAACAGGCTCCGGCTCCCCTGCGTAAACGGGTCGGGCGCGATCAGCCGGTGTTAGCGGATACGCTGCGATTAACGGCAGTGGCGCGGCTCTTTTTCGGCTCGGCGATCGTCAATCATCAGCCGAGCTGGGTCAAGCTGGGACTAGACGGCGCGATCGATGCGTTGCGCTGGGGCTGTAATGATATTGGTGGCACGTTGATGGAGGAGCATATCACCTCGATGGCCGGAGCGAAGGGTGGCACGTGCCAATCACCAGCAGATCTAGTCGCCGCGATCGGCTCGATCGATCGTCCCGCAAGACAACGCACCACCCTCTACGGATCACTCACCGCCCAGCCGCAATCCTGAACGGCGGCACGTTTTACAGCAACGGTCGATCGGCCATCTTGTGAAGATCGATCGATTGCAGCAACGCATCCCAGATCTGTTCATAGTCTGCATTGCTGCGATCGCCACGCACCAGATCCGCCGCTTCGCTGATCGCATCAAACCAGATTCCGGTCTCCGTCAACAGACGAACCCGCTCGATCGGGTCAGCCGCCTCTAGCTCCGCTGCAAATTCCGTCGATGGCTCACCACGCAGAATGCCTCCCGACAGTATCAAATCCTGTCCGAGAATTTCAAACGTCCAGCGGTACAGCACGCCGACCTCAAGCGGTGGCAAATTCGACGTGGTGGGCAGGGCAATATCGTAGGTTCCGTCCCGTGCTTCCGGCACAAACTGCGTCGCGTAGACGAGGTCGCCGGTCTCGGTTTCTAGGCGAAATGCGACTGACGCGCCGGGATAGGGCGGCATATGGAAAAGAAACGCGGATAGGGCGACAGGGTCAGGCCAGAATTTGCAGCGGGAATCAAGGCCGTAACCGGGCATTCCATGCCATCCGATGTGATGGTTCGTTCGCCCTCGATCGTTAAGTCAAAATCGCTGAAGCGTGTTCCACCACCATCGATCGGCTGAGATGGGACGCCACGACCCGGAAGACTATCCGCACTAAAGCGTGTGCCACCACCATCAATGATCACGCGACCGGGGGCATTGCGATTCGGCGGGGTGAACTCGAACGCTACACCGTGCTGGATAGAGCCGAGAACAATAGCCACGATGGTTATGCCCAAGATTGTGAGCATCATCAATGACTGCCATAGTTTCGGTACGAGGCGATGGATCAGCAATGTGACCAGACGGGTGATGTGTGATGGAAACAAGCGATCGGACTGCATAAAACATACCAAATAGCAGGGTCTAGACGGCTAATAACACCCTAGAGGATTCGTATTCCTTACGTATTGAAGTCCAGGAGTATTTAGCGTGTTCATCCTGAATCTCCAATTTAACCTGAGCTTAGGTCGAGATAGCATTCATCTCTTTCATACACCCGTAACATAAGGACATCAGAAATGGTCATTTAGAGGCTATTCAGAGCGTTATTGAGTACGATGAAGATAACGGAGTTATTGGTTTATCACGTGCGTATATCGCTAGGTATCGTCTCCTTTAGCTTGCTGGCAAGTGTGGCTTTTCCGGCTCAGGCCCAGGTCATGCCGGATAGTTCATTGGGAACGATCGCGGAACAGAGCGGCGATCAGTTTGAGATCGAGGGAGGGCAACGATCGGGTGATGGTGCGAATCTGTTTCATAGTTTTGCAACGTTTGGCCTAGAGGCGGATCAGGTTGCAAATTTCGTGACGACGCCAGAGATTCAGAATATTTTAGGTCGCGTGACCGGCGGAAATGCGTCGTCGATCGATGGTTTAATTCAGGTCACGGGCAGCAGCGCCGATTTATTTTTGATCAATCCGGCGGGGATTATCTTCGGAGAAAATGCGCGGCTAGATGTAGCTGGAGACTTTACAGCGACGACGGCGGGCGCGATCGGCTTTGCGTCGGGTTGGTTTGACGTTGAGGGTGTGGCGAATGAGTCGGAGTTGACAGGTGAACCTGTTGCGTTTGATTTTTTGGGGCTAGGGTCGGGCGCGATCGCCAATTTCGGCGATCTGACGGTAAATCGCGACTCCAATTTAAATCTATTCGGTGGGACGGTGATTAATGGGGGGACGTTGGCGGGCGGAAATGTCAGCGTCACGGCGGTGGGCGGCGGCAATACGTTGCAGTTGAGTGCAGCGGGAAATGTGTTGGGCTTGGAGGTGGCGAGCGATCGCGTCGTCGCTACGGGAATCGAGCCGATCGCCTTGCCGGAGTTGTTAACGGGGGGTGATCTCGCGTCGGCGGGAACGTTGACGATCGGCGCGGATGGAGTGGTGCGGCTGTCGGGGACGGAGGTGGTCACCGGTGACAGTATTGTGACGGGCGCGATCGACGGGTCGGGCGGGTCGGGAGATGTGGGCGGTGTCGTGCAGGTGTTGGGCGATCGGGTACTGTTGGCGGGAGCTGAGATCGACGCGACGGGAGATCGGGGCGGCGGTGCAATTTATCTGGGGAGGTGAATATCGTGGCGGTGGGACGTTACCGACGGCGGCGTTTACGGTGGTGGATGGTGGTTCGGTGGTGGATGCGAGCGCGATCGGCTCAGGTGATGGCGGCGAGGTGATCGTTTGGGCGGACGATACGGCAGGATTTTTCGGACAGATTCGGGCGAGGGGTGGTGCGAGTGGAGGTAATGGTGGTTTTGTGGAAACCTCGGGGGGCGGGGTCGTTGGTGTTTCGGGGTGGGGGTGGATGTGGGGGGCAGATTATGGCGGGTTGGGGTCGGTGTTGCTTGATCCGACGAATATTACAATTTCCAGTGCGCTTAGTGATCCGGCAGATTTGGAAACCATTAATCCGTTTTCAATTTTGGCAGCGGACTATGACGGCCAAGATGTGACGATTAATGCGGCATTTTTGCAAGCGATTACGGGCAATGTGACCCTAGAGGCAACGAATGATCTTACCCTGGCGACGAATTTAACCTTTGCGCCTGGTGGTGGCGCGATCGTCTTGATGGCGGATTCCGATCAATCAGGAGGCGGTGCGATTCTCGGGTCGGGTCAAAATATTACCGCTTCTGGCCGCAATCTCACGCTCACGGGTCACGGCATTACGTTAGGTAATCTTGATACATCGGTCAATACAGCCAGTGCAACTGCTGGCTCGATCAACCTGGATAGCACCGATACCCTAACCCTTGGCTCACTAACCACCGGTAGTGGTGGCAACGGTGGACGTGCTGGAGACATCACCCTGGATAGTGAGGGAGAGTTGAGCCTTGGGGGGATGGATATTACGAGCGGTGATAACGGAACCAGCGGCGCGATCGCAATTACAGGACGGGGCGGATTAACGTCGCTCTCCTTGTTTGACGAGATTTTCGCGGATAGTGGTACGGACGGCACGGCGGGAACGGTGTCGATCGATGTGGATGGAGATATTGCCTACACCAATATCCAGGGTGGGCGGCAAATTTCGCTAACCTCCGATGGCAGTATTTCGCTTGGCTTGATTTCGGCTGATGGTGCAACGGTGAGCTTGATCACGAACACCAGTGGTATGAGCAATCATGACATTACAATCCGTGATTCAATCATCACCGCAACCAGTGGCGAGGATCTGACATCGGGGAACGTTAGTATCAACAGCGCGGGCGCAATTGATCTTGCAAATGGCAGTATTGATACCAAAAGTACCGGCGATCGCAGTACGTCCGGGACGGTCACTCTCTCGGCGGTGGATGGGATCACCTTGCGAGACGGGATTTTTACCTCTTCTTTTGGGCAGGAGACACAGTCTGGCAACATCAACATCACCCAAAGTAATCGCCTTACACTCGGGACAACCCTCACAACGATGAGCAATGGCCTGAACTCGATCGCGGGTGATGTCATTCTCCGCAGCAACGGCGATATATCCTTCTACGAACTCTTAAGCTACGGCTTTGGGACGGACGCTCGATCGGGCGAGGTGAGCATTACGAGCGGTGGCAATTTGAATGTCAACAATATTCAAACCCAGAGCGGCCAGACAGCAGGCGACGTTACCATCAATACAACCGGGGATTTGATGATCGCCGATTTGCTCCTCGCGGCAAGTAGTGGCGTCAGTGGTACAGGGGGAAATATTACCCTCACGAGTGATGGTGATATTGGAGTTGGGCGGGTGTTCACCACCGCGATCAGCCATGCTGGTGATGTTTCCATGACAGCGGGCGGAACCTTAACCTTGAATGATGGTGGTACTCCTGGCTTTATTAATGCCCTCAGTGTGACGGGTGCAGCGGGTGATGTGACCCTGAGAGCCAGTGCAACAGATGCAGCAAGCTTGGGTGTCGGCGCGATCGATGCCTTTAGCTATAACGGTGCGGGGGGCAGTGGGGTCAATCTACAATCGGTGGGCGATATTCGCGTCGGTAATATTCAAACTGGAGCTAGCCAAGGCACAACCAGCGGCAATATTGTCGTGAACAGTACGCAGGGTAACATCGCCGCAAGCCAAGCACGATCAACGATTAATGATTTGCGACCCGTCAGCGAAATCGTCGGCCAATTTCCCAGCGATCCATCGCTTGATGCGATTAAAACAACGCTGCAAAGCCTGTCCGCAGACGAGCAAAGCGGGTTAGCCTCCAGCGCACCGGCCAGCAACATCACCCTCTCCGCCCCTAACGGTACGATCGCCGCCACCGGCAACCTCGACACCTACTCCGAAAGCGGAGCCGCCGGTCAAGTCCAGATCACCAGCGGTTCCGGCCTGACGCTACAAGATGTTACCTCCTACGGCAACACCGCCAGCGGTAACCTAACCATTACCAGCACCGGCGCGATCGCCACCACCGACATCACCACCCTCGCTAGCAGCGGCCAAAGCGGGAACGTACTCATTAACGGAACCAGCATTGCAAGTGGCAACGTCAGCTCGATCGCGGGAACCGGCTCAGGCAATATTACCATCACTGCCACGGATGGTACGGTCAACACCCGCAACCTGAGTACGACCACCACCAGTGGCTCCTCCGGTAACGTCACTGTCAGCGGAACCGGTAACGTCACCACCGGCACTATCACCAGCAGCACCGACGGCGACGGCGACAGCGGTGATATTACCGCCGAATCCAGCGGCGGCAGCGTCACCACCGGAGATGTCACGACGGAATCCAGCGGCGGCAACTCAGGCAATATCGACTTTTCGGCGCTGATTGACATCATCACCGGCAACCTGACCAGCCGCGCCGGTCAAAGCAGTGGTGATATCACCCTCAACGCTGGGCGAGACATTAACACCGGTGATATTACCAGTGCCGCTGTTGAGGGTGATAGCGGTGATATTAACCTGACGGCGGGACGAGATATTACAGCGGGCGATATTACCAGCAGTAGCGAGAATGGGCAATCGGGTGATATTGGCCTAGTGGCAGGGGGGAACATCACCACTGGCAATATCACCACCGAGGATGGTCAGATTTCCCTGAATGCAGATGGCACGATCGCCACGGGTGATCTCAATTCGGATAACGTCGCGATCATCAACGGTGAACCTCTCGACTCAACCCTTGAGACGGATAATTTCGTGACGATCGCCACGCAACAACGGGATAGCGCGATCGCTGACGATTCAAGCTGACAGCAGCCTGAATCCCAACACACTAACCGCCACAACGACCACCAGTGTCTCCCCTCTCAGTCGCGACACCAGCGACACCGCGATCGTTAACGAAACCCAAAGCGATACCAACAACCTCGCTGCGCTGTCTGGTGGTTTTCTCAGCATCCAAAGTACTAATGTCAGTTTGGATACCATCATCGACTTCGACGATAGCCGCACCAACGAATACACCCAACATTTCGGCGGTGATGGTAACCTCACCGGGAGCGTCGCGGCCACCCGTCAAGCGATGGCGAACATCGAAGCACAAACCGGCATCCGTACCGGCGTGGTCTACATTTCCCTACGTGACACCGCGATCGACCTGTCCGTGATCACCGCTGCCGATGCTCCCCTCACCGTCTCTATTCCCGTCGATCGCACCACCCTGCTCGACACCGTCGCCACCTACCGCAACTCCCTGATTAACGCCCGCTATCGCCTACTGGGACGACACAACGACTATGCCGCGCAACTGTACGATTGGCTGATTCGCCCGATCGCGAGCGACCTGGAAGCACGCGGAATTGACACGCTGATGCTATCGCTAGACGTGGGACTGCGAGGACTACCGATCGCCGCACTCTACGATGGTGAACAATATTTAGTCGAGCGCTATAGCCTCAGTCTGATTCCCAGCATGGGCTTAATCGACACTCGCTATCAACCCCTCAGCGAAACCGCACCGATGTTAGCCATGGGCGCAAGTGAATTTACCGCCCTGTCCCCCCTGCCTGCCGTCCCCGCCGAACTCGACACCCTCGTTAATCATCGTCGCAACGGCGAAATCATCCTCAACGCTGACTTCACCCGACGCAACATTATCGCCGAACGCGATCGCACCCCCTACCCGATCGTTCACCTCGCCACCCACGGCGAATTTAACGAAGGTTCATTATCCAATTCCTATATTCAGCTCTGGGATGAACGGATCGGCTTGGACAATATCCGTGAATTGGGTTGGCATGACCCGCCGTTGGAATTGCTGGTGCTGTCTGCTTGTCAAACGGCGTTGGGCAATGCGGAAGCGGAAATGGGATTTGCGGGGTTAGCGGTGGCTGCGGGGGTTAAAACCGCGATCGCCAGCCTGTGGTATGTCGATGATGCGGCGACGTTTATGCTGATGAGCGAGCTTTACCATTACCTCGCGACCGCACCGATTAAAGCCGAAGCCCTACGATCGGCGCAGCTTGCCTTAATGCGCGGTCAGGTTCATATCACCGATGGAATGCTCTACGCCGACGGCATTGAGGAGCCGATCCCCCTCCCCGCAAGCTTGAGCAGTGTCGCCGGTCAGGATTTCAGCAATCCCTACTATTGGTCGGGATTCACCGCGATCGGCGCTCCCTGGTAATCGTTCACCTTGCTTTAGAGAAGTGGTATTAAGTCCGTTGCAGTAATGTAGAGAATGTAGAGATGGAATGACACCAGATCAACCGAAACTGATTAGGATTTGCCGCAGATCCGCTCGATCGATCCTTACGATAACGTCACTTCTAGCTCATCCAGTCGCCGCTCGATGTATTCCAGCGCATTGATGATCGTCGCCGTATCCTCCAAATCCACGCCCACGTGTTGCCGCAACAAATCAAACTGATTCGCAGAACCACCGGAGGCCAACAGCTCAAAATAACCCGGAATAAAATCCTTGCCTTGCTTTTGATACTGCTGATAACAGGCGAGGCTCACGAGGCTAGAGGCAGTGTACTGGTAGCAATAGAACGGCTTAAAGTAGATGTGACCGATTCGCGCCCAATCGTACTGGTGGGCGTCGAGTAGTTCGACGCTATCGCCGCAGAGGTCGGTGTAGAGGTCGCGCCAGGTGGTGTTAACGAAATCGCGCGTAATCGTACCACTGGCCGCGCGATCGTTCAGTGCCAACTCCAGGCGGCTGATCGTGCTTTGGCGGAAGATGAGATTGAGCAGATCTTCGATGTGTTGGGTCAGCAGAGCGCGACGCAGGGCGGGATCATCACCGGCCCGATCGAGCAGATAATCCAACAGCAGCAGTTCGTTAAACGTCGAAGCGACCTCAGCGGTCACCATTGGCGGATTGCTATTAAAGAAATTCTGGCGATCGTCGATCCAGGCAAAGTGCAACCCATGCCCCAGCTCGTGCGCCAGGGTAAACAGCGAGTTGTAATCTTCGGTGTAAGACAGCAGCAAATAGCTGTGCTTGCCGTGGTAGTACGCACAAAACGCGCCGCCACGTTTACCGGGTCGCACCGTGGCATCAACCCAATTGTTCAGGAAAAATTCCTCGGCACGACGGGCATAGTTCACGTCGAACTGAGTCAGGGCATCGAGCAGCGTCGTGACACCGGTGTCATAGGCGATCGGCGGGGTCGGCTCGGTACTCCAGGGGGCGTAGAGATCGCAAATGCGGATCGGCTGACCGAGGGCGTTGCCTTTGAGGCGATAGTAGCGCTGAAAGAGATCGAAGCGTTGGTGCGTGCCGTCCATGATGGCACGAAACACCGGCTCGGTGACTTCATCGGCGACGAGTTGCTTATGCAACGTTGAAGCGTGCGATCGCATCTGGCTTTCGAGCCGGTGGTCTTGCAGAACGCTATTGAGGATGTAGCTGTAGAGCGAATTGTGCTGTGCGAGCACATCACGTACAGCGGTGTAGGCCGCGAGGCGGCGATCGGGGTCGGTGTCGTAGAGTAGGGCGCTGAGTTCGGCGTCGGTGGTGGCGGCTGTACCATCGGCACGAGTGACCGGGGTATATTCCTGTTCGCCGAGATGCACCGATCGCAGTTGGACAAAAGCTTGGCGACCGGTGAGGCTATCTTTATTTCGGGTTTGTTCAACGTCTTCCGATAGCTTGTGCGGTCGCGCCTCGATTGTGCGGCGGAAGTAGTGGTAATAGTCCGCGAGGGCGGGATTGGCTTGCAGTTTGGTTAGTCGTTCGACACTAAGATTTTTGAGTTCTAACTCGAAAAATAGCAGTAGATTTTCTAAATCCGTGGCAGCTTCCAGCAGGCGATCTTGCACCTGTTTTGCCTGTTCGTTGCGGGTGTTCGCCGCAAAGGTCAGCATCGGATAGGCGACGATGTGATCGGTTTTCTGGCCGATCGCTTCGAGCTGTTTCAGCGCCTCGGCGATTTCGTCGGCGCCCAACATCGCAACATTGCCGCGATAGGTCAAGCGAAATTCGCTCGCTAGGGCTTGCAGATCGGCGAGGTCAGTATCAATTTGGGGGTCATCGAGTCCGGCATAGAGATCGGACAGATCCCAATCTTGGCGGAGTGGGGTCGAGATAGCGCGATCGGTCGAAATCGTTTCAGTCATGGCGATCGGTGGTGGTTAGGTTTGGCTGGGGTAGAACGAACACGGACGCAAATCGTAAAAACAGACGCGGATCGGTATCGCGAGGGCTAGACCGTGGAGGTTTCTAAAACCTCAAAGGTCTGGATCGTTTTAGGCCAACGTTTTAGGATCTTGGCCAACTTATAAACGACGCTCGATCGCCAGGTTAAAGCAATCGGCGATCGTCGCTAGATCCGCCTCGATCGTCACCGTATCGTGATTCTCGATCATCAAGCGTGAACCGTGAACCGTACCCAGTTCGCACCAGTTTTCGCCCAGGTTTTCCGTTAAAAACGCTTCCCAGGTCGCCACATTCGATCGCGCCACCGAGACCACAATTCGCGCCCCGGTTTCGCCGAACAGCAGCGCATCGACACGATCGCCACCGGCTACATTTGCCACATCCACGCTCGCGCCGATGTTACCCGCGATACACGACTCGGCGATCGCCACCGCCAAACCGCCCTCCGCACAATCGTGAGCCGATCGAATCCAGCCGGAACGAATTCCCGTCCGACAGGCCGCCTGTACCGTAAGTTCCGCGTCGTAGTCCACCCGTGGCGGCTTCCCGGCGATCGTGCCGTGGATCGTCGCCAAATATTCCGACGCGCCCAGGGTCGGCACTTGCTGCGATCCCAGCAGATAAATCACATCGCCCTCACTTTGAAAAGCTTGGCCGACAATCTTCGCCACATCTTCTACCAGGCCAACCATACCGACCACCGGTGTCGGATAGATCGGGGTCGGCTTGCCGGTGGAGTCGAGGGTTTCGTTATAGAGCGAAACGTTACCACCGGTAACCGGCGTGTTAAAGGCGGTGCAAGCGTCGGATAAACCGGCGCAGGCTGAGGCCAGTTGCCAATAGCCGATCGGCTTTCTGGGGCTACCAAAGTTGAGGTTGTCGGTCACGGCCACCGGCTCGGCTCCGACGCAGCTTAGGTTCCGTGCCGCTTCCGCCACGACGTATTTTCGCGCCCTCGTGGGGATCGAGATAGACGTAGCGTGAATTGCAATCCACCGTCGCGGCACAGCCGCGCTGGGTCGCCGAATCCGCGCCGCCGAGTACTGATCGCAGGCGAATCACCGCCGCGTCACCGCCACCGGGAACGAGAACGGTGTTGTTCTGTACCTGGTGGTCATACTGGCGATACACCCAACGTTTTGAGGCAAGGCTCGGGGTGTCGAGCAGGGTTAGGAGTACATCGCTCCAGGTGTGGGTTTGATCGGCGATCGTGATGCCCGTTGCACTGGCCTCCGGTAGTGAATCCACCGACCAAGCCCAGGCGATTTGGGCATACTCCGGCAGTTCGGCCATCACCTCACGTTTGTAGAGCGGTGTATTGCTCGTCAGCGCCGAAGCTGGGATATCCGCCGCCACATCGCCATGCCAGAGAATCCGCACCACCGGTTCCTCCACCACGCGACCGGCCACCACCGCCTGTAAACCCCAATTTTCAAAAATATCAATCAGCTCCTGTTCGCGACCCTTCGCCCCCACAAACAGCATCCGTTCCTGGGACTCCGACAGCAGGTATTCGTAGGGAACCATGCCCGTTTCCCGCGACGGAATTTTATCAAGGTCGAGTTCAATGCCGACGCCACCATTGGCCGCCATTTCCGAGGTTGAGCAGGTCAGACCCGCCGCGCCCATGTCCTGTGCGGCGACCACTGCGCCGGTTTTGAAGGCTTCGAGACAGGCTTCGACCAGGCATTTTTCCAGGAACGGGTCACCGACCTGGACGGCGGGTCGATCGTCCATCGAATCATCGGTCAGCTCGGCACTGGCAAAACTCGCGCCACCCATGCCGTCGCGCCCGGTGGTAGAACCGACATAAATCACGGGATTGCCGATACCGGATGCGCCGGATTTAACGATCTCGTCGGTTTCCATCAGCCCGATCGCCATGGCATTGACGAGGGGATTACCACTGTAGGCCGGGTCGAAGTACACCTCACCGCCAACGGTCGGCACACCAAAACAATTCCCGTACGTGGCGATCCCATCAACTACGCCTTGAAAAATGCGGCGGTTGCGGGCGTCTTCCAGGTGGCCGAAGCGCAGGGAATTGAGCGCGGCGATCGGGCGGGCGCCCATCGTGAAGATATCGCGCAAAATGCCGCCGACACCGGTAGCCGCACCCTGGAACGGCTCGATCGCGGACGGGTGGTTATGCGACTCAATCTTAAACGCGAGGCGGATACCGTCGCCAAAGTCCACAACGCCCGCATTTTCGCCAGGGCCGACCAGGACGCGATCACCGGTGGTCGGGAACTGGCTCAACAAAGGCCGCGAATTTTTATAACAGCAGTGTTCTGACCACATGACGCCGAACATCCCTAGCTCGGCTTTGTTGGGATGGCGTCCGAGGCGATCGACGATTTCGTTATATTCGTCGGGCTTGATGCCTTCAGAGGCGATTTCTTCGGGCGAAAATGGGGAGTCGGGCAAAGTTGACATAAATTTAGAACACGGCTGAGAACCACAGGGTTCATTGTATCCGGGTGTTGCCGCTCTGGTTTTGCTTGGGGGATGAATGGGTTTGGGTTCTTGGGTCTGCGGAACTCGGGTGGTGACCAAGCCTCGGTTGAGGCGGCGATCGCTCCGTGCTGAACGCAGCGATCGGGCATTATCTAGCACAACTATCATGGAAGTATTGTGGATCTGGCTGATCAATACCTCGTGGGTTGAACAATAATGAAATTTCAATGGATTGGTCGCCCGGTGAATTCCCCAACAGCATCACGCCACAATCACCCTTTGCTTCGATCGAGACGCCCAGCCCGATCGATCGCTGCCACCCGACGATCAGCGTTCAACATAGGACTGGTAGTCAGTATTAGCATTAGCCTCATCGGGTTCAGTGGTTTAGGCGCGATTCCTGCACCCGTCCAAGCGCAAATCCTACCCGATGCGAGCTTACCGGACGCCTCGACGATCGTTCCGATCGCCGATGATGCCTCAAACCTGTCGATTATCGGAGGCACACAACGTGGCTCCAATCTGTTTCATAGTTTCGTCGAGTTCAACATCGCGCCCGACACACGTGTTAACTTCGGCACTGCGCCCGACGTGGCCAACGTCTTCGCCCGCGTGACCGGCTCCAATAGCAGCACGATCGCCGGAACCCTAGGCAGCGACGCCAATCTTTTCTTACTCAATCCCAACGGAATCCGCTGGGGCGACACCGCACAGATCGACGTGTCCGGCTCCTTAACCTTAAGCACCGCCAACTCGGTGTTATTTGAAGATGGCAGCCGCTGGCTACCGACCACGCCGCCTGAGCGCCAACTGCTGACAGTCTCCGCCCCGATCGGCCTTGGGCTAGGCGAAGTGGGAACGCTGGAGATTACGGGAGATCTAGCCGTCCCGATCGGGGAAACCCTACGCTTATCTGGGGCAAATCTGCTGCTATCCGGGGCGCAGATCTCGGCTCCGAACGGGACGATCGCCCTGGTGGCACGATCGGGAGATCTTGGCCTGGTCACAGAGACGCAGAACTTAGCAGGATTACCGACGGGCGAGATTAATTTACAAAATGCGATCGTGAGTACGGCGGGAAGTGGGGGTGGTTTGCTGGCGGTGTCTGGCGATCGAGTGACGCTGACCGCTGGATCGATGCTGATTGCCGATACGCTGGGCGATCAAAATGGCGCGGGGCTGCGCGTGGTGGCGAATAATCTTAGTGTTGTGGATGGATCATGGCTGTCGAGCCTGACCTTTGGGCGCGGTCGCGCGGGTGATATCCAGCTTCAGATCGGCGATCGGCTAACAGTCTCAGGACCCGGTTATGCAACGCTACAACAGGTGTATGTGGGCGGAGCCTTGACCGGCCAGCTCACCCCGGATCTGCGCTTGGGCGGGATTTTTGCAGGCACAGCCGCCCAGGGTGATGCGGGTTTCGTCTCGATCGCCGCAGGACAAGTCGATTTTTCCGAGGGGGCGACTCTCTTCTCATCCACGTTTGGAGAAGGTGCAGGCAGCTCGATCGCAATCGTGGCGCGAGATGCCGTGAACCTATCGGGATCGGGTATTTCAACGATTAGTATGCTGGGTTCCTCCGGCGCAATTGGCGATCTGGATATCACCACCCCAACACTCAACCTTCGAGACGGTAGCATACTCTCCTCTACGACCTTTACACCGCAGCGGGGCGGTAACGTAACGCTCCATGCAGCGGATATTTTGTTAAGTGGAACACCGGTGGGCGCTCTGGTTCCCGGTGGTATTTTGCTGAATACGATCGGCTCTACCGGTGCGAGTGGCGCGGCGATGATTTACACCGATCGCCTACGGATTGAGCGGGACGCAGAAATCGTATCCCAGAGCGGCGCCGTGTTGACGGACGTGGTTTTAGACGTGGGAGGAGCCGGGGGGCTGGTACGCATTGAGGCAACAGAGTCGATCGATATCCTGGCTGAAGGAACGGAGCTAAACCCATTTAGTAGCGCCATCACTAGCGATACTTTTAGTGCTGCCCCGGCGGGAAGTATTGAGATTGTCACCGCGCGTTTGAGTCTTGCGAACGGCGCGGAAATTTCCGCGTCCACCAGAGGAGGAGGTCAGGGGGGTACAGTGACGATCGCCGCGAGCGATCGCGTGGAATTGAGCGGTTATGCTTCCGCATCAGGACGTTCCAGAATCACAGCGAACTCCGGTGGTGTTAATTTCACGACCGCCACGGGATCAGGGTGCAACATCAATATTTCCACACCCGATTTGCGAATTCAGCAGGGGGCGACGATCCAGGTTAACGGTGCGGGTTTGGGCAATGCGGGCAGTGTTATTCTGAGTGGCGATCGTTTAACCGTCGAGGGAGCGGCGATCGCCGCCTCTAGCCGCCGTGGAGCCGGTGGTAATATTCTGCTCAACCACCACGATTTACGCCTACGCGACCAAGCCACTATCTCCACCGATTCGCTCTCCACCAACGGCGGCAACATCACCGTTACCACCGACACCCTGACTGCGCTCGCAAACAGTGACATTACCGCCAATGCCCTATTTGGCTTTGGGGGACGGGTGGTGATCGCCGCTGAGGGCATTTTCGGCACAGAATTTCGTCCGTTTCTGACACCGGAGAGCGACATTACGGCTACGTCTGCGCTGGGTTCACAGTTTAGCGGTGTAGTGCAGTTAACGACTCCGGACGTGGACACAACGAGCGCGGGACTCTTAAGTCTCTCCGCTGATTTTGCCCTGCCGCCCTCGATCGTCGATCAGTGTGCGGCGGTGCAACGGGGAAATCGCTTTGTGTTCACGTCGCAAAATGCACCTCTGACCTCTCCCGATCGGCTTTCTGGGGTAGCGTTTCCCCTGGTGGAGCCGATCGGCTCGAATTCTGCAAGTCCCCGCTCAAGCGATCGGTTGTCGGGGTCATCAGCGGAAATGCCGGAGGCGATCGAGGCGACGGCCTGGCGTTTAGGATTGGATGGGGTTGAACTGGTGATGCGGGGATCATCGGTTCCTGATCTGCCGAATCCGTGCGCGGTTGCTCGGTCTCAGGGGTGAGTTGTGTTAATCGGTGTGACATCTTGGACGGGGCGATCGGGGCTTTAAGGGTGCGTGACTTGGGTAGGGAAGTCGGAACCTCATGGTTTATTTAGAGGGCTTCTGAAAAAGTATTTATCCCTACCCAAATTCAATATTTAGCAGCACTCTAGACTCAATCCTAGCTGAGAATCTGGCCTATTTTGGCAAATATAGATAGATACTTCTGCTTATTCAAAACCCCTCTTAGAAGTCCGACTTCTCGCATTGTTCAGAGAGCTGAAACGGCTACGGTTCGTTAACGTAAGTTTGAGGTTTATGACGGTTTGATCGAGCGATCGTCAGACGGCTCGATCGCACGGCACAATTGAGGAAACGAAAGAGTTCAGCACTGGAGGTTCACCGTGTCCTATCTCGCTATTGAACGGTATTATGCCAAGCTCGATCGACTGATGGATCGAGGGCAGAGTAGGAACGAGGGCACGATCGCCCCGGCCTTTGCCGCTTTGCTAGAAATCTATTGCGAGCCGTACCGTTACGAGCTAATTCAGCAGATTTCTGACAAGACAAAACACGGCAATTCAATTCGCTTTGATGGAGTCATTCGCGACGTGATCGCGGGAGATTGTGGCTATTGGGAAGCAAAAGATCCTAACGATCATCTGGATCAGGAAATTGCCGAGAAATTCGCCACGGGCTATCCCGATGACAATATCCTGTTTGAGAATTCACAAACGGCAGTGTTGTTCCAGCGATCAGTGGAAGTCATGCGGGTGGAGATGGCTGATCCGGCGGCACTGGATCGGTGTTTGAAGCAGTTTCTCAGCTATGAAAAGCCCGAGGTTGCGGAGTTTCGTCAGGCGATCGCGGCGTTTTCGGCGGACTTGCCACGAATTGTGAAGGTGTTGCAAACTGCGATCGAGGATCAAGAAAATCCGCCAAAAAATACAAAGTTTGTGGATTTACGTGATCAATTTCTCCAAGTTTGCAAAACCTCGATTAATCCGCAAGTGACCCAAGCTGATGTGCATGAAATTTTAATTCAGCACATTTTGTCTGAGGATATTTTTCTACATATTTTTGGTGAAGTTCAGTTTCACCAGGAAAATAATATCTCGCAGCAAGTACAAGGGGTTATTTCATCTTTTTTACGGGGCAATTGCGCCGTGAGGTACGTGACTCGATCGAGCATTACTATGCTGCGATTCGCAATCGAGCGGCAGCAATCACAAATCATCACGAGAAGCAAGAGTTTCTCAAGTTGGTCTATGAAAATTTTTACCAGGCGTACAATCCCAAGGCGGCGGATCGGTTAGGTATCGTGTATACACCATCGGCGATCGTGCGGTTTATGATTGAAAGTGTGGATTATTTGCTCTCGCAGCATTTTCAGACAAGCTTGAGTCAGCCCGGTGTGAAAATTCTCGATCCGGCAACCGGAACGGGGACGTTTATTACGGAGTTGATTGAATATTTACCCAAGCGTTATCTAGAGCAAAAATATAAGGAGGATTTATTTTGCAATGAAGTGGGGATTTTGCCCTATTACATCGCAAATTTAAATATTGAGTATACCTATCAACAAAAGATGGGCAAGTTTGTAGAATTTAAGAATATCTGTTTTGTGGATACGTTGGATCACACGGCGTATCAGTTTAAACAAGGTGATTTATTTGCTACGTCGGTCGAGAATACGGAGCGTTTAAAGCGACAAAATGATGAGCAAATCACGGTGATTATTGGTAATCCGCCGTACAATGCGTGGCAGGAAAATTTCAATTTGCGAAATCCGAATCGTCCGTATGCAGGCATTGATAAACGGGTGAAGGATACATATATTCGTGCGGGTCAGGCGCAGAACCAAATTGCGGTTTACGATATGTTCGTACGGTTTTATCGTTGGGCGTGCGATCGCCTAACGTCTCAGGGCATGATTGCGTTTATCACTAATCGATCGTTCATCGACTCAAATGCTTTTGATGGGTTTCGTAAGCTAATCGCGGAGGAGTTTGATCGGGTTTATATTGTGGATACTCAGTCGGATGTACGTAAGAATCCGAAAATTTCCGGCACGAAGAATAATGTGTTTGGAATTCAAACTGGGGTTGCTATAATGTTTCTACTTAAGGGAGTGCGGTGATTAAAGTCAATGAAAAGTCTGGAGTGTATCGGATCAGATTTAACTCAAGGGCAGTTTGAGTTTACGCGCCATGCATTTAAGCGGGCGATCGAGCGAAATATTAGCGATCGTGAAATCATAGAATGTGATAGCAAAATTAGGTTGATCGAAGATTATCCTGATGACAAGTATTCACCCAGTTGTTTGATTTTAGGATTTACCGATGATCGGCGGGCTTTACATTTACAGGTCTCACGAGCCGAAACACCGAAGGTCAAGGTGATTACTTTATATGAGCCAGATCCAAAATCTTGGGAAGATTATTCAGTATGGAGAATGTCATGAGTCAGTGTCATGTGTGTAGCGGCGATCGGTTTCGTGAGGAGGTAACGAGCGAGATATTTCGGATTGGCGATCGGCTTTTGTTGGTGGAAGATATCCCGGTGATGGTGTGTGATCGGTGTGGTGAGGAGGTATTTGATCGGGACACGATGGAACGGGTTCGGGTTCTGCTTCATGGTAATGCGCGTCCGATTCGTACGGTAGAGGTGGGTGTCTTTTCGTTTTAGTTTTTGTTTGATTTAGAGGTCAAAACTATGGCAAAGGCTGAAATTTTCTATTTTTCGCTGACGGATGAGATGACGCGGGAGGATAAGTTGGCCTGGTTTGCGGAGACGGGGTTTCGCGATATTCCGTTCGATCGCGTTACGCCGGATGAAAAGCACAATTGGATCAATCTGACAGACAACGATTTT
>JAAUPN010000057.1 GCA_012033105.1 Coleofasciculaceae cyanobacterium RL_1_1
TCTTTTCGTATGTTGCCCTCATCCCAGCGGCGTTAAACTTTTTCGTGAACTATGGCGAGGGTGTGGTCGATCAATTGTGGTCGATCGATAAATATTTCGAGTTTGTCCTCCTGCTGATGTTTAGCACCGGCATCGCCTTTCAGATTCCCGTCATCCAAGGTTTGCTCGGTGCGTTGGGGATTGTTTCCTCGGCGCAAATGCTGTCGGGCTGGCGCTACGTCATCCTGGCCGCAGCGGTACTTGGCGCTGTGCTAACTCCATCCACTGACCCACTCACCCAGAGCCTGCTAGCTGGTGCGGTTACGGGGCTGTATCTCGGTGGGGTCGGGATTGTGAAGCTACTTGGCCGCTAGGTGGAGGAGTTCGATCGCGCCAAATCACGCCAAATCACGCCGAATTGTACTGAATCGTGTCCGAATCATCGCATGGTGTCTGATGACAGTCGGCAAGTTGAAGGCTGAGCGTAGTCGAAGCCTGGGTTCCTCGCGAAAAGTGGCCGCACTATCTGCTTCGCAGACGCTACGCGAACGACTACGCTCAGTGCTCGAAACATCGCTTTTAGGGCATTGAACGTTAGTATGCGTTTGCTCTGGATGGCAACTTTAGGACAGATTGCGAGCTTTCAGCACAAATTTAGCGGGGTTAGATCGGTAAATCGTGAGGGATCTTGAGGATTTGCCGACGATATTCCACCTCACTCATAAGGTCTGCGGTACGCTCGACCCGATCAATAAACATCACCCCATTCAGGTGATCACATTCGTGTTGGACAATCCGCGCTGCGAAGCCCTCAAAGGTTTCCGCCCGTGGTTCACCATCGCGGTTTTGATAGGTCACTCGTACCGATGTCGATCGCGAAACCAGACCGCGCAACCCCGGTACGCTCAGGCATCCTTCCCAGCCGCGATCGCAGGTCTCCGCTCGGTCAATAATCAGCGGATTGAGCATGACGAGCGGTGACATGTAGGGCGCATCCGGATAGCGTAGGGTGGGATGCGAGGCGACAATGCACCAACTCCAGTCGTTGCCAACCTGCGGGGCGGCAATTCCGACGCCACCGGCCTGGATGAGCTGAGTCAGAGCCTGATCGATCGTGGTTTGGAGTGTATCATCCGCAAAGTTGGTGATCGGCTGTGCCGACTGACGCAATTGAGGATGACCAAGCTGAAGAATATCAATCATGGCAAATCCGTGGATAGTCTCTTGGTGCAATGGTCTGTATTGACGCTCGTTAACTCAACGCAAATCTCAAACAAAGTCCGCGATTTGACGGATCATTAACTCCTTCGTCTAGTTTAGATCGTGACCTGATGTTGCCTCGGCTCCGCTACTAGAACTGAGGTCAATCTCCCCAGTCAGGCTGGTAATTCCGCTAGTTTCACTAATTTCGCTAATCATTTCGAGACTTTGATGTTGCTATCCCCTCGCTTTCGTTTGCGCTCTAGCCTTAGCTTTCGATCTGCACGACCAGCAGGAACGTAAAGGATCGGGCGTACCCTACGTGGCTCATTTGCTCGGAGTCGCAAGCCTGGTGCTTGACTATGGCGGTGATGAGGATACGGCGATCGCAGCCTTGCTGCACGATGCGATCGAGGACTGTGGCGGCGATCGGGCGCGGCAACGTATCCGCGAAACCCTGGGCATGGATACCCCCGATCGGGCTTCGACTGAACGCATTCTCGCGATCGTCGAAGGCTGTAGCGACACAGACCGCACACCCAAACCGCCCTGGCGCGAACGTAAGCTAGCCTATATCGCTCACCTAGCGACGGCATCGCCCGAAATGCGTCTTGTCTCTAGCGCTGACAAGCTGCACAATGCGCGATCGCTGCTGCGGGACTACCGCTCTGTGGGTGAAGCTCTGTGGTCGTGTTTCACTGGCGGTCGTGAGGGGACTCTTTGGTATTACCGCGCGATCGTATCGGCGCTCTACGAAGCCGAGCCGACTCCGATCGTGGCTGAACTCGATCGGGTCGTCACAGAACTGGAGCGACAAACAGCGGGCTACACCTAAACCCAACCTTAAAACCCAAACCCAAACCGAGAATTTCTCTCGTCAAGACTGTGGTTTAGGATCGGAGTATCTGCAAACAACGAACCACACCTGCACCACAAATCGACAACAGCAGATCGACCACAGATAAACAGGAGTTAGGCAATGGCTGAGGTTGAAAAACAATCGGGTTTCCCGAAGCGGCTCGTGATTGGATTGGCGATCGCGACGATTAGCATAGCCGTAGTCACCAATCCTGACGAACCAGCCTATCTCAACTACGCAACCGATCAATTCGGCGATCGCTTCGATTCACTGTGCGGCGAGATCCAACTGCCCGATGTTTTGAACGGATTGAAGGGAATCGCCCAAGATACCTGCGATGCAGCAGCCAGCGCTGGGCGAGACTTGACGATCGGTGGTCAATCGCCCGTCAGCACGGCGATCGGTACGGTCACAGAACGTCAGAATTTTCTGATTTTTAGTCTTTATCAGACCCAAATTCTCAACCAAAAGGTAACGACGATCGGCGCTTTTGGTCATTTTGTGAGTCTACCAAACGGTTAGTATCGTCAATTCAAGGACTTTCAGGACAACCAGAGAGCGTTGAGCGGAGTCGAAACGCGGTTTGCAAGAACATCGAGCAGGGTCAATATGTCTTGTTTTTTATTTTTTATAAGTAGACCAAGTAAGTAGACCAAGGAAATAAAATCATCGGCAAATTATCGGCTCTATTCGCGATCGAGCTGCTCTTTCGCGCGGGTTTTAAGCTGTGTTGCCATACTTTGCAACAACCGCTTTTCCCGCTTGAGTTTTTCTTCGAGCGCCTGGATTTGCTCACGGCGCGTTTCAAGTTCCACCGTACGACGGGCGAGATCTTGGCTTTGTAACGTTAACGATTGTCGCCACTGCTCCGCGCGATCGGCCTCACGCTTCAGAAAATCCGGTGTAATCCCTTGCCCGAGATATTGCGTCACCAGCTTCAACACCCAATCCCGCGCATCGCTCAGATTAACAACCTGTTTTTTCGCATTGAGATCCAGTACCAGCAATACCCCTTCACCGTAATTCCCCGCTTCAATTTCGAGAGTTTCACCATCCTGAACGAGCGTCCATGACTCATCTGTCCGCTCTCGGGCGAGCAGACGAACAACAGACTTCCCGAGCAATCCTTTTTTTACGACTTGGACGAGGTGTAGCATTGCGACTCTTCGTTGCACTTCTTCGCAGTGCACCTGAGGGGAAAACCCACTATACGTGCGCTCGGGTCAACAATCGGAATACCGAATCACGACGAAATTACGATATCACCTTGCCCCTGTTTGCGATCGTACTCGATCGGCATGGAAAACGTGAGACCCGCAAAGCAGCGATTGTTACCACGGATAATCCGAGGGTCTACGGCTCAATCGGATTGACCCCCAAGAGGATAAATCTTCAAGATGTCCTGATGGGTTCAGCCATAGTCTTGGTCAGATATGGGCTGATATCAACCAGATCGGAGATGATCGGATCGTCATGGCCTCAATGAATTGTAGCAACGCCAGATGTCATCCTTACTGAACACCGTAGTGATCGAGAGCATAGCGAATTTCGGCAATCCGGCGAGCTTGGTCGAAGCGCAGGCGACCCCAATCGTTGCCAAAGCCCGAGGCTTCGAGTTGACCGTTGTAGGGGTTGATATAGCTGTACGATCGCGCCTCAAAAATGGCTTCCATGCCCGCAAACCCTTGCGCTTTAGCTTCCTTCAGATTGGCGAGATAGTTTTGAGCGGCGAGCGGTGCTTGGGTTGCCAGGTCAATTCCGGCGACCAGTTCGAGGGCTGACAGGCTCATGCCGTGGTCGCTAGCAAAGGTTTGCATCGCGGCAATGTAGGGATACATGCGCTGAAGCTGAAGCGCGTCGGCGTGTTCGGGTGAGGCTGCGCCGTGTTGGTAGCTAAACGAGCCGAGGTTGTGTTTGCCATTGCCAGGGTCGGTGTGTCCCCAGTAGGCGCTGGTTTTGCCGCCATCGACGGTGCGTGTCCCTTCAGCCATACCGATCGCAATCACGCCCGGTGCTTCGGGTGTGGCAAAGAGCTGCATCGCGAAGTCATTCGAGACGCTGTTTTCGGCGATCGCTGTATCGAGTTCCACATCGATCGCGACATCGGTTTTACGCTCAAATTTCGGCTGACTCAGGGCGCTAGCGGATGTAATCACCACCGGTGCGAGGCGTCCATCTTCGACGAGGGCGCGATAGAGCAAAACGGCAACGTCTGATCGGGTTGCGGCTAGATTGGGATGCAGATCCGGGTTTTCCGGATCGGGAACAACGAGCTGATGGGCGATCGCGGTGCGAAGTCGATCGCTGGCCACGTCCGACACGCGATCAGCATCGCGGAACGGCAGCGCTTTCGCCGCAGTTGCGCTCTCCTGCGGTACGGTCAGCTCTAGGGCATCCACCAAGCCGACCACGGCTTCGAGGCGAGAGACACGCGGCTGGGCATCGCTACCGTCGCGAGCTTTGCCACGCAGTTCTTTGCTGAACTGAGCCACCTTGAGCGTACCGTCAGCATTTTTCTTCGTCTCGAAGATCGATCGGGCGAGTCGTAGCAATTCGGGGTTGGAGACTTGGCGGGCTTGCTGTTCAGAGGCTTGAGATCCGGCTGTTTTGATCGGCTCGTCCATCTGGCGGACTTTGCCGTCTGCTGCCGAAAGCCGGTTGGTCATCGGTCGCAGGGTGTTACCAACGGATAGCGCCACGTCTTGACCGGCACGATCCAGTGTCGAAAGCATCCGCACTGCTGCTTCTCCGAGCAGTTTCGTTGTGGCAAGTTCAGCCAGTTCGGCGGCGTTCTCGGGTGTTGCGGGCAGGGTGTTCAGCTTGGTGCTTTCCGCTTCGATCGCCTGGTTGATTAGTGCTGTAGCCGTTTCGGGAGCAAACTCAGCTTGTTTTTGCACACCGTCGGCAGGTTTGGTTGTCGCCTTCGTCGCTGGTTCGTTTTGGGCGGCAGTAGACTCGCTGGGTAGTTTCAGCGGTTGCGCCTTCGTTGCCGTTTTGAGGGCACGATCGAGCCACGCGGTCAGCTCTGCATGAGTTAGAGGCGTATCGGGGCGAAATTCACCGTTCGTCGGAGCCGGTAAAATGCCTTGCTGAATTAGGGCTTCGACGTAGGGCTGCGACCAATGATCCTTGAGATCCGCGATCGCATTCGCATCCGGGACGTAAATGTTGTTGCCGTAAATCGGCGCAGGGCCATTGAGGTCTTCAGGCTGACAGATATTCACCGCATCGCCACGCCCGGTCAGTTCTGAAGGCAGGCTGACAATTTTGCAGTTTTCCGGCAGTTGAATTGCAACACGACCAGAGGTGGGCGCAGCATTCGCAGCGCTAGGGGCGATCGGAGAAGCAGCTACAAGAGCGAGCAGAGCAACAGTCGAAAAACTCATAAGTCAGCGTCAATGGCTATGTCAAAAGGGGGCTATGTCGAACAAGAGGGGTCAATAGATCCGTTCGCAAACCATTTGAGAACGATGCGGTGGGGTTGTTGACGTGCGGTAGCTAAACTGGACTAGGCCGAACCCTCTCAACAATCGAGGGATCGCGACGCGATCGCTACGTTACAAAATGTCAACTCGACCCATGATACATCGGACAATTCACTGCGCGAGTCGCAAAACCCGGCGATTTTAGGGGTAAGCATCAATTTTACCCTGGATGATTCGGGATACAGAATGCCCGGTTGCATCGCCCAAGCGTTAAACTAACCCGCGATCGTCTGACGTAGGATCTGCGCGACTATGTTCCCTTCGATCGCCTTTCCCCGATCGCCCCGTTGCCTCCCCTAAACATTCATGGCTCCCAAACGTCCCCGCCCCAACGCCCGCTCCCCCCGCAATAACGATTACGATCGCTACGACTACTACGGCGAAGGTAGTTATGGCGATCGCGATCAACGCGATCCCGGTACTGGCAGTCGCAGCGCTGGACGCGCCAAAAAGTCCGAGGGTGGCCAGTCCAGCTTTGCGAATCCGCTCACCTTGGCGCTGTTTGGTGGGATTTTCATCCTCGGAATCGGCGTCGGGATTGCCTTCAGTTCCACGGCAACCGTCAGCGAACGCAATGTCGCCAACCGAGAATTTCTCGATCGCAATGCCCCCAACCCGGACATTTGCGTCCAGTACGGCGCGAGCGCGATGGTCGTCGAAAGCCGTGCCTACGTCACCCTCAACCCCTTCAACGTGTACATGTCTCAGCCCAGTATCGTGCCCGGTTGCGTCATGCGCAGCAACAACTGGTCGGTACTCGAACGCGCCAAAGTCGTCACCCCTGAAGAAGTCCGCGACTGCAAAAATCGTCTCAATACCTTTGGTTTTACCGGCAATTTAGAAGATAGTCCCACAATCCAATGCATCTACCAGAATGACGGCGAAGGCAATGAATTTCGGAGCAATCCCGGCACAACAGTTCCCGTCCCAGATACCAACGAGCGATTCTAATCATAGACCCTGCGGCTTGATGATCGCCGCTTGCATTAAGACCGATCTCTCGCTACGATAGACAATCGTGTCAAATGCTCTAGAACATGCCGAAACTCAAAACGCGCAAAGCTGCGGCCAAACGCTTTAAAGCAACGGGCAGCGGTAAGAAAATCTCGCGCCGTAAAGCGTTTAAAAGCCACCTGCTAGAGCGCAAAAGCCCCTCACGTAAAAATGCCCTGAGCCACAAAACTCTGGTGCATGAGCGTGATGAACAAAACGTCCGTTTGATGATGCCCTACATGTAAGTTGTGGCTGGGCTGACGTGCTATTTCGATCGCACTGTTTGCCCGACCCCTTCCGCTATCATCTATTCACTCCCTAGCAAAAATTAATGAGCCGAGTAAAACGCGGTAACGTCGCCCGCAAGCGCCGCAAAAAAATCCTGAAGCTAGCCAAAGGCTTCCGTGGTACGCAATCGACGAACTTCCGTACCGCCAACCAACAAGTCATGAAAGCGCTGCGCAATGCGTACCGCGATCGCCGTAAGAAAAAACGCGATTTCCGTCGCCTGTGGATTGCGCGGATTAACGCCGCTGCCCGCATGAACGGCATCAGCTATTCGCAGCTCGCCGGTAAGCTCAAGCAAGCAGGCATCGAGCTAAACCGCAAAATGCTGGCACAGCTCGCCGTCCTCGATCCCGCTGGCTTTGCGAAAGTTGTGGAAATGGCGAAAGGCGCGTAACACGGAGTAATGGGGATGTCCGTCAACCGATCGCTCTCCATTCTTCGTTATGCTGCCCATCGGCATTTCACGACACTCTTCCACCTCTGCTCTCGATGCTCGCGACGATCGCGACTTTGGCGCATCTGTCTAGCAGGGGTATTTTTATGGGCATTTGCGGCGGCCGGCTCAGAGCCAGAGTCGGTTCAGGCGGCGGATCTCGAAACGATTCGGGAGCGTGGCTATCTGATCGTCGGGGTGAAAGACACGGTACGCCCCCTAGGATTTCGCGATGCGGCGGGCGTGCTTCAGGGGCTTGAAATTGACCTGGCGCGTCAGTTGGCGGAGGAGCTAATCGGCGATCGCGAAGCCATTGTGCTGACGCCGTTAGACAACGATGAACGGCTCAGTGCGGTTTACGATCGCGTTGATGTGACGATCGCCCAGGTGAGTATCAATCCATCGCGCGAACGTTTGGTGCAGTTCAGCCTGCCCTACTGGCTGGACGGAACTGCGATTTTGATTCCCGATCGCTGCACCACCCCAAGCCGAACCTGTGTGTCACCAACCGTGGCGGATCTCAGCACCCGAACGATCGCGGTGCTGCGGGGTTCCGATGCGATCGCCACGCTGAACTGGCAGTTTCCCCGCGCGAGGCTTGTCGGCGTCGAGTCCTACGAAGCCGCACTCGAACAGTTAGAAATCGGTGCAGCGGACGCTTTCGCGGGCAATCGCAGTGTTGCGATCGGCTGGGCGCAGGAGTATCCCGGCTATCGGGTGTTGCCCGAGTACATCACGATGCGATCGCTGGCGATCGTGTTGCCCAAAGGCGTGCAGTACGACACGCTACGGAGAGCCGTGAATGATAGCCTCGAAGGTTGGGTTGCGAGCGGTTGGTTAGCGGAACGACTGGCCGCTTGGGGCATGGTGGTGGAAAACGATTAATGCACGTCATGTGCAGCGTCAAGATGCCGTCGAAACCCTCAAGGCGCACATTATTCGTGTGAGTATGCCGAACATTACACCTGCGATTGCGCGATTAAAGATTGCTAAGGACGCTCGCGAATCATCAAAGAATGTAGAAAAATACGATCGAACATTTATTGCACGTTAATTTAAGCCTTTCAATTTCAGATCGGTTTCAGCTCGATATAATTTTTGCCTTTATTACATGGATACCAATCTCGCGATTTCCTATCTGATCATTCTGATCGTCCTTTTGCTCGGTAGCGGCATCTTTATCGTGCGTCAGGTCTTGCGCACACGGCGCGTCGAAACGACCCTGTCGCGTCTACAGCAAAGCGCGACAGGAGGCGAGGCATCGGCGAAGGAATATTACGAACTCGGTAGCCTGCTGATCGATAAAAAATTGTTCTCGCGGGCGATCGTGCAGCTACAACGCGCCCTCAAAGCGGACGATCTCGAAGGCGACGAGAATATCGCCCTGGTGTATAACGCGCTGGGATTTGCCTACGCGGCTCAGGAGCAATACGATCTGGCGATTCGCCAATATAAAGACGCGATCAAGCTGCAACCGCAGTACGTGACAGCGCTCAATAATCTTGGCTTTGTCTACGAGCGCAAAATGTTGGTTGAAAAGGCGATCGAGGTTTACGAAGATGCGCTGCGATACGACACAAACAACACAACCGCCAAAAAACGACTCGAAAGCCTGCGTCGCCGTATCCCGGCTTGATCTCGATTGGCTCACGACTACCCTTGCTGTGGCCTGCTACGCTTACGTGCAATGGATCACTGTCACTTGTCTGTAAACATCGATTCATACAACGTTGTGTGAGTTTGTGTAAATTCACACGAGTTCGTGTCCGCTTGTGTGGACTTACATGAATCGACACAGATTTGCGTAAATCAGCAGTACATCTCACTTCACCCCTTAGTCGTATGCCCAAGCTTAGAAACTCGACCGGACTGTTGGCGGGTCTATCGTTGCTACTCGTTCCAACGATCGCCCTTGCACAGGACACCGACAGTAGTGGGGGATTCCTGGCCACGATCGACGCCTTCTTTGTCAGTCTCGTTACCTTTTTATCCAATATTCTGTTCTTCAGTATCCAAGGCGTCCCGCTTATCGTTCTTTGGTTAATTGGTGGGGCGATTTTCTTCACGATTCGGATGAATTTCGTGAATATTCGAGCCTTTAAGCATTCGATTTTTGTCATTGCCGGTCACTACGATGACCCGTCAGAAGAAGGCGAATTGACGCACTTTCAGGCGCTATCGGCGGCATTATCCGCGACGGTCGGTTTGGGCAATATTGCTGGGGTGGCGATCGCGGTACAAACCGGTGGCCCCGGCGCGGTGGTCTGGATGACACTCGCGGGCATCTTTGGCATGACGAGCAAATTCGTCGAATGTACCCTAGCGCAAAAATATCGCCAGATCTCACCCGAAGGTCACGTCTCCGGCGGCCCGATGTATTACCTGCGAGACGGTTTGGCTGAACGAGGTCTCGCTCCGTTGGGTAAAGCCCTCGCCGCCATTTTTGCGGTGCTTTGCATTGGCGGCTCGATCGGTGGCGGCAACATGTTCCAGGCGAACCAGTCCTATCAGGCGGTGTCGGGCATTATCGCGATGCCGAGCTGGGTGTATGGTCTGGCGATTGCCGTGTTGGTTGGTCTGGTGATTTTGGGCGGTATCCAGCGGATCGGCTCGGTGGCGTCGGCGTTGGTTCCGTCGATGTGTGCGATTTATGTGATCGCGGCGCTGTGGATTTTGCTCGCAAACCTGACGGAAATTCCGGCGCCTTCGGCACTATTTTTAGTGAAGCCTTTACGCCAAAAGCGGTAGAAGGTGGATTTATTGGGGTGTTGGTTCAGGGAATCCGTCGCGCGGTGTTCTCGAATGAAGCGGGGATCGGGTCAGCGGCGATCGCCCACGCAGCCGCACGCACCAAGGAGCCGATACGAGAAGGGATTGTTGCACTGCTCGAACCGTTTATCGACACGATCGTGATCTGCAACATGACCGCCCTCGTCGTTGTGATTACGGGAACCTATCTAGACAAAGATTTGACGGGCGTTAGCATTACTTCCGAAGCCTTTGGTACGGTCATCGGCTGGTTTCCGGTGATCCTCTCGATCGCAGTGTTCCTCTTTGCGTTCTCGACCATGATTTCCTGGAGCTACTACGGCGAGCGAGCCTGGACATACCTCTTTGGTGAAGCCCAAACCCAAAGTTATCGCGTGTTATTCGTGATTTGCGTCTTTATCGGCTCCGTGGTGAATCTCGGTTCGGTGCTTGACTTCAGCGATATGATGCTGCTCACGATGGCCTTCCCGAATATGCTGGGCGGCTTCATTCTGTCGGGCAGTGTAGCTGATGAACTCAACGACTACATGAGTCGTCTGCGCAGCGGCGAGATGAGAGTTTATAAGTAAGATTTTTCGAGACTTTTCGCCGCTTTTCTCAGTCTGACGGTGCGGACCGCACCCTCGATCAAAGACTCGATGGGATGCTCCCGACTCGATCAAACAATTAAGATTTGGAGCGGGAGAAGCGTCATCATCAACGCCTCTTCCGCTTCCGATTTCACGCCCCCGGTTCTCCTAGCTCTATGACCAGCAGTTTGCTCAGTACTCTTGCGAAAACCAGCCTCGGACGCTGGACGACTCGTGCGATCGCGGCCTTTTTTCTGGGTGGTCAAACCCTCATCCACCTGTTCTCCGGCAAAATTCACCGCCGCAACACCGTCGAGCAAATGCTCGCCGTCGGCCCGAGTTCCTTTGGGATTAACGTCCTGACCGCCGCCTTTGTCGGGATGGTATTTACGATCCAAGTTGCGCGGGAATTTCTGAACTTTGGGGCAGAATCTGCCGTGGGTGGCGTGCTGGCGGTGGCGCTGGCTCGGGAGCTGTCGCCGGTGTTGACGGCGGTGGTGATCGCGGGACGGATTGGTGCGGCATTTGCCGCTGAGATTGGCACGATGGAGGTCAGCGAGCAAATCGACGCGCTGTATATCTTGCGGACTGACCCGATCGACTATTTGGTTGTGCCGCGCTTTCTGGCTTGCTGCATCATGGTTCCGTTGCTGACGCTGTTTTCCCTCCTCATTGGTATGTTGGGCGGCTTACTGGTGGCGACCTCGCAATACGGCATTGCACAAGCGGTGTTTATCAGTTCAACCAAAACTTTTTGGGGGTTTGGGATTTGATTAACGCGATGATCAAAGGAACGATTTTTGGTGGCTTGATCGCCATTATTGGTTGTAGCTGGGGACTGACGACGACGGGCGGCGCGAAGGGCGTGGGAGAATCGACGACGACGGCGGTGGTTACGTCGCTGATGGCGATCTTTATCTCGAATTTTTTCCTGTCCTGGTTTATGTTTCAGGGTTTGGGCAACGCGGCGAAAGGTTTGTAGATCCAAGCTTGCAGACGACAAGCGCGATCGGGTTGTCGTACCTATCCTGCCGATCGCATCTCAACTCCCGACGTTTTATCCGATTCCTTTGCCCTCATCCGGCTGACCTTGCCCGTGCTTGCGACCCAACTCTTCGCCGCTGAACCGAGTACTGATTATGACGCCACAGCGCACACCCCGTTTATCGAGGTGCTGGTGGATTGTCCTGGAGCGGAAAAGCTGTTCGTGTATGAGATTCCTGAAGATCTAGAGGTGGAGATCGGCGATATTTTGTCGGTTCCGTTTGGGTCGCAGCAGGTGGGGGCGATCGCGGTACGGTTTGTGACGGAGGCGGGGTTGGAGGTAGATCGATCGCGGGTTAAGGCGATCGAGGATGTGATCACGCGCGGCCTGTTTCCGCCTAGCTATTGGTCGCTAATCGATCGGGTGGCCACCTACTACTGTGCGCCACTGATGCAAACCATCCGCACGGCACTACCGCCGGGGTTGCTACAAAAATCCCAGCGACGCTTACGGCTGAATCGCGATCGGCTGCCGGATGGCCTGAATTCTTCTGGTATGAATCCCTCTGGTATTGATCCCTCTGGTCTCAACCCAACGGAGTTTGTGAGCCAGCCCGAGCGACAAATTTTGCACCTGTTCGAGACGGGCAAAAGTGATAGCTACACCGATCGCTATCTCCGTCAAAAGGTACGCGGCGCAGGCAAGGCCATCCGCAAGCTGCGACAGCGGGGCTGGCTCGATAGCTATCTCGAAGCACCGAAAGCGAACCGCCCCCAATCGAAACTCGCCGTCGTGCTGACAGGGGGCGATCGCAGCGAACTGACCCCCCGTCAACAGGAATTGCTGACCATCCTTGAGCGCCGGGGCGGTGAGCTTTGGCTGACGGACTTTTTGCAGCAGGTGCGGGCGAGTCGGGGTACGGTGAATAAACTCGCGGCGGCGGGCTGTGTGACGATCGCCGATCGCGAATTTCTGCGCCAAGAATCGAGTCCGATCCCGCAGCGGGACAGCGCTAAAACCCTGACCCCAGACCAAACCGCTGCGATCGAGCGTCTCACCGCTGCCCGTGGTTTTGAATCGTTTTTGCTCCACGGTGTCACCGGCTCCGGCAAAACTGAAGTGTATTTGCAGATGATCGCGCCTGTGATCGATCGCGGTCAATCCGCCCTCGTACTTGTGCCTGAAATCGGCCTGACGCCGCAGCTCACTGATCGGTTTCGCGCCCGCTTTGGCGATCGGGTTCGGGTCTATCACAGTGGCCTTTCGTCCGGTGAGCGCTTCGATACCTGGCGGCAAATGCTGACGGGCGAGCCGCAGGTGGTCATTGGCACGCGATCGGCGGTGTTTGCGCCGCTGCCCAACCTGGGCGCGATCATTCTGGATGAAGAACACGACAGCAGTTTTAAGCAGGATCAGCCCGCTCCGACCTACCACGCCCGCACCGTCGCCACCTGGCGAGCCGAGTTAGAACCCTGCCCGATCGTCCTCGGTTCCGCGACGCCCTCTCTCGAAACCTGGATCGAACACGTCGGCGATTCCCTTACGCCGAAACGATTTCCCGAACAATCTCACGAACAATTCCCGCCACGATCGACCCACAGCGCCACTTATCTCTCCATACCCCGGCGTGTGCGCGATCGCCCCATGCCGATCGTGCGCGTCGTCGATTTACGCAACGAACTCCAGCTTGGCAATCGATCGATCTTTAGCCGCCCCCTACAAAAACGCCCTGCGTGACCTCAAAACCACCGGCAAACAGGGCATTTTGTTTATTCATCGGCGTGGTCATAGCTCGTTTGTCTCCTGCCGAAGCTGTGGTGAAGTCCTAGACTGTCCCCGCTGTGACGTGTCGCTGTCCTACCACCACACCCACGATCAGGCGACCCCCACCCTCCGCTGTCACTACTGCAACCACCACCAAATCCAGCCCAGCGCCTGCCCCACCTGCGGCTCGCCCTACCTCAAATTTTTCGGCAGCGGCACTCAGCGCGTCATCCGTGAACTGGATCGGCTCTTTCCCGATCTGCGGGCGATTCGTTTCGATAGTGACACGATGCGACGCAAAGGGGCGCATCGAGCGGCGATCGCGCGGTTTGCGGCGGGAGAAGCGGATGTGTTAGTTGGAACGCAGATGTTAACCAAGGGGCTGGATCTGCCGTCGGTGAGTCTGGTCGGCATCGTGGCAGCAGATGGGCTGCTCGGGATGTCGCACTATTGGGCAGCGGAGCGAGCCTTTCAGACGTTAACCCAGGTGGCGGGGCGTGCGGGACGAGGCGACGATCGCGGTCAGGCGATCTTGCAAACCTATCAACCGGAGCATCCCGTCATCCGGGCGGCGATGAACCATGATTATTTAGCCTTTTTGCCCGAGGAACTGGCGACACGGCGAGAGCTGGGTTATCCCCCCTTTGGTCGGTTGGCGATCGTGCGGGTCAGTGGGGTGGATGGGGCAGCGGTGCAAGCCTGTATTGAACGGTTGGCGAATATTCTGGCGGTGGATTTTGGGATCACGCGCACGGCGGAAATTGTCGGTGTGCCGATCACACCAACCTGCGAGCCGACGGATCGATCATCGGATCGATCACCCGTGCAATTGCTCGGCCCGTCACCCGCTCCGATCGAACGCATCGCGGATCGATTTCGCTGGCAAATTTTGCTGAAATTTCCCCGCGAGGCGACGATCGCGATCAATCTCGATCGGCTCCGGGCGATCGCGCCCACTACCGTCAGCGTTGAACTCGATATTGATCCGCTGCAATTGGGCTAAAACCCTCACTGGGTAAACGCTAGAAATTTAATCAATGACAGCCCCTAGCGGCGGCTCCCGCCTGTGAGTTCGGGATCAGGCATTGACAGGACAAATGTTTAACGTTCCATCGCCGCCACCGACTTCGGAACCGCCTCCGTCAAAATTTCCAGCCCCGTTTCCGTCACCAACACATCGTCCTCAATCCGCACCCCGATGCCATGCCACTGCGGATCAACCTCCGGCTGACCCTCGATCGGCTCGATGTACGGCGAAATATAAATCCCCGGCTCCACCGTCAGCACATTGCCCACCGCGAGTTCCTGCCAGTCTTCACCGTACTTGTACGCGCCCACATCATGCACATCCAACCCGAGCCAGTGGCCGGTTTTGTGCATATAAAACGGCTTATATTTTTCCTCGCTAATAATCTCGTCAATGTCACCGACGAGCAACCCAAGGTCAAGCAAACCTTCGACAATCACGCGGACAGCGGCATCATGATGTTCGTTGTAGGGAATGCCGGGGGCGATGCAATCGATCGCCGCAAGCTGCGCTTCGAGGACGATTTCGTAAATCGCCTTTTGCTCTGGGGTAAACGTACCGCCGACGGGGAAGGTGCGTGTAATGTCGGAGTTGTAGTAACCGACGGAGCAACCGGCATCGATTAGTAATAAATCGGTTTCGCCCATTTTTTGATTGTTTTCGACGTAGTGCAAAATGCAGCTATTGCCACCGGAGGCGACGATCGACGGGTAGGCGACACCACCGCCCTGTTTGGCAAACAAATGCTCGATCGCGGCCTGCACTTCGTACTCATACATCCCCGGCTGGGCGATCGTCCGTGCCAGGTTGTGGGCTTCGGCGGCGATCGCAGCGGCACGGCGCATCTGTTGCAGTTCGCTCGGGTCTTTGATCAGGCGCATCGCGTGCAGATAGTCGGATAGATCCTCGATCGCGGTCGGGGCATAGCCATCGCGACCCCGGCGACGGAGTAGCTGTTGCCAAAAGCCGATCACTTGGGCGTTAAAGGCGTCATCGTGACCCAAACGATAGAGGATGCGATCGGCGTATTTGAGGTATTGCGGCAACTGTTCCGCGAGTTCGGCGATCGGGTAGGCGATATCCGCGCCGTATTTCTCCTGGGCGGCTTCGACACCGGTGCGATAGCCCGTCCAAATTTCGGTTTTAATATCCTTTGGTTCCACGAACAAGATGTACTGATGTTCGTCGTGGTGCGGCGCAAAGACGGCGACGGCATTACTTTCGTTAAATCCCGTCAGGTAGAAAAATCACTATCTTGACGAAAGTTATATTCAACGTCGTTGTGCATCACGGCTAGCGGGGCGCTGCGCAGGATCGCCGTACCGTCGCCGATCGCGGCGAGGAAGTCTTGGCGGCGTTTAGCAAAGGGGGCAAGATAGGACGGGGTCAACGGTTTCTCCTTGATCGAACAGACGGGGTTCATCCAAAGTTTACAAAACTTACCGCATTTTTTCTGGGTGGGGTTGAGCGTTGATTTACCGAGGTGGCGATACGTTTTGGTTAAGCTCTTCGTTGCCACCGCTAAAGAAAAACACGCCCCACCGAAAATTTTGGTAGGGCGTGTTGGGCACAGCGGTAACCTGCGAAGAGTATTGAGAGAAACTTACAAATCCTCAAGATCGAGAGTAAAACGTAGTGCAGCATCAATCTTTATCATCACAATGTCAGGCAATTGGCCGAGACAATATTCCAGGCGCACCAAGGGAATCGAGCCAATGCCTTGCACATTCGCAAATGAGGTTTGCCGCAGGAAGCGCAGGTTGGGGAGCGGAATTTCATACGGGCTGTTGCGGTACTGGGTCGTGAGGGGAATGTAAATGGCGAGGGCGCGTGGTGGATTATCGTCGTTGCGGGACACAATAACGACGGGGCGAGTTTTGGCGACCATACCCAGGTCAGCGAGCCAGACCTCTCCGCGTTCAGGGTTCATCGATCGCGTCCAACACGTCTTGTTCAATTTCGCGAGGGCGGGCGATGTCAAGAATATTGAAGTCGGCGAGTTCGATGAGTTCGAGGATGCTTTGGCGGACACGATCGGCGGTGTCGGGTGGCCAGGTTTGGAGTTTGGTCTGGAGTTCTTGGAGGACGAGTTCCATCGCTTTTGTGGGAGTGGATGCTTTTAGGTTAGCAAGCGGTTTTCTATGCGGCGGAGGATGTGTTGGGTGGATTGGGGTGATCGACTGGGTGGCGGCGCGATCGATGTGGATCAGGGTGGATGATGTTGAGGGTGCAGATTGGCGATGGTTTGGAAAGAAAAAATTGCCGTAACGCACCGGGGATGTCGCGGGCAAGCTGGGCATGGTTGCGGTGCGTTTTGGCGGTTGTCATTGTATCGTGATGTTCGAGGATTGTTTGAGGCCAAAACGTACCCTACTGGAAAGCTTTCAAAAGGATTGACCCGAAACCGAAACCTAAGCCAAACCCAACCGATCGACCAACGCCGACACAATCTGATCCAGTGCCACCGAATGCGACGCCTTCAGCAACACCCGATCGCCCGGTTGTAGCATCGCGATTAATTTTTCCGTGACCCGTGATCGCGCTGCGTCGGTTTCCTCCGTCTCCACCACACAGGGAATCACCGCCGGATCGATCGCCGCCGTCATCGCCGCCGCCGCGTCCGGTTCCGCCACGATCAACACCGCATCAAACCCGCGATCGGCGACGGCCTGCCCCACCTGCCGATGGAAGTCCAACGTTTGATCGCCCAACTCCTTCATCGTTCCCAAAACCGCAATCCGCCGCGTTCCCGGCGTTGCGGCCAGCAAGTCGATCGCCGCTAACATCGATTCGAGACCGGCGTTATAGGTCTCATCGAGCAGCACAATGTCATTCGTCAACGCGACCCGTTTAGCGCGACCGTCGGGCAAATCGACACGGATGCCCTGGGCTAACTCCGTTAAATCCAGCCCCAACACCGACGCCACCGCGATCGCCGCGAGATAATTGCTCGCATTGTGCTGACCCGGTAACGGCAACGGCAATGTTTGGGCGATCGGGTCGGAGACCGTTAACTGCTCGCCGGTCACCTGACCGCGCAGATCCCCCGCCTCAAAGCCGTAGGTGACCGTCGCCCCAGACCACACCGTCGCCGCTGTGGACATCAGCAAGGCATTGTCAGCATTGAGTACCGCCGTACTCGTTTCTGGCAGTTCGGCCAATAGCTCGCACTTCGCCCGCGCGATCGCTCCCGCGATCCGAGTAACCCGATATGTGCCGTCCCCACATTGACGATTACGCCAATATCCGGGCGGGCAATCCGGGCAAGCTCGGCAATTTGTCCCTCACCGCGCATCGCCATTTCAACGACGGCATATTTATGCTCAGGCGTCAGGTCGAGCAAGGTTTTGGGAACGCCGATTTCGTTGTTGTAATTTTTCTGAGTTTTCAGCACCAAACCGTCACGACTCAGGACAGCGGCGATCAGTTCTTTGGTTGTGGTTTTGCCGACCGAGCCGGTAATGCCGATCGTGGTTGTCCCCAGGGTATCGCGCCACCAGCGGGCGATCGCTTGATAGGCTGCCAACGTATTTTCGACCACAAGCTGCGGCAAGGGTTCGCCGTTTTCCGTTGGTTCTAGGGGATGATCGACGATCGCCACGATCGCCCCCGCAGCGGTCGCCCCTTCCACAAAGCGATGCCCATCAAAGGTCTCGCCCCGCAGCGCCACAAATATATCACCTGCCTGCAACTCGCGGCTATCGGTGGTGATGCGTGTGGTGAGTGACGTTTCCAGATCGGCGCGATCGGTCAGGGTGTGTGAAGTGGCCTGAACCACGTCGATCAAAGTTGAAAGGGCGATTTGCATCGAGGCTATAGGGGGGCAGGTTATTTGACGGGTGAACAAGGCATCGTGGGCGAGCCAGGAACGAGCGACATGAACGACGAAGTCTTAGGGGCGATAGACCTGAGCTGGTAAGCCCTGAGCCTTGAGCCGATCGACCACTTCTTGGGCGATCGCCAGACTATCGTAAGCGCCCACCTGAATCCGTCGAGCCCCTGCAATCTGCTCAAAGTATGCCTCGGGATTACGGTCTTGAATCCGTGCCAGTGCCGTCGCATTGCCTTCATTCACCACCACGAGATAAAACTCGTTGTAGTTCGGGTCTGGGGTGATCTCGGGTAAGGGAGGCATCGTATTGGCGGGCGCTGGGGCAGGTGTGGCGGTCGGTGCGGCGGAGCCTGCGGGGTTGGTTTGGGGCGCGAGGGCGTTCGCGAGGTTGTCGATCGAGTTTTGCTCGGCGGTCGGCGTCGGCGTTGACGTGGGCGTCGGGGCAGGGGTTGGTGTCGTCGGCGGGGCTAGCTCGCTCAAGGTGTCGATTTGAATATCGACAAATTCTTCGGCAGCGAGATTCGGCGAGGTCGGTAGATCGTCCTCGGCTTCCACGACGGGAGCTGAGTCAGGATTGTCTGTGATTGGGTCGTTTCTGACGATCG
>JAAUPN010000058.1 GCA_012033105.1 Coleofasciculaceae cyanobacterium RL_1_1
GCGGTGAGGGCATTACGGTATGGTCTGGTGTTGGTGAGTCGTGATGCTCATTTTCGGGAAGTTGAGTTTTTGGAGGTTGTGGCGTGGTAGTTTGGTCTGCAACTCTCTACCTACAATGCTTGGGCTTCGGATGTGACGTAGAAGCATGTGGCGGGTAAGGAGATTCGGAAGACGATCGTGCTTCCGAAGAAGTTGGTTAATTTCGTTGTGGTGGGGTAGCGGCAAGTGTCTATCTTACAGGTACAGACTGAGCGGCCAACCCCAGTCTGTACCCCATAGGCTTAGCTAAGCGAGAATGACAACGTCTCTTGTCTAGTTAGACAAACGCAGCAGTCATTGTTCCGTGGTCGACAATCTTACAAGCATCATCCTTGCTACCCCAGCATAGATTCGCGAGAATTAGGGTAGCGTCTTGCTGAAGGGGAACGGTACTTCCTAAAGTCGTATCCGACTTTAGGAAGTACGTGCCGCCAGAAGCATGGTAGTAGGTGTCAATCGAACGTGACGTGAGGTACTGATTAACCCGTGGACAAGATTTATCCCAGTAGGTGTGTGGGACACACTGAAGCATTCCGCCAAAGTCAATGCTTGGAGCTTCAACGATGTGAATGATTGTGTAGGAGTAATCACCCCAATGCCAGCCATGAGTATCACCAGCTTTCTCTTGACAAGTCAAAATGTAAGATTCATCTTCCCATGGGCAAGCAATCAAAGAGTCACACGCAATTTTACCCAGAAATTGCATGAGGCTTTTGGATTTATAAAGCGCAGGGATCACCGTTCCAGACTGCTTGATGTTTTTCTGCGAAACATTACTCATCTTGCGAGGAGTATTATCCGTTTCGGGAAGCAACGTATCCCGGCGATGTGAAAATTCTCCCAAAAGGTAATCAGCCTCATGAGCAAGTGCTTCCTTGATAGAAGGTGAGAGATAGAAGGTGAGAACAAGTTAGAGATGTTCACATAGCCCTTGAGCAAAAATGTGTTTGCAAGAGACCAGAGCAGATCGTCATCGGAGTAACTTTCTTGGTAGAGATGCAATATAATGGTCAGAGAGCCAAAGACCGATTGTAGTGACGTAGAAAATATCGTAGCGCCCCGAGATGGTTCTCCAACTTCTTCGAGAACGACAATGTCTTCCTGACCAAACGCGAGATGCGCTGACGCAGGGTGTTGTTCAAGCGTTCAATGTGGCTGGTCTGACCACTCTCTTTCCCTACAGCTCAATGCCTGTTCTTCGGCAGCACGCAGCCGTATGCATCTTCAAGCAGCTCACCCTGACGCCGCAAATGCCCACTAAATACACTGTCATAGGCCGTCGCACTCGCAATAAATCCCTCCAACGACTGCGGAAATTGGCTGAGATGAAATAAACTCAACTGCAACAAATAAGGATGCCCGCCCAGAAGATTTCCGAGCGCTTCAGCATACAGTTCTGACGGCTCGAATCCATACCGAAACGCCAATTCTTTCATCTGCATCAGATTAAATGCCGGTAATAAAATCGAAACACCGACATTAAGAGGAGACTGATGCGGACTAACCGGAAAATTCGCATCCATCGAGTGAGTGATCACGAGCCGCAACTGTTGCCAAATCTCATGACTCGCACCGTAAGAACCTTGCTCATACCAAGCTCGGAGCATCCCAAAAAAATCGAGCGCAACCTCCGGATAGGCAAACAGCTCGTCTACGCCATCCACCAAAAGCAGTAAGGGGCGCGAATCTTGAGGCAGTAGATACGTTTCAAAATAGTGCGTGCAGCTATAGCTACCACCGAACAAGTCATCCCAGTATTCCTCTAGCTGAACGGGTAAGTCTAGCGATCGCGTCACGATTGCACACAACCACTTCAAAAATTTATTTGTGCTGTCAAGAAAACTGCGATCTAGCAGCTTCAAATTAATCGTAACGGATCGTAGCTCGTGGCGTTTGCTATACTCAGCCAGGATATTTAATAGTGATGTTTTTCCAAACTGACTCGGCGCTTTTACTCGAACAAGAGCGCCAGGAATGAGGATTTCCTGAAAACAAGATCGTTCGATCGGAGAGCGATGAATATAAAGCGGAGAGTCACAGGAAAGTGGACTAGAAAATGAGATTTCCTTCGCAAATGTTGGCTCGGTGGCAGACTTTAAGGTCTCGGGTAACGAATAATCTTCCTCTGATAAATCCAAGCTAAAGCTCTGAAAATAAATATCAAGCGTTGAGATATCAACGGGCTTTTGACGGCGTCGAACTTTCGTTAGCGTATTCGTACTCAACCCCGTCATCAAACTCAGTTGCTCAAGCGTATAGGGATAGTCGTCATTATCACGCTGTGCGCTCAAGCGTTCAGAGGCTTGTAGCCGCTGCCATCCCTGCAAACTCAAAATGACACCTCGTCGCCGTCGCTCCGTTAACGTCTTAGATATTTCCATGTTAAGTGGAGTGGTTGTTCGTTTGCTTGCAGAAAAATATGTAAATACGTGAGCTAGAAAAATCAATAGTGAATTTCAATATTTAATATTCGTTGATAGTTTGGATTTAGCTCAATCAATTTCAGATTTATTCTTAAAATTCCTCAAGTATCCTAAGTTTTCTTGTTTTATTCAAAGGTGTTACAGAAGTAAATATTATTATGGGTAATTCGATTTAAAACCACCTCATGATCTTTGATAAAGTCAAGAATTTCAAGAATTTTTGATAATCAGACACTCGTATCGCCTGATTAAATGCTTCTGATATATTAGTGTGACAAGTAATGTTGATACAAATCATATTTTTCCAATATTTTATTTCTGAAGAAGATTGCATCGCGCTGAACCTCGCTCAAGGCTCGTTAATACAATTAGCGTAGCAAATTAGAATACATTTCATGTCTTTATTTAATAAAGCCTTTATCTTGTGATCGATGGCGCTTAAGTTGCGATCTAAACGTTCACCTCGTCTCCACGCTTGTCAACTAATTATGCTAAACTGGGTTAATAAGTTATTGATTTGCATAACCCATGGCTAAATCATTATTTTTTATTGAGCCTTCGAGATCCCATTAAAGATTCCATTCACTTGACTTGGCCTCAATTCTAAAATTTTCAGAATACAGGTGTTAAATCCTGTGAATGACTCAATCCTCAATATTCTCAGATGGAAGCACTTAGTCGCCTCATTCAAACTTCATGGCAACGGCTTTGGGACTTTCTTACCCTAGGCCAAGCGACCTACATACCTCACGGACACTGCTATCTGTGGCAGACGCCTCTAGTCGGGTTACACGTTGCCAGCGATGCTTTGATTGCGATCGCCTATTTTTCCATTCCGATCATGCTGGTATATTTCGCCTACAAACTGCGTAATATGCTGCCGATCCACATTTTCCTCATGTTCGGATCATTTATTATCCTCTGTGGCATTGGGCATTTACTGGAAATCTGGACGCTGTGGCATCCGGACTATTGGATATCGGGAATTGAGCAGGCTGCAACAGCACTAGTATCGTGCTATACCGCAGGGTCTCTAGTAACACTATTACCCCAATTTTTATCTCTAAAATCACCGGAAGAGTTAGCCAAAATCAATGCTCAGTTACAGGAAGAAGTAGAGCGGCGACGTGCGATCGGTGAAGAGTTACGTGCGTTAAATCAAAACCTAGAACAGGTTGTCAAAGAACGAACTCAAGAGCTATGGGAAAAAAATGCCGCACTGAAGCTTGAGATTCAAGAACGGCAGGCGATTCAAGCAGAGATTGTCCAACGATCGGCAGCCGACGGTTTGCTGGCGAAAACGTTACAGCAAGTTGGCAAGCTATCGATCAACCGTTGGGTTGTCCTTAACGAAGTTACGCAGGAAATTCGCAGCTTTTTAACCGTCGATCGCGTCATGCTATACCGCTTTGAAGAGGATTGGAGCGGTTCGATCATTACGGAATCGGTGAATGATCCGGATTTAAGTTTGCTCGATCGCGTTTTTCATGATCCATGTTTTCAAGAGCAAAAGGCAGAATTTTATCATGCTGGTAACTTTAAAGCGATTGAAAATATTGAAACTGATGAGATCAAACCCTGTCATCAAGATTTTTTACGTCAACTGAGCGTTAAATCTATTTTGATACTTCCTATTATTTTGTGGCAACCTCAGAAAAATCTAGAGCGATCATTATCAAATGTTGAACAAAAGTTTTCGGATCTAATAGAGGCGGATAAAGAAGAGCAGCCAGCCTTATGGGGATTACTGATTGCCCATGAATGCCAAGCGCCGCGATCGTGGTCACAATTTGAAATTGAAGCGCTACAACGATTGAGTCTACAGCTTGGAATTGCCATTCAGCAAAGCGATCTAGTTCAGTGCCTGATTCGCTATGAGGAGGAATCACGATCAAAAGCAGAGTCTTTAGCGCAAGCACTCAATCATCTTAAGGAAACACAGGCACAGTTAGTGCATTCCGAAAAGATGGCATCACTCGGTCAAATGGTTGCGGGTATTGCCCACGAAATTAACAATCCTCTGAGTTTTATCTATGGCAATCTCGATCACGCTTCAGAATACACTCAGGATTTAATTGAAGTCGTTTCACTGCATGAACGCCTTGCTTTAAATGTTAGTCCGGACAAAAATCGTGAACTACTCGAACGACTTGACGCCATTGACACGGAATTTATTTATGAAGATTTCCCAACATTGCTGACATCGATGCAGGTAGGAGCCAAGCGTATACGTGACATTGTTTTATCCTTGCGCAATTTTTCGCGGCTAGATGAGGCTGATCGCAAAGTTGTCAGCTTGCATGAAGGCATTGAAAGTACGCTGAATTTGCTGAAGGGTCAACTCTTGCAGTCGGCGAATCAAATGACGATTCGTTTGGATGAACAGTATGATCTTACGATGCCACCATTGGAGTGTTATCCAAGTTCACTAAATCAAGCATTGTTTAACATTATTTCAAATGCGATCGATGCATTAAAAGCACGCTCACAAATGGAACTTGAATTTCAGCCAGTGTTGTCAATTAAGACATTTTATGATCGTGAAATCGATTTAGACGCTGGTAATTTGATTCCGATCAATGAAGCTGCGGCGGGACAGGACTGGGCTGTGGTGGAGATTTCAGACAATGGTTTAGAGATACCTCCTGCGAATCAAGACCACATTTTCGATCCATTTTTCACGACGAAGCCGATCGGAAAAGGTACGGGTTTGGGACTGTCTCAGGCGTATCAAATTATTGTTAAACAACATCAAGGTAAACTGACCTTAAGTGTCAATGAGGAGGGGTTCAAGGTCTTTTCGATCGCTTTACCTTTACGTCGGTAGCTCTTGATTCAGGATCTGTCCTGCCCCAGATAAAACTGAGACAGAACTTACGCGCGAGATCCAAAAACCTCGAAGGTCTCGTTTCCAGGGAGCGGCTCAAACCACGCAGTTTCGTTTAGACCTTCGAGGTTTGCGCTGCCCCAGATAAAACTGAGAGCGGGAGGTTGAACCTTCTTGGGATTGTTTGATCGCAGTGCTTGCCTACAGTTCAAATCGCCGACTAAGATCGTTATCGACCGCACCGACGATCCTCAGTGTCTCCGACCTATGTTCAGCCCCGCCCCGCGCATTCCCGAGCAACGTTGGCAGATCGCTGACCCACCGGGCTGGGCGATCGCCGAACTCAGCCTCGCCACCGGCCTCCCCGCTTTACTGGCTCGTGTCCTCCACAATCGTGGTTACCAGGATGCGAATCATGCCCAACATTTTCTCAACCCCGATCGCCTCGACCTGACCGATCCGCTCGATGACTTCACCGATCTACAGGTCGCGATCGACCTCATTCACGACGCCATTACAAACAACCAAAAAATCGCCATTTGTGGAGACTACGACGCTGACGGCATGACCAGCACAGCGCTCCTGCTCAGGGCGCTACGTAGTTTCGGTGCTGATATCAACTACGCCATTCCCAGTCGCATGAACGACGGCTACGGCATTAATTCACGCATTGTTGATCGCCTCGCTGACGATGATGTGAGCTTGATCATTACCGTTGATAACGGTATCGCGGCCTACGATGCGATCGCCCATGCTCGCGATCGTGGCCTTGACATCATCATCACCGATCACCACGATCTCCCGGACAAACTCCCCCCCGCCTCCGCCATCCTGAACCCAAAAATGATCGACGCCGCCTCGCCCTATCGTGGCATGGCTGGCGTTGGTGTCGCGTATCTACTGGCGATGACCCTAGCGGATATCTACGGCCAAGCGCAAAAGCTAGAGATGCCGATGCTCGAACTACTAACCCTTGGAACGATCGCCGATCTCGCTCCGCTCACTGGTGTTAATCGGCGCTGGGTACAACAGGGTTTGAAGCTCATTCCCCATTCACAGATTCCCGGTATCCAAGCCCTCACCCAGGTATCCGGTTCTAGCAGCAAAAAAGCACTGAAGCCAGACGCGATCGGCTTTCGTTTGGGGCCACGAATTAACGCGATCGGTCGGATCGGTGATCCGAAAGCTGTTATCGAACTGCTGACCACCGAGGATGAGGGCGTTGCGCTTGAACAGGCGATGGTCTGTGAGCAAACCAATCAGGAACGCCAAGCGATGTGTTCCGAGATCCAGACTGAGGCGATCGCCTGGTGTGAAGCCTACGGAATCGAGCAGATTCGGCGCGATCGGGTGCTGGTGGTGGTGCAGCCGGGATGGCATCATGGCGTGATCGGGATTGTGGCGTCACGACTGGTGGAGCGCTACGGTGTACCGGTGTTTATTGGGACGTATGAAGACGCGCAACAAACGGAAATTCGCGGATCGGCGCGGGGTATTCCGGAATTTAATGTGTTTGAAGGACTCAATGCCTGCGGTGACCTGCTGGGAAAATATGGCGGACATCCGGCGGCGGGTGGTTTTTCGATGGCGGGGGAAAATTTGACCGCATTTCGCGATCGGCTCAGTCAGTTCGCCCACGAGTGCCTCAAACCGGAGGATCTCAAGCCCTTGATCGAGATTGATGCCGAAGCCGGTTTTGATGAACTTGACCTGGATTTGTATCGCGAGATCGATCGTCTACATCCCTGCGGCATTGGTAACCCCAACCCGGTATTTTGGGCATCGAATGTCACGATCATCGAGCAAAGTAAAGTCGGGACAGATGGCCTAAAGCTACGGCTTCAACAGGAGACCTTAGCTGGACTGCGTGACCTGAAGGCGATCGCCTGGGGCTGGGCTGAATATTGTCCGCTGCCGTCACCGCTGGATGTGGCGTTTAAGCTACGTGAGAATGAGTGGAATGGCAATGTGAGCGTTGAGCTAGAGTTGCTCGGTGTGCGGGTCACCGCAAAAACACGGAGCCTGGAGCGTGACCGCCCGCTCGATCGCCCGCTCGATCGTGTTGAGGAAACACCATCACCACCCACGCCCGACCCTGTTCAATCCACCACCATTCCAAAACGCCTCAAACATACTTCGTTTCGCCACGAATCCCGCACCTATAATTGCGGGCTATATGCAGGTGAACAGGGACGCGAGCTACGGATTCGGAACGATCGGGGTCAGGTGTTGTCAGTGATCAAGGGGAGCAAAACGGGACTCTTGGGAACGAGCCGGGAAGATGCAACCGAGGTGGTGGTATCACAGCCCCATTTCTTTAGCTTAATCAAAGCAGCAATGGCAGCGCTGGAACTGTAGCGCAATCATTTTCGTATCGGGCGATCTTGACAAGTCCTGAAAAAAAAGCTCGTCAAAGACGAGCATTTGATAACGAGGGAAATTTAACAATGGGCAGAATCAATCAACCCGATAGGATTAGCGCCAACCGGCACGATCCATGAGTTTCAAGGCTTCATCGTTTTGTTTACCAATGATTTCGGCCTGGAGCGAATCGGTTTTACGATCGACAAATTCCGCGAGATACTCATTATTCAGCGGTGTTCCAGCGACGACCGGAAACTCATTATTACCATCGGCGAAGAGGGCTTGAGCTTCTGGGCTAGCGAGGTATTCCAAAAAGGCGATCGCGCTCTCGCGGTGGGGAGCATGAACCGCAACGCCACCACCACTGATATTGATATGCGTACCGCGATCATCCTGATTCGGGAAAAACATGCCGATTTTGCTCGCCACTTCTTGATCGGTCGGATCCTCAGAGTTGGCGAGACGTGCCACGTAATAACTATTGACGATCGCGATATCAGCCACACCATCGGCCACAGCGCTGATTTGATCCGTATCGTTGCCTTCCGGCTCGCGGGCAAAGTTGGCGACCAATCCCTGCGCCCAAGCTTCGGTCGCTTCCAAACCATTGGCCTCAATCATCGACGCGACCATCGACTGATTGTACATATTGCTCGATGATCGAATCGCGATGCGTCCCTTCCATTTGGAATCGGTGAGCGCTTCATAGGTGGAAAGCTCAGACGGATCAACCTTGTCTTTGTTGTAGACAATGATCCGGGCGCGGGAGGAAAACCCAAACCACAAACCATCAGGCTGGCGGAAACTTTCAGGGATGGCGGTTTCTAAGACTTCCGACTCGATCGGCTGAAACAAACCCGCTTCCTGGGCTCGCCATAGACGACCGGCATCCACCGTCAAGATCACATCCGCCGGACTATTTTCGCCTTCACTTTGCACTCGCTCGATCAACTCGTCGCCATCAGCTTCGATCAGGTTCACTTTGACGCCGGTTTCGGTTGTGAAGTTGTCATAGAGGGCGCGATCGGTGTCGTAGTGGCGTGACGAGTAGAGATTAACCTCCATGGCCGGATCACTACCGGTCACCGGATCGCTAGATTCGGATTGAGTCACATCACCCGTAGAGCAGGCGACGACTAGCAGGGCGCTGCATACCGCTAAAGCTTGATATTTCCAACGTCGAACAGTACTAAGCATGAATTCAATAAACGAGAATCTATTAAGAGAGTGACACGCAGGTTTGAGTGAATCTGTAATCGATTCCAACCGGTTCAACAGATTGAGCTAATGGCTCTACGCTCTAACCTTGGAGTAATCCAGTTAGCGATCACTTGCCCAAACAGCCAACTCATCGGTTTGCGACAAGGTGAACACTAGACTAGCGGTAGTTGCTTGTTAATGCAAGTATTTATCAATAGTATTTGACTCGATGTCTCAAAGCACTGTAGATACTGACGCTTCATCCTAAAATAGTGAAATTAAAACTCAATTGATGTCTATCCAGATCTGCCCGAATGTAGAGTGCAACCGACGGCTTTCCTTGCGAGAACTCCAGCCGTAGACTCAAGCTTGCCACCCCATCCTGTCGCCCAATTCCTATCGTCATGAGTCAGAGTCACACTCCACTTCCTCCCAATGGAACCGATTACGATCGCTGGTTTGCCGCGATCAAAACCTTGGTGATGCACCATTCGCCGAGCGGCGTGGAAACGGAGATCGATCACTGGCTGCTGGCGGAGTTCGCGGCGCTGGGGCTGGAGGTCTGGCAGGATGAAGCGGGCAATGTAATCGCCAAGATTGCGGGAAAACAGGCGGATCGAGTGATCGCGATTACGGCACACAAGGATGAGATCGGCGCGATCGTCAAACAGGTGGAAGACGATGGGCGCGTAATTTACGTAAATTGGGCGGTGCGTTTCCCTGGGTGTATGGCGAAGGTGCGATCGACCTGCTCGGTGACCACGGCACGCTGACCGGCATCCTCAGCTTCGGATCGCGCCACGTGTCCCACGCCTCTCCCCAAAAAGCCCAGCAAACCGATCGCCCGGTCACCTGGGAAGACGCGTGGGTCGAAACTAAATGCAGCGCCGCAGACTTGGAGGCGATCGGCATTCGTCCCGGCACTCGCGCCGTTGTCGGCAAACATCGCAAGGCTCCCCTACGTCTCAACGACTGGATCGCCAGCTATACCCTCGATAACAAAGCTTCCCTGGCGATTTTGCTCGAACTCGCCCGCACCATTCGCACCCCCGAAGTTAGCGTCTATCTCGTCGCTTCCGCCAAAGAAGAAATCGGCGCGATCGGAGCACTCTACTTCAGCAACCGCACTCGGCTCGAAGCCCTGATCGCCCTAGAAATTTGCCCGCTGTCGGCGGAATACCCGATCGACGACGGCGATCAGCCAGTTCTCGTGACCCAGGATGGTTACGGCGTCTATGACGAAGGGCTTAACCAAGATCTACGCACCACCGCCGCTGCGATCGACCTACCCCTACAACTTGTCCTCCTCGATGGCTTCGGTAGCGACGCCTCGATCGCCATGAAATTCGGTCACGTCGCCCGCGCCGCCTGCCTCAGCTTTCCCACCCAAAATACCCACGGTTACGAGATCGCTCATCTCGGCGCGATCGCCCACTGTGCCAAGCTTTTAACCGCTTACTGCCAAAACTCCAAAAATTTTCCTTAGTTTTTTTCCGAAAGGTGTTGACATGCAAAAAAACTTAGCTAACGTATTAAGGCGCTCAAACAAAAGAGAGGCGCAAACAACACAGGCCCCCATCGTCTAGAGGCCTAGGACACCTCCCTTTCACGGAGGCGACAGGGATTCGAATTCCCTTGGGGGTATAAAGCAGAGAAGTCACTCAATCAATTCGGTGGCTTCTCTGTTGCTTTGAATGAATTCGGTGAATTTTTGTATCCGGTTGCCCGTGGAACTATCGTTTCTTGGGTTGTAGTTAACGTGAGTTCGGGTTAAGCAGGTTGGGTAACACAACGGGGCAAACGCATACACCCGGCACGAATGGATTGATCGATGAAAGCGATACGTTATCGCGGGCGCATTGCCGTACTACAAATTCACCATTTTTTCCATTTCAAACCGAAAAATCCTCATTTCAATCTTTTGTCTTCGTAGGGGCGCATGGTAATGCGCCCGACGATCAATCGACCTAAGATCGAGCTAGGCGAGTATGCGTTTGTCCTGGCTAGACTCTCTGATATTTTGTATTAGAAGTACAGTGGTATATGATCTTGATACAGGGCGTCTTCTGAATATTCGATTTCTAGTGTCGATGGAATCGAAGTCCAAGCTGCCGTAATCCTACGCTTTCTCGGCTAGCGTGATTAAGAGCGCGGTTATCTTGATATATCTCACGCGCTCACTGGATACTGACCTATATTTGCGAGATATGGGCATCTACGGAACTCAGAACTGACCCATTGGCTGACTAGGAGAGTCAGGCAAAACTAGGGGTCTCTATTTGCCTGATCATGCCCCTACGGTTTCAATCTGAAGCTGGCATAAACTCTCATCGAAACCCAATCAAGACATTCTGGCCTGTTTCAGAAGTCAGCCTAGAACTCTGCTCTGCGAGTTTGCGTTGTACCCACCTCAACGTTCAGTCAAGTTCGATCCAGTTCCGGTGGAATACGGCTCGTATACCCAATAGCATGCCTCGTTTTTCCCAGAGTGAAACGATCGCACGACATCCTTCGATCGAACTCGGTGAACACCATACCGGATGAAATTGAGTATTTTTTACGTCTGATCTCAACGAAAATAAACCGCTTTAGATCAGCTCTGCACGCTACAAACGTATGGAAATTCAGACCTCTATCAAGCCACGATCGCTACAACACTCGCCTTGGACAACGCGAATATCGATTGTTGTAGCAGCCTTGGGTGGAAGTCTAATGGTCTTTGGTGTCGTCGATCTGTGGAATTTGGCGATCTTGCCCGAGTCTCGCTTCATTGCAAATCGCTTGACCATCGGTACGGTGTGTCTGTTTTTTGCGATCGTCGTTCAAGCTTTAAGCCCGTTCGCCCTCAGGCGGAGTAGTTTGCTTCCAGAAGCTCCGTCCTATGGCTTTGATACCTGGGTGACGGTTGATCGTGAGGGTGTGTGCCGCATGGCATCCTCTAGTTTTTGGTTTGGAGATGCTCCGCCCTGTGTGATCGGTCAGGGTCTGTTTGCTCATAGCGCTTGGGAAGAGCCGAAGTTAGCCGAGTTTCGAGATCAGCTTATGTTGGCGATCGATGCGGCGGTGACCCAGCATCGTAACTCTGCTTGGGAAATGTGGGTCACGGATACGAACAGTTGCTGCATGATTCATGTCACCCCTCATGAACAGGCTGGAGTCGCTACGATCTGGACGCAGGATAATAATTCGTGCAGTCATCTAATCCGCGATCGTTTTTTTGAGGAGGCTCTCGATCTATTTTGCGTAGCCAAGCCTGACGGGTATTTTATCCACCTCAATCCACGTTGGCAGCGTTTCGGATACGAAAATAATGAACTGCTGACCCGTCCATTCATCGATTTTGTCCACCCACAGGATCGTGAAAGCACTTCACAGGCATTCCAAAAACTGTTATCGGGACAAGATCTCGCTCAGTTTGCCAATCGCTATCGCACGATCAATGGTGATTATCTTTGGTTATCGTGGACGGCACGGCGGGATACTCAATCGGGCTTAGTCTATGCCGTGGCGCGAGATGTGACGGAATTTAAGGCGACACAATCGGCGCTGGAATCTACGTTAGAGGAGTATAGTCTGCTGGAATCGGCGTTACAGCTCAGTCCTGTTTCGGTCTTTTTTATCGATCGCAGTGGCGAATGTACGTTTTGTCAGGGCGAAGTTTTACAGGCGGGCGCTTCGGATGCGGTCATTGCTCAGGGTCGAAATATCTTTGAGCAACTCAAGCCGAAATCCGAAAGCCTCCAGGCGTTGCAGCATGTGCTGTCGGGAGAAGAGCAGCGCTGGCTTGTGTTTTGGGGTGGACGCTATCTGGAATATCATGCACGTCCGTTTCGCTTGCATCCTGACGAGGTTTATGGCGCGGTTGGTGTTGTGCAAGACATCACCGATCAACACCGTATCAATCATCAACTGCAATCTCAGTTAATTCAACAGGCGGCAGTGGCACAACTTGGACGGGCGGCGTTGGGCTTCCCGAATCCGGAAGTGCTAGCCCAGCGGGCGGCGGAGCTGCTGGTGGAGGTGTTGGATGTGGAATATTGCAGTGTGTTTGAGCTGTTGCCGAATGGTCAAACGTTGATCCTTCAGGCGGGGGTTGGCTGGCGATCGGGGTTGGTCGGGACGGCCTGCGTGGGGGTGCGGAGTGATTCGCTGATCGGGTATACCTTGGATCTCGATGAACCGGTTGTGATCGAGGATTTTCTCATTGAGACGCGGTTTAGTGGGCCGCCCATGCTGCATAACCATCGGGTTGTTGCCGGGGTCAGTTTGACGGTGGGAGATCACGATGCTCCGTTTGGTGTGTTGGGTGTTTATTCCAGCTCACATCGAACGTTTTCAGAAAATGATATTAGCTTTGTGCAGGTGATTACGAATGTTCTCAGTGCGGCGTTTGCGCGTCATCGGGGGGATGAGTGGCTACATCTGATGGAACAGCGATCGCCTCGACCAGTACAGGCATCGTGATTGCGGATACCAGGCTACCGGATAATCCGATTACCTACGTGAATCCGGCGTTTGAGAAAATTACCGGTTACAGCGCTGCGGAAGTGCTGGGTCATAATTGCCGGTTTTTACAAGGGGATACGACCCAAAGTGAAGCCCTAGAGGAATTACGATCGGCATTGATCGAAGGGCGCGAATGTAACGTGTTGCTGAAAAATTATCGGCGCGATGGACAGATCTTTTGGAACAATCTCTACGTTGCCCCGATTCACGATGTGAACCATACCCTGACTCATTTCATCGGGGCCCAGAACGATATTACGGATTTGGTGAATACGGAGACGGCACTGCGTGAAAGTGAGCGTCGTTTGGATAGCATTCTGTCGTCGGTGGAGGCGGTGATCTGGTCGATCGATGCCCAAACTGGACGGACGTTGTACCTGAACCCAGCGGGTGAGGCGGTTTATGGTCGGACGCTTGAGGAGTTCTACCGTGATCCGACGCTGTGGCTAGAGACGATTCATCCAGAGGATCGCGGGCGTGTGTCTATCGAGCGCGAGTTACTCCGAAAATCGGAGCGCTTGGATCTGGAATATCGCATTATTCGTCCGTCCGGGGATGTGCGTTGGTTGTATAGTCGCTGCTCGCCGATTAAGAATGAGCAGGGTGTGATTGTCCGGTTCGACTGCATCGACACCGACATTACCGATATTAAGGAAGCGGAAGAACAACTACGCCACAATGCGTTCTATGACAAGCTCACGAGCCTACCGAATCGATCGCTGTTTATCGATCGGCTAAATCATACGATCCAGCGATCGAAGCGGCGTGGTGGGTTTATGTTTGCGGTGTTATTCCTCGATCTCGATGGGTTCAAGGTGGTGAACGATAGCCTGGGTCACCTGGCCGGTGATTTACTCTTGGTGCAAATTGCCCGCCGCTTGGAACAGTGTCTGCGACCGAGCGACACCCTAGCTCGACTGGGTGGGGATGAGTTTACGATTTTGCTGGAGGATATCTTCCAACTTCAGGATGCCACGAAGGTCGTGAATCGGGTGCTGTCGGCGCTGCAAACTCCGTTTGAGATTTTCGATCGCGATGTGTTTACCAATGTCAGTATCGGCATTGCGCTCGGTAGCGGTCGCCAACTTCTGGATGTGCTGTCCCAGAGCAGCGAGTCGATCGGCTACTATACGCAGCCCTCGGATGTGCTGCGCGATGCGGATATTGCGATGTACCGTGCGAAGAAGTCCGGTAAGGGTTGCTATTGTGTGTTCGATCGGGAGATGCACGCCGATGCGGTGGCACGGTTACAGCTCGAAACGGATTTGCGTCTGGCGATCGAGGCCGAGCAGCTTCAGGTGTTTTATCAGCCGATCGTCGCTCTTGGTAGCGGTAAGATTGTGGGGTTTGAGGCGCTGGTACGCTGGCAGCATCCCGATCGCGGCTTTATCTCGCCCGCCGAGTTTATCCCGATCGCCGAAGAAACCGGCGACATCATCAAAATTGGCTCCTGGGTGTTGGAGCGATCCTGTCAGCAGCTTCAAGACTGGAAAGAAATGTTTCGTGATTTCCTCGATCTCGAACCGCTGACGGTTGCGGTCAATCTATCCGCGAAACAATTGGCTCAATCCGATCTGTTACCGGACATTGATCGTATTTTGGCCACGACCAAGCTACAGCCCCGATCGCTCAAACTGGAAATCACCGAAAGCGCGATCGTGGAAAACCCAGCGACGGCAGTACGAATCTTGCAAGCTCTTCACGAGCGAGCGATCACACTTTGCATTGATGACTTTGGTACGGGCTATTCTTCCCTGAGCTACCTGCACCGCTTTCCGATGGATGTGTTGAAGGTGGATCGATCGTTTGTCACCGACATTGATACCGGCGAAAAAAACCAAGAGATTGTCAACGCGATCATTCAGCTCGCCCACCACCTCAATATGGAGACGATCGCCGAGGGCATCGAAACCGAAGCCGAACGCGCCGTACTTGAGCAATTTAACTGTGATTTTGGTCAGGGCTATTGGTTTTCCCATCCGGTGGATGGAGCGAGCGCGACGGAGTTGCTACGACAACAGGTGGGGATGACAACGGCAGAACAGCTTGCAAAGTGTGAGCGTAGCTGAGGAGTAGCCCCATGCGGGCGGTGGCGGTGGCGGTGTCGTGGGTGTGGCGGGCGTGCCAGGGTCGGCTGTGGCGGTGGAGGGTCTCGAACTCGGCGGCAAGGCGATCGGCAAGTTTTTGCTGATCTTGACGGTGTTTGGACTGGGTGGATGGTTGGGCGGATGAGGGGCGAAACGCGGCGAGCCGATCGCTGATCGCGTCGGTCGTTTGAATCAGGCTCAGGATGATGTGCCGTTCCGCCGGGAGCGATAGGCGTAGCTGACCGCGATCGTCAAGCCAGGATTGCATTACATATTGGCGATCGAACCAACCCTCGCGTTCGGCGGCAGTGATGAGACACTGACAGCGATCGAGGGCATAGTACACCGCAAAGGATTGATCGTCGCTGGAGTAATCCGGGTGCGATCGTGGTTTTGATGGTGGCTTTGATGGCGGTCTTGAGCGTAAATCTGATGATGATCGCCGTGGTGCCATGGGAATTCGAGCTAAGGCATCGAGCCAGGTGGCGATCGCCGCATCGGTCAAATTTAGATCGAGGCTGCCGCTATCCTGCACACGAATCCTTGCGAGAGCTTGACCCTTGACGAGATCCGCCTGATTCCAAGCTGTTGCAATCTGGGTCGCGACATCCACGGGCGATCGTCCATCGATCGCCGCCAGTCGTTGGGCGATCGCGCAACGGTAACGCACCCGCAAACTTTGGCGATCCAGCGTTAAGGGAATTGTGGGCGGCAGGGCGGTTACATCGGTTAAGCCTGCGTCAAACTGGATCGCCTCCATCAGCTTCGATCGCACGGAAGTACCAACACTCGGTAAACTAAATCTCACTTCAATCAATACCCCTCACGTTTGCCGCCCCGCGTGCGCCCTACCGTTGACCCCGCCCGTAAACTTTCGTACCAAACTCCAACAGGCGATCGCACCAATCGCAGCCGCCTCGTTATCGGCCTCGACCCCAACCCGGAAATGATGCCCGGTGGTGACGAGTCGGGCGAATATCTCCACTATCGTATCGATGATTTGCGAGCGTGGCTGCAACAGGTTATCGCCAAAACCCACGATCGGGTCTGTGCTTACAAACCCACCCTCGGGTTTTATCTGGCTCTGGGCGCACCGGGCTTAACGCTGCTGGAGGAAATCCTCACGGAGATTTCCACCTGTGGCGACACCTCCCACTCCTCCGCCCACTCCTCCGCCCGCGCCTGCCACGTTCCCGTCATTCTCGACGCCAAACACGGCGACCTCAACACCGGAACGGCGATGGCACGGCTGGCTTTTGAGCGTTGGAATGTCGATGCGATCGTCCTCGACCCCTACGCCGGTCAAGACGCGCTGATTCCCTTCGGCGTCTATCCCGATAAAGCCGTTTTCGTCAACTGCCACACCTCGAACCCTTCAGCCACGGCGATCCAAAATTATCCCAGTCCTGATCGTCCGCTTTACCAACAGGTCACCCGTGAAGCACGGCGCTGGGGCAGCGCCGATCGGCTGGCGCTAGAGGTCGGTACGTCTGACCCGGCAGTGTTGGCCTCGATTCGGGCGATCGCACCGGAGCGGCTGATCCTCGCGCGGAGTATTTGGAGCGAGGGTAGCGATCTCGATGCGCTCTTGCAGGCAGGGCAGGATGATCAGGGTGGTGGGTTGCTGCTGCCCGTCCCGCAGGATTGGCTGCGCTGTGATGACCTGGATTTACGGGTGGCGCGGCTGAATTTACACGTAGACGCGATCGAGCGCATCGCTCGCAATCGGGCGAAACACGCCGATCGCGACCAACGCATCCACGCCGCCAAAACCAGCAGCTCGATCGCATCCTCCCGAGATGCACGCCAAGACACACGGATCACTGCGCCGCGATCGTTTGATCCCAGCATCCTCACCCAGGTTCTCCCCGCCCGACGCGCCCTCATCCGTCAGCTCTACGATTCCGGCTGCGTTCTTTTTGGTGATTTCGTCCAAGCCGCCGGAGAAACTTTTCCCTACTACATCGACCTTCGCCAAATTATTTCCAATCCGCCCCTCTTTCAAGCCGTTCTGAATGCCTACGCCGAGATCCTGACCACGCTACGATTCGATCGCATTGCCGGAATTCCCTACGGTTCACTTCCCACCGCGACCGGTCTATCGCTCATGCTCGAACGTCCGCTGATTTTTCCCCGCAAGGAAGTCAAAGCCCACGGCACACGCCGCGCGATCGAGGCGAATTTCACCCCGGCGAGACGATCGCCGTCGTCGATGACACGCTGATCACCGGCAAAAGCATCATCGAAGGCATCGGCAAACTCGAATCAGCAGGTTTGCGCGTCACAGATCTGGTTGTACTGATCGACCAAGGGCGCGGCGTAATCGAGTACATCGCCAACCACGGCTACACCGCCCATTCCGTCCTCGGACTCACCCAAATCGCCCACACACTCTACGATCTTGGCTGCATCAATCCCGAACAGTTCGAGGCCATGCAACACGGCGACTCGGAGATTTTGAATTGAGCCTCAACGCTGGTGCGGCCACTGTGCCAGGATCATCGAGAGCGTTGAGCGGAGTCGAAACGCGGTTCTTGGGAAAGCAAAACAGAGTCAGGATGTTTCGTTTTTGATTGAACTGACTATATATAGTTTTCGTAAGTCCTGATGTGTGGATACACCCGGCCTTCGACGGCCCTGGCTTCACCGGCTCGGTCTCTGAATCCAACTCGCAACATTTTGCAATACGGAACGTCACGAAGCCACGAGAGCAAACAAGCTAAGATAGAGAATGAATTTTTTCGATGGTCGTTTGGTCTCTAGATTTGGCCGACGTTCCAGCATCCGCTTTGCCTGAACCCAGCAAGGTTAGTGAGATGTTGACCCCCATCGATCAGCACCTGCCTTCGCGGATAGCGTGGGTCGATCGCACCGCGATCGGCCAACAGCACGGCTATCCCATCTCCGTTATTATTCTCGATCGGAAACCTCCCGGTTAGCGTCGCATGAGCATTTCCTTAGTCAACGTCGCCAAATACTACACGGATCAGCCGCACCAAGCCCAAGCCCTGCAAAGGCTCCAGGAACAAATTGCCCAGGTGCGCCCCGATCTGCTTGCTGATGGGTCGATGTTCATGAAAATCTGGCGTAAGGAAGCCGCTGCGACCCCGGCAGTTAAAGCTGCCGCCCAGGCCGCGCAACCCAAATCCTCTGGTAAAACCAGTGCGCGATCGGGAAAAGCACCCGTCAGTCGCAAAACGGTTGCGAAGACCCCCACCCCCGTCGCCAAGCCCCCAGCCAAAGCACC
>JAAUPN010000239.1 GCA_012033105.1 Coleofasciculaceae cyanobacterium RL_1_1
TCGCGGCGGCATTCGCGGAAGTAGAACATCGCTATCAGCTTCTGGTACAGGCGGGACGCCTGTACCTACGGAGAACAAACCGTGGGACTATTCGATCGCATTAGCCGTGTCGTGCGCTCTAACGTCAACGACCTTGTTAACAAAGCAGAAGATCCCGAAAAAATCCTCGAACAGTCGATTATCGACATGAGCGAAGATTTGGTGCAGCTTCGCCAAGCCGTTGCCAAGACGATCGCCACACAAAAACGGACGCAGCAGCAATACGAACAAGCCCAAAAACAGGCGGAAAGCTGGCAGAGCCGCGCTCAATTGGCTTTACAAAAAGGCGATGAAACTCTCGCACGCGAAGCCCTAAGCCGTAAGAAAACCCACGCCGAAACCGCAGCAACAATTAAAGCGCAGCTCGATCCCCAGCTCGCCCAAGTTGATACCCTGAAGCGATCGCTGGTTCAGCTTGAGAGCAAGATCTCAGAAGCGAAAACCAAGAAAAACATGCTCAAGGCGCGGATTCAAGCCGCCAAAGCTCAAGAGCAACTCCAAAGCCAAGTTAGTTCGCTCAATACCAGCAGCAGCATGGCTGCGTTTGAGCGCATGGAAGAAAAGGTCTTGGAAGCGGAAGCGCGATCGCAAGCAGCGGGCGAGCTGGCCGGTGCTGACCTCGAAAGTCAGTTCGCCATGCTCGAATCGGGTAGCGATGTGGAAGATGAACTTGCAGCGATGAAAGCGCAGCTATCCGGCGGCAGCACCAGTCAAGCAGCTCTACCCCAAGGTGATACCAGTGCGTCGCCGAATGCGGATGTGGATGCTGAACTGGAGCAGCTTCGTCGTGAATTGGGTCAGTAAACCAACGACATCATCCGAGTTTCTGAGAGCGATCGCTGTGCTTCTGCCCTAGGGCAGAGATTGCAGAGCGATTTCAGCCATGCAGCTTGCAAGCCCTTAACGACTGGCAGAGACATTGTTGAGCAATGTTTCTGCCGTTTTTTTGCGTCAGGATGCGCCAGGACATACGTAATACGAAATCCGGCTCGGCTAGTGGAGATGTTGATATTGAAAGATGCCGGTGAGCACTGAGCGGAGTCGTTGGCGTAGCCTTCGCGAAGCGAATAGTGCGGTTTTTGAGCAAACAGAACAGAGTCAATCGGTCTCGTTGTTGATTGAACTGACGATAATCGGCTTGGTTTTCATCGGTTTACCCGACTTAAAACACACCACACAGAACGATCCCGATCGCCACCACAATATTCGCCAACGGCAGTAGCGTCCCCGCGATCGCCAGTGCTTCACTGCGAATGTACAACGCCGCCCAGCTTACGGCGATCGCCAAAGCACACACCACCGGAAACGTCACAATACTGAGCGCCAGGGTAATGACGATCGCATTTTCACTTGACCCCGGCGCATCAAACAGCATCGGTGTCATCATGACCGATCGAATCGATAGCACCGCGCTTGCCGTCCACGCTGCCGAGGCCATCAGGGTAAAAACTTTAGCAACAGTAAATGTCACGCAAACTATCAGGTACGACGGGGTCGAGTTGACTCGCTACGGTGAGCCAGCGCTTGCATCTGGGGCATCAACCGGACGATTAATGTCCAGGTCACTTAGTGTAGAGCTATTTATCAGAAAAATGGGTTTAAAACCCCGCCGTTCTGGGGCGGCTTTATATTGGAGAATATAGTAAGTTAAGAGCGATAACCAAGTTTTTAGCTACCAAATTTAACGTGTTGAATACCGCAGGGCTTGCGGGAAGGCTAAAGCCTAAAGTCTGCCGAGCGAACATAAGACCGAAAAACTCCTTGAGGGTAGAGGCAGTTGCGAAACCCCAGAAATGGGAAGAAACAGAAACCTAAGTCGTGAGTCTTAGGAATCCCCGCTGCTTCAGCGCGGGGTGGATGTCAAGACGTGCTGAGTGATCGAATCAGAGATCGAAATCCTGACGCCTCGATACGCTCGCAATCGTAGCAAGATCGGGACAGGAATGACCTCGATCAGGTCTCCGATCGCCGATAAAACGGCTTTTTGACCACGATCGCCGGGTGAGTCTTGCCCCGAATTTCCACATCGACCACCGTTCCCAGCTTCGCCAACTCTAGCGGAACATAGGCCAGGGCGATCGGATAACCCAGGGTTTGCGACGGTGCGCCGCTCGTAATGGCTCCCACCGTCACGCCATCAACGATCACCGGATAGCCGTGGCGGGCGATGTGGCGACCCTGCATTTGTAAGCCCACCAAACGGCGAGGAATTCCCTCCCGTTGCTGCGCTTCGATCGCCGATCGGCCAATATAATCGACCGACTTATCGCGATGAACCACCCACGTTAAACCCGCTTCGAGCGGTGACGTGGTGCGATCAATATCGCTGCCATACAGCGCCATCGCCGCCTCTAGCCGCAGGGTGTCCCGTGCACCGAGACCGCAGGGAGAAACCCCCGCCTCACACAGCGACAGCCACAACAGCTTACCCACCGGCGGCTCGACCATCACCTCAAACCCATCTTCGCCCGTGTAGCCCGTCCGTGCGACAAAGGCGGGCTGGCCGAACAGGGTGGTTTCGCGGTGACCAAAGGTGGGGATTTCGCTTAGGTCAGCGGTGATCAGCGGTTGGAGTTGAGCTGCGGCCTGGGGGCCTTGGATGGCAATCAGGACATGGGAATGGGTGAGATCTGTCAGGGTGACCGTTTCTAGATCGAGGTGAGATTTAATCCAGGCGCGATCGGCGTCGCAGGTTCCGGCATTGACAATCAGCACCACACGCTGATCGCCCGACGGATCACGCCCGCAGTCGTAGATAATTAGATCATCGAGAATGCCGCCGGTTTCGTCGAGCAATACCGTGTACTGGGCTTGTCCCGGCGTCAGGCGATCGAGGTTCGACGGTACTAGTGTTTGTAATTGGGCGATCGCCTCTTTACCCTGAAGGACAAATTTGCCCATGTGAGAAATATCAAATAAGCCCGCAGCGGTGCGCACCGCCTCATGCTCCTGACGAATTCCGGCAAATTGAACCGGCATCAACCAGCCGGAAAACGGTGTGAACTTAGCTCCAGCCTCACTGCAAACGCTGTGGAGTGGCGTGGATAACGGAGCTGGAGGTGTGGGTAACATGGAGGTCAATTTAGCGATCTCAAACGGTTTGATTGTGCCAAATGCGGGTAATACTACCCTTGAAAAAGCGGGCAAAAGCAGGCACATTCTTAGAGACACGATACACCGAACCCAGTTGTCTTTTGAATTGTGTTTAATTCTGATTAATTGTGTTCGGTACGCCTTTCCAGATTGATCGTGGCATGTTGCCCATCCCCTTGCTCGTTCGTCCCCTCATCACAGAATCCTCTCTATGATCCGTTCCGCCATCCTTATCAATCCTTCGCATACCCAGGTTTCTACTGATCACGGTAACCCCTTAAGTATTGCGCCGATGATGGATCGCACCGATCGACATTTTCGCTATTTCATGCGCCAGATCACGCGGCGAACCTTGCTCTACACCGAGATGATTACGACGGGAGCCGTGATTCATGGCGATCGGGCTAAACTGCTAGGCTTCTCACCCGCAGAAAAACCCCTGTCATTGCAGCTTGGCGGCGATAATCCCGCAGAATTGGCCGAGTGCGCCCGCATTGCGGAGGGTATGGGCTATGACGAGGTGAATTTAAATCTGGGCTGTCCGAGCGATCGAGTTCAATCGGGTAATTTTGGGGCGTGCATGATGTTGCAGCCTGATCGTGTGGCGCAGGCGATCGAAGCGATGCGACGAGCCGTGAAGATTCCGGTGACGGTGAAGCATCGGATCGGCGTAGATGATCACGATCATTACGAAGATATGGCCGCGTTTGTGCGTACGATCGCCGAAGCGGGCTGTGAACGATTTACGGTACATGCCCGGAAAGCGTGGCTTGAAGGTCTCAGCCCGAAGGAAAACCGCACCGTGCCGCCGTTACGCTACGAGGATGTCTATCAGCTCAAGCGTGAGTTTCCCGAGCTGTTTATCGAAATTAATGGCGGTATTCAGTCCCTTGATGCTGCCAATGAGCATTTAAAACACGTGGATGCGGTGATGATCGGTCGCGCGGCCTACGATAACCCTTACCTCTTGGCCGACGCTGATCGTCTGATCTACGGGGATGAACGCGAGCCGCGATCGCGAGCTGAAGTCGTCGAAAATATGATGGGCTACTGCGATCAATGGATGGCGCAGGGTTTTAAGCTTGGTTCGATTACGCGACACATGTTGCAACTGTTCGCGGGGCAGCCGGGAACCAAAGCCTGGAAACGCTACCTCAGTGAACATGTCTATGTTCCTGGTGTGGATGCTACGGTTTTAGAAAAAGCGCTGGCTCAGGTGGATAGCGGTTCGTATTAGGTCGTATTAGGTCGTCGTGGCTTGTGTGGGTTCGGGTTAAGCCGCATTGGATCGACAAAACTGTATTAAACCGGCATTACCCCAAATTGGACTGACGCAAACATCGCGAAAATCTTGCAAACTTCGGGATCAATCGGTATCTGAAACTATGCCCAAACTTATTCCCAAGGCTCAAGTGTTGGTTGTTGGTGGAACGGGCGGGATTGGTGGTGGCTTCGTGCGGCAGTGGCTTGCGGACGATCGCATCAGTCGTGTGTTTGCCACGTACCGCGATCGCGATCGGGCTGCTGATTTGTTCGCCCTGCAAGCGGAGGCGGGCGATCGCTTGGTTTGTCTCGCTTGCGATCCGACGATCGAGGCCAATATTGTCGCCATGATCGAACGCATCACCGAGCAAACCGATCGGCTTCATGCGATCGTTCACTGTGTCGGCATGTTGCACGAAGCGACCCACACGCCGCCCATTTCCCCCGAAAAAAGCCTACGCCACATCAACCGCGATCAACTCCTGCGCTACTTCGAGATCAACAGCATCCCGACGGTATTGCTCGCCAAGCATCTTCAGGGCTTATTCAAGCATCGTGACCCTAGCGTGTTCGCGACGATCTCCGCCAAGGTGGGCAGCATTGGCGACAATCAGCTCGGCGGTTGGTATGGCTATCGTGCGTCGAAAGCAGCGTTGAATATGCTGGTGCGAAATATTGCGATCGAGCTACGGCGATCGCGACCTGAGACGATCGTGGTGGCGCTGCATCCCGGCACGACGGACACGGGGTTATCACAGCCGTTTCAGGGGAATGTTCCAACGGAAAAGTTGTTTTCGATCGATCGGACTGTCTCGCAATTGTTAAACGTCATCGAGGGATTAACAACTAAGGATAGCGGCGAATTTTTCTCCTGGGATGGCAGTCGTTTACCGTGGTAGCCTCTGAAACTTTCGTTGTTCGGTCGATTTAGATTTCAGGGATATCCGTATCGCTGTAAATCTCGGCGATCGCGATCGGGCAATTGTTGCTGATCAGTTGAAGTGGATCGACGGTATCGAGGAGATTCCAGTTGTCGCGATCGTCGCGTTGAAAATGCTCGATTTGCTGGCAGTCGGTTGAAACCAGAACGTATTCGGTCAGACTAGGAATGGTGCGGTAGTCCGCAAATTTTTCGGTGCGGTCAAAGCGGGCGGTGCTGGGTGACAGGACTTCGATAATCAGGCGGGGATGACGGATGTATTGGGCGTTGGAGGGTCGGTCGCGATCGTCGCAGGTGACCGCAATGTCCGGATAATAAAAGGCGTTGCGAGCTTCAATGCGAATTTTGACGCTTTCTGTGAAGACATGACAGCCCGAACCGAGCAGATGGGTTCTCAGCCGGAATGACAGGTTGCCAATGATGGC
>JAAUPN010000059.1 GCA_012033105.1 Coleofasciculaceae cyanobacterium RL_1_1
AAACCTCCGGCTACAGAACGGATTGACTTTATCCACGGTCACGTCTTCGATTCGGTGGATACGACTCAAGCCCTACACCAGTTCCAGCGGTTACCCTTTGACCCTGCCCAGAGCCAACCGTTAACGCCCGGTCAAGAATTTGACCTGGAAAATGAACATAATGTTGACGTACTGGTTCAACGCTTGCGAAGTACCGCCAACATTTACGAACAAACCGAAATCCTACACACGCTCACGACCCTAGAACACTTGCACTTTGATACGGGTTTGGGTTCTGGGCAACCGGCCACCGTCGCCGATTTACTCGAAGAACTCTACGCCAAGGCGAGCCTGGTTCACTCCGATCAGGCAGCGGAGGAAAATGCCGCCTATTGGTCAATTATTCGCTACACGGCTGGTTTGCTCGATCGCTACAACATCGGTTTATCAGACGCTGTGACCGACATTCTAGTGCGCCAAAAGCAGATCCTGATCGGGAAAGCTTTTAGCGACGATTCGCTAATCACGGAGCCGCTTTCCCTCGAAGAAATCACCGACAAAATTGCCCATTTTTGTCGCGAAGACATCCGCGATCGTGTCTTAACTCAGGAGATTTTGATCTACCTCAGTAGCATCGTCAAAACTGAACCCAGCCTATTTGGGGGCTTTTTAACCCTGCGGATTGGCTACCTCATCTTGCTGCTAACTGGTGAACTCGCCCTCGAACAGAACCTCACCCAAGATGAAGCCTACAACCAACTGATGTTCCTCTCGCCGTTCGAGATTAAAACTCGTCTGCGCAACGCGATCGCGGGGGTACGGCGGCCTCGGCAGCACCCTACAACAGCAGGAAACCCTCCACCCACGCCAAACCGATCGTGCCTTTGATTGGCGAGTGCTTCCCGAACAATCGGAAGACAACGCACGTGATGCAGATTGGCAGCGTCAGCGGCAGCGCGACGGCGCGGCGGGTCGCGTTCCGAAGGATTTTTATCCGGGGGTGTGGAAGCTGCTGAAGAACTGCAAAGGATTGGTGATTGGTGACAAGCTCGAAAGTCGAAATCGGCTCGATAGTAACCCGATCGTCTCCGAAATGACTCCGGGCGAGAAAAATTTTGCGCTCCGGGTCGAGCGTTTGCTCAACAAAATCCACGCGCCACAATATCGCCAGCTCACGATCGAAGCCCTACTCGAACTGATGGCGATTTTCGAGCGTAACCCCTACCTTGTCCTCGACGACTACATCGTTTTAGATGTTCTCACCGGTCACGCCGTCCGGCTGGCGTGGCTGGATGCTCATCCCGAACGCCACGATCGTTACGACGAAGATAAAGCCCTCGCCTGGAGCCAGTTTTATCAAACCTCGCCGTTCCGCTGCGCCACCTATTTCGTGCGTGCCTTCCAGTACCTCACCAACCTCCAAGGGGATATCGCTGCGTAGTGGACTAACACAGGCTTAGCCAAGGATCGGGATCGAGATCGCAATCTCCGATCCCGATCTTTGGCCGCAAGATTTGAGATGGGCGAGGTGTCCCGGAGGGGAGCGCCGTGCCAGAATAGATGTAACGTTTTGTAAACGATCGATAGAACTGCGATGCGATCGCGCTGTGTGATTGGGATAGATCGATCAATCAGCACAAACAGAAATTGATGTCTAGCGCCGAACACGGCTCCTTAAATTTTTATGCCATTTATGAAAAATTCTCGTTTCAGTCGCGCCTTACTGGCCATTGCCTGTAGCGTCATGTTTGCCTGTTTTAGCTGTTTGAGTTTGGGGATCGGCGTCGCCCCCGCGATCGCCACCGAAGATTTCACCTACGCCGATACACCAGGCGCGGATCTTTCCGGTCGCGATCTGGCCGGTGCGTCCCTAGCAGCGGCCAACCTCAAAGAAGCCGATCTCCACGGTGCGAATCTCTATGGTGGATTTTTAACCAAAGCGGTACTGATTGGCGCAAATTTACGGGATGTCAATTTAGCGGAAACCTTCGCCGATCGTGTGCATTTCGAGCAAGCAGATTTAACCAATGCAGTATTTACCGACGCGATCGCCTCGGGTTCGTCGTTCTATCAAGCCACGGTGGAGGGCGCGGATTTTTCCGGCACGATTTTGGATCGAATGCAGCAAGTTCGGCTATGTGAATATGCTGACGGTGTGAACCCGACGACCGGCGTGGCAACGCGCGATAGTCTCGGCTGCTAAAAGTTGGCTGCGATTCAGATTGCGGTGGCGCGACCTCTCAACCAAGGTGTCTTTGATCATCTCTGAAAATCTTGCTCCGTAAGCGATCGGCCATGATGTCTAAGCAACAGATTTAGACCGGTCGCGCCACTGTAAATGTATTGAAGTTTTGGGTCTACCCTGATTTTTCTCTGTCCTGAAGCTCGCAGCATAAAAACTCAACTCGTTTAATCTTCAATGTCTATCAAAATAGGACTAAATATAAACATCTAATTTTTAGACTCATTTATGTTTAGCGTATTGATTCTTAATTTGCGACCCAGAAACGATGCGATAGAATTAATACATAGAGAAAAAGAAAACAGGAGCTACTATCATGCTAAAACGTACTGTTTTTGCTCCGCTTGTTGCTTTCCTCGGCAGCATCGTCATGAGTCCTGCAATCGCGGATACGATCGAACCCGCAACATCAAACACGATCGCGCAATATTGGGACACCTGCGGACAAATGGGTTGGGAGGATGTGGATACGTTTGAAACGGATGATTTTTACGTTTCAATTTGCCAAGAAGACGAGGTTTTATATCTAGTGGGAGAAGCCAAAGATCTCAGCGGATTTGTTGATTTTCCAGTGCTGGAAACACGCGATCGTCGGTATGCCGTGCAAGACGGAGATGACTATGTGACGATCAATAATGAAATGCTGATCACACAACAGGAAGTGCAATCCGCCGTCGATTAAGTCACCCAAGAGAATTAAAGCGATGCAAATCACGTCGTCAGGGTCGAAAATGCTAGCATGATGCGAGCCATCGATCGCAAAGCCTTAATTTTGCGATCGCGTGAATCGCCGAGAAGACTCGAAAAGACTATGGACGTACGCGGAATCGACGTTTCGGACTATCAGGGACAGGTGAACTGGAAAGCGGTCGCCAGTTCGGGAATTGGGTACGGCGTTACAAAGGCGACGGAGGGGGCAACGTTTGTTGCGGAAACATTTAGTCGCAACTGGAGCGAGATGCGATCGGTTGGGATTGTGCGTGGGGCGTATCACTTCTTTCGACCGCGCACCGATGCGGTCGCCCAGGCGCAAAATTTTTTGAATGTCGTGAAGCTAGAAACGGGAGATTTCCCGGCGGTACTGGACATCGAAACGACCGACAATGTTAGCACCGACAGTCTGCTCGCCGGGATGCAAACTTGGTTGGATATCGTCGAAGCTGCAACCAAGCGTCGCCCGATCGTCTACACCTATCCGGGATTTTGGGAGCGCATCGGCAATCCTTTACGCTTTGCGGATTATCCCCTCTGGATTGCCCACTACACCAATGATCCAGAACCGTGGATAACCGGCGGCTGGGATACCTGGACGCTGTGGCAGTATACCGATCGCGGCAGCGTTAACGGTGTTGTTGGCGGTGTTGATGTCAATCGCTACAACCAGCCCCAAACCGGTAAGGTCGGCTCTCCAGTCAAACTGGTGCAACGCCAACTCAAGGATCGCGGCATTGATCCGGGAATCATTGATGGCGTGTTTGGGCGCAATACCAAAACGGCAGTCGAGACGTTTCAGAAACAGGCGGGTCTGACGGCTACGGGTGAGGTTGATCCGCGTACGTGGGCGCATTTACTGGATCAAAGCGGAGTCACGGGTGGGACTGGAAGCACTGGCGGCACGGGAAGCACTGGCGGCACGGGAAGCACTGGCGGCACGGGAAATACTGGTGGCGTCACACCACCCCCGGTCAATCCACCCATTTTTACGCCAATCATCACCGATCCAGCTCCGGGTAATACCCCGAATCCTTCTCCCACTCCAGGAACGCCCGTCGTCAGTGTTCCAGAAACCGCGATGGGTATTTCACTGATTGATGTCACGAAGTATTACCAAAATTTGACGCACCAGATTCAAGCGCTGGACTGGCTCCAAGAGCAAGTTTCGGCGACGGTGTTGCTCGATTTTGCCCGCCGTTGGCGCAATGTGGCGAGTACGACTGACCCGATTCGTTTGGTGAATGTGGCGCGGTTCTATCAAGGTTTGGCGAGCCAAAATCAGGCACTGGTCTGGCTGCAATCGCAGTTATCGAGTGCCACGATGACGGAGTTTACGCGGCGCTGGCGTGATATTGCGCCGGTGGTGACGCCGTCGCTGAAGTTGGTTGATGCGGCGAAGTATTACCAAGGGATGCCGCAGCAGCAGCAGGCGTTTGACTGGTTGCAACGACAGCTATCGAGCGCTCAGGTGGCGGAGTTTGCCCGGATTTGGCGCAATCAGTAGTTGTCTGGGCAATCGGTCAGGTGAGCATTGCCCAACACGATCAACCCATACACAAGTATCCGTTTCCTACTTCCGTTATGACGGGTTAGCGGCGACGGGCTTCGAGCTTGCGATACACATCATCGAGATCGACGTTGTGATGGGCGATCGCCACCAGCGTGTGATAGAACAAATCCGCCACTTCGCCCGCAATTTCATCCGGCGCGTCGTCCTTACAGGCCATCACCACCTCAGCCGCCTCCTCGCCGATTTTTTTGAGGATTTTGTTATCCCCTCCAGCGAAAAGTTTGCAGGTGTAGGAGCTGTCGTTGGGGTTGTCGCGCCGATCGCAGATGGTCGCGAACAGGTGCGAGAGCGTTGCGTCAAGGGTGGGATCGCGATCGGGCGAGGTGGAGGATTCCGCTAGGGACATGGTGGTAAACGTCAGAGGGGGATCGAAAGAAGGAATTGAGTCGGGTCGCGTTTAGGCTTGGGCGGGTTGGGTCGGTTGCATGGTCGGGGTGGACTGGGTGGACTGGGTGGACTGGGTGGACTGGGTTACAACGGCTTCGACCTTCGCTTTACCGGTGGTTTCGTCTACTTCTGTGACCGCCCAGCGTAGGGGTTCACCCCGTTTTTCGAGTTCGGCTTCGATTTGCTTCGGGAGATCTTGGGGTGAGGCGGTGAGATCGATTTCAGCGGTAATGAAGTGGGTAGTCATGGTGAGTGTTGGTGGGTTTGCCGGGTGAGCCATTGGAACGATATTTGAGTATATCGCGTCCCGTTGAGGGTCTAGACCAGTCGCGCAGGGTTGATCCAGGATGGCGTTCTTTTTCCTGGGGATTGCGTTCCGCCACGGAATGATGATTCTGCAACCGGGCAAGAGCGACCCTGACGCTGTAGCATTGTCTGAGTTTCTCGCGGGTTGCTCGCGGTGTCTTGCTACCGTCTGCGCCGAACTATTCCGATCGCGTCGCCCCCTAAGTCAATGAGTCAGCCCCTCGTTAGCGTGATTACGCCCTGTTATAACGGCCAGCCGTTTCTTCAGCGTGTACTCGATAGCGTCAAAAATTCGACCTACACCGCGATCGAACACATCATGATTGATGATGCCTCGATCGACGACAGTGTGACCACGCTGCGATCGCTCGCCAACGATTACGCCTTCCAGCTTCTCGAATCTGATGTGCGCCAAGGCCCCGCTCCGGCTCGAAATCGCGGTGTCCAAGCCTCTCGGGGAAAATATCTACTCTTTCTGGACTGCGACGACACGATCGAGCCTCACTTCATCGAAACCCTGGTGCGCGTAGCCGAAGCCGCACCAGAAGAAGTCGCACCATTTTATACGCCGATTCGCTTACAGGGCGCGATGGAGCGATCCATTGGCGGTGCAAGCTGGTCGATCGAGCGGTTGATCGATAGTCCATTTATGAGCGTCTGTTCGCTGGTTCCCCGCGAAGCCTTTGATCGCGTCGATGGCTTCACGCCGCAGTTGCGCGTTTTGGAAGACTACGATCTCTTTCTGAAACTCGCCTTTGCAGGCTATCGCGGTCAGCTTGTCACCGACATTCGTTTGCACTGCGAAATCCGCCCCGACAGCTATTCCGATCATTTCAATCAACGCGGCGGCGACACGGTCAAACGTCGAACACGCAGCTTGATTTTGCAAAGGCATCGTCACGACATCGAGCGCCTTGGTTTGGGCGATCGCCCAAGGTCTGGCCTTATCTCAACGGTCGCGAGGGAGACGTGGGCGAATTTGACCTGGTCACGTACCCAGATTCCCCATCACCGTCCAGAGCCTCACCCCATCCGACCCACCCCATCCGACCCCACCCCATCCGACCCTACGGGCTCGCCCCATCCCGAATCGTCCCCCGCCTCCCTCAATCCCGCCACTACCACTGAATCCACCACCACTCAGCCCACCAAATCCAAGACCCCCCTACCAAAATATCCAGACAAGCTCGAATTGGTGGAAGCGCTCGAACCGATCGAGGTCGAACCGATCGCCGATATGTTGGTGAGCCTGATTCCTGGTGATGCCAAACGAGTCTTAGAGGTTGGCTGCGGCGAGGGCGCGATGGGTGAACAGTTTAAGCGCGTTGCCCCCGCCTGCCACTACACCGGTATTGCCCTGACGGCCACCGATGCCCGTCATGCCGCAACCAAAATCGATCGCGTCATCGCCGAACCGATCGAAGCCTTGCCCCAACTCGATCACGACAGTTGCGACATTGCGCTCGGTAGTCTCGACTGTATCGTCTATCGCCTGGATGTGGCCGCATCGCCCCACTTCGAGGCGATCCTCACCCAGCAACAGCCCTGGCTACGCCCCGAAGGTCTTGTCCTCTTTGCTTTGCCCAATCCCCACCACTGGGGGGAAATCATCGCCCTACTTTCCGGACAGCGGCGTCCCCAGGGCTACACCATCGAGGAAGCCCAGCAGATGGGTGGCCGCGCGGGGTTAACGGCTCTGGATGTGCGAGTGCTGAATGAAGCCGGAGATGAACCACCGGAAGCGTTTGCGACCTGGCTCTACGATCGCCTCGATGACGCGGCTCAAGCGTTTAACTTCGATCCCGCGATGTTCAAACTCACCGCTCGCACATCGCACCATATTTTCCGACTGTGGAAAGCACCCGCCAAACCGCGCCTGTTACTGGTTCAGACGCTACTCCTCTCGAAAATGGCCTCCGATCGCGTCCGGGTCTATCAGCCCGATCGGCTGTTGCAAACCATACCGGGCGTACGCATCAGTTCTAGCGTCCATGCCTTAACCCTGCTCCCCGGACGACCCAACGAGGACAAAGTCTTCATTTGGCAACGCGCCCAATTAGATGGGGAGACGGGAATTGCCAAACAGCAACGTATCCTTCGAGATAATTATTTAACGGTGGCAGAAATCGATGATGATCCACGCTTTTGGGCGAGTCATATCGAATCCGATTTTTTCACCTTCCGATCCTGTCACTGCATCCAAACCTCGACCGAACCTTTAGCCGAATTTCTCCGGCAATTCAACCCCTACGTCAAGGTCATTCCCAACCAGTTACCCGAGCTACCGCCGCCGCGTATATATGACGATCACGCCCCGGTGACGATCTTTTTCGGGGCGCTCAACCGTGAACCGGACTGGCAGCCGCTGATGGCCGGATTAAATCGCACGCTGAATGATTTTGGCGATCGCATTCATGTGCGCGTCGTCCACGATCGACACTTTTACAATGCCCTCGAAACGCCGCATAAATCCTTTGAGGCCACCTGCACCTACGATCGCTATCACGAAATCCTGCGGGAATGCGACGTAGCCCTATTGCCGCTCAACCCAACCGAATTTAACGGCATGAAATCCGACCTTAAATTTATTGAATGTGCGGGGCGAGGCGTCGTAACCTTGGTCAGTCCAACGGTGTACAAGGGATCGGTGGATCATGGTCAAACGGCGCTGATGTTTCATACCCCGGAGGAGTTTGAGGTGTTATTGCATCAGGTGATCGAGAATGATGATTGGCGGCGTGACATTGCCGCGAAAGCCTATGCCCATGTGCGCGATCATCGCCTGATTTCCCATCATTATCGCGAGCGTTACGATTGGTATTTGGAGATGCGCGATCGCCTGCCAGAACTCAATGCCGCCCTACGCGATCGCATCCCCCAACTGTTTGAGGGACTGACCTAAGCCTGCCTAAATTAACCGCATCGATCAATCTCGATCAATACCAAGGAAATTTATCAATCATGCAGAGCGATACCATTCGCACCTGGGGATCGGATCTGGCTCGATCCATCACTCAAGCTGCCGCTCAATCCGCCATCACCGTCCTCGCGACCCTCAGCCTCACCCTGACTGGTGCGATCGCCCCAGCTCTGGCCGCTGACCCCTTCCGCGATCGCAATTCGCGCAACCTGAACGATCAAACCGTCGCCGCCTTCGAGGCGATGTTCAAAGAGGCCGACTACCCTGCCGCAAAAGCAGCCCTGAGTGACGCCGTTCGCCAAGCACCAGACGAGCCGCTGGTCTACGCCATGCTCGCCGCGATCGACTATCTCGAAGCCGGAAGCGGTGACCTCCCCGCGAGTTTCCGCACCTACGCCGGTCGCACCCGCGAAACGGGAGCCGCCCTTGTTAGTGCCGACACCGATCCCCTGCGCGGCAATCTTTACATGGCGGTCGGCTACTTTTTAGAGGCCGCCGATGTGTTCCTCGCCGAAGGCGCACTACGGGGAATGCCTGCGGCCTTGTCCAAGTTGCAACAAACCTTTGATCATTTGGATTTAGCCAGCATTGAAGATGCATCCGATCCAGAATTGAATGTGATCAAGGGTTATATGGATTTGATGCTGGCGGTGGCGTTGCCGTTTGCGAATGTGACCCCGGCGCTGGAGCGGCTGGAACAGTACGGTGGGCCTGCCTATGTGTCGTTGCGGGGGGTGGCGGTGGGTTATCGCGATTTGGAGCGCCCGGAGGAGGCGATGGTGGCGATCGATCGCGCGATCGCCGCAGCGGATGATAACCCTGAATTGGAATATCTCAAAGCGCAGATTTTCGTGGAACAGCGCGACTACGCCACTGGTGTTGAGTGGTTCGATGTGGCCTTGGAAGCGGATGATCAACTGTTACCGGCGACGGTGTTTCAAATCTGTCGGGAGCGGCGCAAGGCGGCAGAACGGGCGGTGCGAGATGGCGCTACAGTCAATGGTGATTTACCAGAAGCCTGTTTATAGACCGTTGCTTGCCCTATGGTCTGTCGTTGGAACCTGTCGTTACAGTTTCAACGTTGTTCCACGTCATCTTGACCCATGACCCATTACCCGTCGTTGCCGGTTTGATGGTTTGATGTTTGATGGTTTGATATTTGAGTCATCATCGTTGGTCGGTGAACGATCGGTGATGAGCCGTAGCTTCCGTTTGTTATTTAATTCAGCCTTTTCCAGCGAGTCCGATCGAGTGTTATGGATGTTCAGTTTCGCGAATTTAACCCGTTTAATGTGTGGTTTTGGTTTGAGCTAGAAAATGTTCCCTCCGCGACCGAGCAGCAGTATATCGAGGAGCTATTTGATTCGTGGTTTTTCCTCGGGAAACTGGGCGGATTTAATGCCGAAAATTTGCAGGTTCAAGACGAGGGGCTGGAAATCAGCAATATGGACTATGACGCAGACGGGGCGGACGATAGCCTGATGGCGTTGATGCACAATATGGGCGAGATCGAATACGAGGGAACGCTCGGGCGTTGCTGGTTTGACCTGGGGACGAGTGACGCGATCGCGATCGATATTTTGATTAATGCGATGCGTCAACTCAGCAAAGATTTTGTCCCGATCCTCGGTTTGACGATCGGCGGTGAGCATCCCGATTGGCCGATCCCAGAGGATCACAAGCTGGATGATTTTGCGGAGTTTAATTAACGTAGGGCATGGCCCACCATTCCGGATGTGTGATGGTTCACCGTGATGGGTTTCTCGGTGGATTTATCGTGGTGAGCCATGCCCTACTAGAGATTTTGTTTGTGGTTAACCAGCCGCAAGATCACCGCCTGAAGATCGCGCGTAATCGAGTCCACCGTCGCGCTCGCATCAATCCGCCACAAGCGATCGCCCCGCTGCGCCAACTCTGCCGCGACCGCACAATATCCGTGGCGCACCCGTCGATGAAACTCCAAACTTTCCCCATCCATTCGATTGATCATGCCGCGATCGTGCGCTCGCCTTAACCCCACCGCCGGATCAAGATCCAGCCAAATCGTTAGATCTGGAACCAGACCCGCCGTTGCGATCGCGTTCAAATTTTGGATCATGCTCACATCCAAACCGCGCCCGTAGCCCTGATAGGCGATCGTCGATGTGGTGAATCGATCGCACAACACGATCGCCCCTAGCTCTAGCTTGGGACGGATGAGCTGATCTACATGCTGGGCGCGATCAGCGGCAAACAGCAGCAGTTCGGCGCGATCGACGATCGGGTCGTGGTTCTTGGCATCGAGTAGGAGCGATCGTACTTGGCTTCCGAGTTCAGTGCCGCCCGGTTCACGTGTGCAGACGACGGGCGCAGGTTGCACCGTGGGTAGCCAAGTCTCCAGTCGATCAATTTGGGTGGTTTTACCACTCCCTTCAACGCCTTCAAAGACGATGAACAGTCCGGGATGGTGGGGGGGATTAAACGGGGTTAACAAAATGAATGGCAGAAAATCAAAGAGAGAATTCGGTTGTTCGAGGGTATCGAGAGCAACGCAGCGCAGCCGGACACAATTTCAGAATGGCTGGGTGCTAGATTATGATCCGGGTGATCAGTAGCGCAATATTCCTAAAAGCCATTGTCTAACTCGGCGGTCTAACTGACCATTCTAGGGTGGGTCTCAAGCAGGGCAAACGCATACTAATTTTCGACGCTCCAAAAGCGAGATTTCGAGCACTGAGCGGAGTCGTTGGCGTAGCCTTCGCTGTGCGAATAGTGCGGCAACTTTTCGCGGACACACCCAGGCTTCGACTCCGCTCAGCCTTCGACAGATTGGCTTGGAAGCAAAAAAACGGGAGTATGCGTTTGCCCTGGGGTCTCAAGCCCCGGACTTTGAGTCCGCATCTTGCCCCTGTTTTGTTAGAGTATACGAAGCTGCCAAGCCGTCTGCCGTCTGCGCCTCGGAGGTCTGTTCTGTGAATACGCCCGACCCACTCTCGCCACAACAGCTTCAGGCCGAAATCGGTCGGCTCAAGGAAGAAATCGACATGCGCGATCGCCTGGTCGAACAGCTATCACAAGAGCTGTTTCGTCTGGTCGAGGGCAGCGCGAAACTTGCGCCGTCGGCGGATCTCTCCAGCGGCCAGCAAAAGCATGTGCAAATGTTGCGCACTCAGCTCGAAGAGGTCGAAAAGCAAGTCGAGTTTTACCAGGCACAAATCGAGCAGCGCGATACCGAACTGTATGCCCAGCGTCAAGCGGTGCAGGAACTGACCGATCGCGCGTCGACCCTAGAGCGCGTTGTACAAGAGTTGCCTGAAATCTATAAAGAAAAATTTTCCGAGCGGCTTCAGCCCGTCGAGGAGCGCGTCGCCCAGCTTCAGCGCGAAAATCGCCAGCTTCATGCGGAACTCCAGAGCGTGAACTATCGCCTCGCGCAAAAGCTGAAAGCCGGAACGATCGAAGGGCTCGATTTACCCGCCTTCACCGCCTCCGATGAGGGACAAGCCGCATTACCCAGTTTGCCAAGTTTTGCGTTGAATGAGAGTCAGAATGAGGCAAATTCGCACCGATCGCGATCAACATCAATGGGTGATGATCTCGATCTGGATTTCCGATCGCGGTAGCGCGAATCGCTTCAAATAGTGGCCGCTGCTCATGCTCAAACTTGGCGACGATACCAACGAGCAAGGCGATCAGGTGCAACGCCCAACTCGTAAGCCATGACGATCGCCTGATTGATCGCCGTCGTTTTCCAAAGACCGAGCCGCTCCCAGCGTCGCGCCGAGGTGGTCACCCCTAGCGGTAGGGTGACGACTTTGCCCTGTTTAGCCAACTGTCGCACCAGTGCATAATCATCCATGATCGGCAAATCCGGAAAACCGCCCACGTCATGAAACGTAGACGCTGCTAAGAACATTGCCTGATCGCCGTAGGGTAACGATAGCCGCCGCGATCGCCAATTTGCCCACCGCTCGATTCGTCGCATCCCGGCTCGATCGCTATCCGTCCGCAGCTCAAACGCCCCTGCGATCGCCGCCGATCGCCGCCCCGCACCGTACAACGCCCCCCGCACAAACACATCAAAATTCGGCGGTAGCCGCGTATCAGCATGGACAAACAGCAAAATCTCGCCGCTGGCCTGTTGTGCTGCGGCGTTACACTGGCGGGCGCGTCCACCGTTGGGAGTGAGATGGATGTGCAACGGGCAGGGCAGCGAGAGGGAGCGGGCGATCGCGATCGTCGCATCGGTGCTGCCCCCGTCGGCGAGGATAATTTCGAGGTTGTGGGCGCTGGCGATCGATTTGAGGGTGGCGGCGATCTGTTGCGCTTCGTTGTAGGTCGGCACGATCGCGCTGATGCGCTGCTGATCCCAGCCCGTCGCAGTTTGGAGGAGCGGTATATCTTCGGGATGATCGATATCGTCGTAGGTGTTCAGGGTAACCACGTGTAACCCGTGACGTTGGGCAGCGGCGAGGGTGAGTGCAAAGACGCGATCGGTACTCCAGGGAATGTCCTTGAACAAAATCTGAGCCAGGGTTTCGGCGGTCTGGGGCTTGCGCGGACGGTTCGCACCGATCAGGTAGTAGCCGCCGTCCCGCGCTGCACCGAGGACGAGATCGGCACGATCGAGCGCGGCGAAGGCACGATCAAAATCCCACTCCGTCACAAATGGACAGTCGATCCCCACAATCACGGCTCGATCGACCCCCTCTGCCCACGCTCGCCCCAAGGCTTGCGCCATGCGATCGCCTAAATCGCCCGTGGCTTGGGGGTAATAGCGATATTGATGATTTGCGGGATCGCCGCTCTGAGCCTTTCCGAGCCAATGGCGCATCATTGACGTAGTTCCGCCACTAAAACAAATCTCGATTTGCCGATTGTTCGTTACGGCCATCGTCGATTGAGTTGTGTTTGGGGTCGTACTTGAGATTTTACTTGGGGTCGTACTCGGGGTTTTCTCGATCGATAAAATTGGCGGATTGGCACATCTTCTAGCTCCTGATCCCGCTCCTGATCCCCAATATCATCATCGCCATCCGTAGGCTTCGCACTACGCTGCCACGCGATCGCCCGCCCGATCGTCCACTCCGTCATCCAGCACTGCAACAACGCCGCCCCCCGCGCTCCCACTCCCGGAATAAGTCGTGTTTTCGTCTCGCCAGGTTGAGGATAACGGGTGAAAATAATCGTGCGATCGATCACATTCATACTGATTCTCTAAAGTTAAATGCTCGGATCAACTCTCTATAAACATGGATTGACGGGTGACATCAGCACCGAGTTTTGACCCAGTTTTTACCAAGCTTAAACCGCTATCCTGTTACATTCCCGACTTAGAAAACAACTGAGATCTGCCAAAATCATGACGTAAGGTGATTTGACTTGCTACGCTGTCAGCTTTACGAAGTTACCCGCGTTAAACATGGGATAGATTACAAGGATTAAGACCTTGACCGTTTTCCAAACCGGAAAGATCCGAAGTTACGATGTACGATCGTGAGCAACTTATTTGTGTAACTTTAGAGGTAAATCGCGATTATTCTCACCTGACGCTCCGCCATGACACCCGCACGCAACGATACTCGCTGTTGCTTTTCCTATCGGCAATGAGTCCTCGGTTTGCAATCTACATTTAGCGTTCGTCTTTTGCTCTTCCGACCCCGCGCTTTGCCATGACGAAATCGATCAATACGCCGAAACCTCCCAAGTCCAAGCGCCAGACACCGCCACCCGCCACCTCGAAAGCTGCGCAACCGATCGCACCGATCGCCGAATCACCGGTCGTGAAAATTTCACGTGTCGATTCGGATCACCTGGTCGTCCCCACCGCCGCGCCACCGCGCAACACCCGAGCCGCGCGAACCCACAGTCAGATCAGCTCTGTGCTGGATAGCTCCAAGCGGGCGATGAATGCATTGTGGGGCTGGCCGCTGTTTTGGTTGACGATGCTGCTAGGGGTTGGCTTTACGGCGGTGGGGGCGTTAGCGTGGCTGTTTTCGATGCCGCCAGTACCAGAATGCGATCGTCCGGAACTGCTGGTGTCCGATCGCGAACGCCTGCAATGCGCTCAAATGCAGGCCGAGTCGGGTGAGCTGCGCGATATTGAACGAGCCATTAACCTGGTGACCAGTTGGCCGGAAGACCATCCGCTCCAGCGCGAGGGCGAACATTTGATTGAGCGCTGGTCTGCTGAAATTGTCGATATTGCGAACCAAGCCGCTGATTCGGGTCAGCTTGACCGGGCGCTCGATTTGCTCGATCGAATTCCCAATGATAGTCCCAGCTACGCGATCGCTCAGGATTTACGCTTGCAATGGGAGCAAAGCTGGCGTGAGGGTACAGCGATTTTTGATCGGGTGCTGGCTGCGCTCAAAAGTCAAAACTGGGGCGAAGCGGAGTACCAGGCTGACCAGCTTGCCTTTATGACTGATTATTACTGGTCTGAGGTGCGCTACAAAGACGCGACGACCCGCATTGCCGCCGAGAAAGAGGGACGCCGCAAGCTGAAGCAAGCGAAACAATTGGTCAAAGAAGCCAATGATGATCCCCAAGCGGTCTACAGCGCTTTAGAGTCGATCGGTCAGGTGGATCGTGAAACGTATGCTCGGGCGGCGAGCGTACCGGAAATTAATGAATGGAGCAAGAAATTGCTGACGTGGGCGATCGGGCGGAAACGCGAAGACCGGATCGAAGAAGCTCTCGCAGCGGCCAAAATCATCCCCCAAGAGGCGGAGTTGTACCCGCGAGCCCGTGATCTCGTGGCACTTTCCCAAGCAGAATTGATGATCGGACGGGATTTCTCGCCCCTCTCGATTCCTCTGAATGAGCAAATTTTGCTGATTATGGATGCCCAAGCGGTGACGGCGGAGATGTCCCCCAAACATCCGCTATATCGATCGTCCCAGGCACTGCTGTCACCCTGGAAACTGTATCTCGAAGATTTACTGCAATTGCAAATCGCCACGGGTGTCGCTAGCCTGGGTCAGCCGGTGTCGTTCCGGCTCGCGATCGCCCAGGCGGAGGAAATTGAGCGCGAGCGTCCCGGTCGAATTTACGCTCAAACCCTAATTTCTGGCTGGAAGCGTGAGCTAGAACGCATCGAAGATAAGCCATTGATTGAACGCGCCCGCGCTTTGGCACGTTTGAATACGATCGACGGCTACAAAGCAGCGATCGCTCAGGCGGAAAAACTCTCGCGCGATCGGGGATCGTGGGTGGATGCGGAAGCCTTGATCGCTTGGTGTCAGCGCCAGATCGAGGCCGTCGAAGATCAGCCAATTATCGATCGAGCGCGTCAACTGATCGTGGATGGCAAAACCGATGACGCGATCGCGCTCCTGAAGCAAATCTCCTCGGGACGCGCCCTCTATGACGATGCCCGTCAGCTCATCCGTGAACTGGGTCAGCGTGAGCTGATTGAGCGCGATCGTCCGATCCTCGAACGGGCGATGCAACTTGCAAAGGACGGCAAACTGACCGAAGCGATCAACATCGCCGACGATATTCCCAAAGATAGTCCGCTCTACCGTGAAGCCCAGGACAAAATTACCCGCTGGGTGCGCGATCGCGGTGGACGAGCCAATCCAGGAGGCACGGGCGCGGATGCGTTCGATCCTGATCAGCGCAATGACGAGATGCGTGACGATCGCGACGCCGCAACGCCCGCAGCGCCCAGATCAGCAGAACCGGCGATCACCCCCAACAATACCCCCACGCCGAATCTTCCCCCTCCGAGCAATCCAGAACCGATCACCCCGGAATCGATCGCCCCCGCAGACACGAAAGAGCCGATCTCCCCTGAACCGGTGACTCCTGAGCCGATCGACCCACCCGCACCACCGCCGATGATGCCGCCCGCAGCGCCCACCACCGATATCGCCCCTGCTGCGGAACCCACGGAATAGATCCGTAAAATAGATCAGCACAATTTCGCCAAATCGATCGTCCTGCGAAAGAGACCGTTACAATGCGGGTAGGATCAGTTTCTACGGTTTTGTAGAGGTTTTAGTTCGATGAGTAGCGCTGTTACGTCCCGTCCCATTGCGGCAGATCTGCAACACAACACGAGCGATTTTGCAGACTTTGTGCAGGAAACGACTGCGCTGGCAAAACGCCTGTTCATTCAGCTCCAACGCCGACCCTCAACGCTAGCGGCGGGCATCATTCAGCCGTTGATGTGGTTGTTTCTCTTTGGGGCGCTGTTTCAAAACGTACCCCAAGGCTTGTTTGGCGAAAGTCAGAACTACGCGCAATTTTTGGGAGCGGGTGTGATTGTCTTCACGGCGTTTGGTGGAGCGCTGAACGCTGGTTTACCCGTGATGTTCGATCGCGAATTTGGCTTTCTCAATCGGCTGCTCGTCGCACCCTTGGTGTCGCGGTATTCGATCGTGGCTGCGTCCGCGCTCTTTATCGTGACGCTAAGTTTGATTCAGGCGGCAACGATCGTCATCGCAGGAGCGTTTTGGGGAGCCGGTCTCCCCGGTATTGCGGGTCTGCTAATGATCGCGGCGATCTTGCTGCTGCTCGTACTCGGTGTCACGGGTCTGAGCCTCGGGCTGACCTTTGCGCTGCCCGGTCACGTGGAACTGATTGCCGCTATCTTCGTCACGAACCTACCGCTTCTGTTCGCCAGTACGGCTTTAGCACCACTATCGTTTATGCCCAGTTGGATGCAAGTAGTCGCAAGCCTCAACCCCCTGAGCTACGCGATCGAGCCGATTCGCTATCTCTATCTCCATGACAGTTGGTCGCTGGGCTCAATTGTGATGTCTGGCCCCTTTGGTAACGTTAGTTTTGGTGGTGCGCTGTTGATCCTCACCGGTTTCGCTGCGGTATCTTTGGCGATCGTGCAGCCGCTGTTACGTCGTCGTTTTGCCTAGGGTTTTCCCTGGGTGTTACGCCAAATGTTTCTCGGATAATTGACGATTCTTCCAGTTTTCGTGTGGCGATCGGCTCATCATCATACCGTTCCGCCGTTCCACACTAGCTACGATTTTGCCCCTCTGTTCGCTCCCATCAATCACCCCACCTACCAGCAAACTCATGACTTTTACACATCGCCAACGCTCTCGCACACGTCGCCTTTCCCTGGCCTTCCTCGCTGGCACGATCGCCGCTTGGCTCGGAAGCAGCGCGATCGTCTCTGCCCAAACCACCTTTAACAATCCGAACGTGTTCGACGATGTGCGTCAAGGCAATGAGCGTGACCCCCTCCTGGGTGGTTCGGATATCGACATGATGGAACTAATTCATCGCGCCAATCTCAGTGGCGGTCGTAGTCTGTCGGAGTTTATTGGGAGTCAATCGGCTCAAATCCAAAGCGCGGCGTCAGATTTCCGCGCTCTACAACTTCAGCGTCTGTATCAAACCCAAAGTGTTGAAACTCCGGCGGCGGTTTCCTTGGATTTGAGCGAATAGTTTTATAGTTGCTCGCGTTGTCGTTCGGACAAAATGCAGTTTTCGCGTAGCGCCAGCTTCTAGCCTACTTTAGGACAAGCTAGAAGCTGGCGCTACGGCTCGGGGACAAGTTATCGCAAAAAACGATTGAGTTAGGACACCTCAAAAAACTGAGAGCACTGAGCGGAGTCGAAGTGCGGTTTTTAGCTTAGACGAAAGCATCCTAATCAAAACAGGGATGGAAGCTGTTACTGCTCGGGGACAAGCTAGAAGCTTGTGCTACAGGTGTCCTTAACATCTGCGTGAAACTGTAGTTTTTACACGTTAACCTTCGGTTAAAATGACAGATTTCGGCGCGGCTGAAAGGTTTCAATGTCGCGTAACTGTTCATAGAGCTGACGTTCAGCGTCGCTAGGTTGATCGGGGACAACGATTTGTACCTCCACGAGCTGATCGCCACGATCGCCCCCCTCCACCGGAAACCCTTTCCCCGGCAAACGCAACCGCTGCCCCGATTTCACCCCCGCCGGTAACCGCATCTTCACCGCGCCCTCCAGCGTCGGCACGGGAATCGCACCACCCAGCACCGCTTCACTCGGCGCGATCGGCAACTGACAACACACATCCGCCCCTTCCAAGCGAAAGAACGGATGATCCGCGACCGTAATTTTAAAATAAATCGCCGCCATTGCGTCCCTGTCCCTTGAGGCGAATCCGCTGACCGTTGACGATTCCGGCAGGCATGTTCACATCGAGCGATCGACCGTCTTCGAGGCGAATCCGCTCGCGGCCACCGTTAAAAGGCGCGATCGAGCGGGATCGACTCGATGGCGGAGCGAAGCGAAGCAGTCACCTTGGGCGTGACCGTCCGTTTGATCTCGAATCCCAGGCGTCGCCGTCCGCGCACCACCAGCAGGTCGAGTTCGGCTCCTGTATAGGTGGCCCAGAAGTAGCACTCTTCGGGTGCCGCTCCCAATCGGCTCACGATCTCCTGGATGATGAATCCCTCCCAGGAACTTCCGAGTTTGGGATGGCTGTCGAGGTCCGCTTTCGTTGGCAGCCCCAGCAGCGTGTGCAGGATTCCACTGTCCGCGATGTAGAGCTTGGGAG
>JAAUPN010000060.1 GCA_012033105.1 Coleofasciculaceae cyanobacterium RL_1_1
GCGATCGATGGCTCAGGTCATGGGCAGATTGAGGGTGACCATCAATCATAATTTCAGCTTGGGGATCAATCGCACTACAGCCACAATCTTGACACATATACGAATATCCAAATAAATAGCAATCGAGGTCTGAAGCAATCCTTAAAAAATGGGCACCAAATTCCGATTGAAGGACAACACCGTCACGGGCTTATTATTGGTGGTTCACTTTTGATTGGTCGTGATCAACGGAAATATTAAGGATTCGTGGACGATTCCATGACTCAGGCCGCGATCGTTACAACTGATCGATAAATTTTTCGAGCCGACCCATGCCCAGTTCGATCGATTGAATATCCGTGGCGTAGGACAAGCGAATACAATCATCCGTCCCGAAGGCAATGCCGGGGATTGCTGCGACGTAGTGTTGATCAAGAAGTTGACTACAAAAATCGAGCGACGTTAAGCCCGTTTTGGCAATATTGATGTAGAGATAAAACGCACCCTGTGGCTCGAAGGCCGACAGAGCTGGAATCTGGGCGACGCGATCGCAAATGTAGCGACGGCGTTTGGTAAAGGCATCCAGCATGGTGGCAATACAGCCCGCCGATTCTGGTGACTGCAAGGCCGCTAAAGCGCCATACTGAGCAAAGGTGCAGACATTGGAGGTGCTGTGACCCTGAATCGTCGAAACGGCTTTGATGATCTCCGTTGGAGCTGCCAGGTAGCCGACGCGCCAGCCCGTCATTGCGAAGGCTTTCGCAAAACCGTTGCTGGTAATCGTGCGCTCAAAAATTTCGGGTCCGATCGCACCGATGCTCAGATGCTCGGCTCCGTCGTAGAGAATTTTTTCGTAAATTTCGTCCGAAACCACGTAAATGCCCGCATCCACGATGATTTCCGCCAACGCGCGAATTTCTGCCGGAGTGTAGACCGTTCCCGTCGGATTGGAGGGTGAATTCAGCACAAACAACTTTGTTTGCGGTGTGATCGCAGCCTTGAGTTGTTCCGGCGTCACTTTGTATTGATTGGCGGGATCGGCCTGCAAAAAAATCGGTGTGCCGCCTGCCAAACGCACCATTTCGGGATAGCTGACCCAGTAGGGCGTGGGGATGATCACCTCATCTCCAGCCTCGATCGTCGCCATGATTAGGTTATAGAGCGACTGTTTCCCGCCATTGGTGACGGCGATATTTTCGGTCTCGTAGGCTAGGCCATTTTCGGTGCGGAGTTTTTCGGCGATCGCCTGACGCAGCACCGGCTCACCGGTGGCGGCTCCGTAGCGAGTTTTGCCTTCAGCGAGGGCTTGCTGGGCAGCGGCGACAATGTGCGCCGGGGTATCAAAATCCGGTTCGCCCGCACTAAAGGCAGAGACGTTAATCCCTTCGGCTCGCATGGCCTTGCCTTTGGCGGTAATGCTTAAGGTCAGGGAGGGGGGGACAAGTCCGATGCGTTCGGCCAGTTTCATGGGAGTTCGTGCGGGGTGCGGTTGCCAACAAACGAGAGGGTGGTGTGTGGGTTAGGCCATACAACCATTGGCTTGGATTCTAACGTCCTGTCACGATCGCCGATCGAAACTGTAACGACTCCTTAACCTAAATGCGCTAGATACGGTCTTGAATCATGGGGCTGAGCAGGGCAAACGCATACTCCCGATTTTTTGCTTCCAAGCCAGTCTGTCGAAGGCTGAGCGGAGTCGAAGGCTGGGTGTGTCCGCGAAAAGTTGCCGCACTATTCGCACAGCGAAGGCTACGCCCACGACTCCGCTCAGTGCTCAAAATCTCGCTTTTGGAGCGTCGAAAATTAGTATGTGTTTGCCCTGTGGGGCTGAGGACGAGCATCAAGCCTTAATCGGATGTGGTGGGGGCTGATTTCAGTTTCCAACCTTTGCGGCTTACCTGGCGGGCGCGACCGATCGCGAGGCTGTCCGCTTCCACATCTTTAGTAATGGTTGACCCGGCGGCGATCGTCACGTTTTCGCCGATCGTAATCGGCGCGACGAGGACGCTATTCGCACCAGTTTTCGAGCCCGCGCCGATCATGGTGGGATGTTTATGCACGCCGTCATAGTTGGCGGTGATTGTGCCTGCACCGATGTTGACCCGTTCGGCCAGGGTGGCGTTACCGAGGTAGGCCAAGTGGGCGGCATTGGTGCGATCGCCGATCGTACTTTGCTTGACTTCGACGAAATTACCGATACGGCAGCCCGCGCCGATGTCAGCATGACCGCGCAAATGAGCGAAGGGGCCAACGCGGCTGTCCTTGGCGATCGTGCTGTCGGAGACCACGGAATACATCACCGTGACGCCATCGCCGATCGTGCTGTTTTCGATCAGCGATCCGGGGCCAAGGCGGCAGTTTTCGCCGATCGTGGTGTTGCCGCGTAAATGGGTTTGCGGTTCGATGACGGTTTCCTCGCCGACGGTCACACCATCGTCGATCGTCACGCTGGCCGGGTCGATCAGCAGCACGCCTGCCCGCATCAGTTCCTCACGTTTGCGCGTTTGCAAGATGCCGTACGCGTTGGCAAGCTGGACGCGATCGTTAATCCCAAAAATCTCTTGATAATCCGCCACATCCATCGCCGTCACGGGCGAGAGATAGTTAACGGCATCGGTGATGTAATACTCCGCCTGATCGTTATTCGTGGTCAGGGTCGGTAGAACCTGCTCTAATTTCGGCCAGTCAAAGCAATAAATCCCGGCGTTAATTCGGGCATTTTGGCGCTGTTCCGGCGTGCAGTCACGATGTTCGATAATGCTCTCGAATTGGTCATGGTCGCCGCAGAAGACGCGACCGTAGCCCGTGGGGTCGGGCAGTTGCGCCGTCAGGATGGTGGCGCTGTTGCCGCGCGATCGATGGGTGTCGAGCAGTTGGCCGATCGTGCTGGGACGTAGCAGCGGCACGTCACCGTTCAGCACGAGCAGTTCTTCGTCAAAACCTTGGAGCTGAGGCAAAAGCTGTTGAACCGCGTGGCCGGTTCCGAGCTGTTCGGTTTGTTCGACGAATTCGATCGAGTAGCCCAGATTTTCCTGCGCAGCATAGGCGGTCAGGGCTTCCCGCACGCGATCGGCTTCATAACCGACGATCACAAACACGCGGCGGGGCTGAATCTCAGCGACGCTATCCAGGACGCGCTCCACCAAGGATTTCGCGCCGAGGGGATGCAGGACTTTGGGGAGAGACGATTTCATGCGAGTCCCGCGACCCGCCGCAAGGATTGCGACCGCTACCATGATTGCTACTAAATGAACGTCGTAAGAAGAAGACGACAGGAGTATATCGCGCTTTCGGTTAGCCCTGATTGCCTTCGCCGTTGCCTCAAACCTTCGTTGGTTGAAACCGGTTCACCTGACGTGCGGGGAGGCGTTACGGCTCGATGTCTGGTTCAGTCAGGGTTATAGTCATTCGCCTTAAGTCTGAGACACAGCAATGAGCACTGAGCGGAGTCAATGAGCACTGAGCGGAGTCGAAGTGCGGTTTTGGGTAAACACAGACCCAGCCTGGGTGTTTCATTTCTAAGGCAGGACTGACGCACTGATCGGCTAGAACCACGCAATACCGTGGGCGCATTGCCATGACGCCCCTACGAGGTTCGATACTTTGCGTCAGTTCTGAGTGGGCAAGCCACAACGAGGAGGATTAGAACTGACGGCGGGAAAAAATACCGATCGTGATGGCTAACAGCGCGATCGTATAGACCACGCCATACGCCGCATTCCCGATCAAAATACTGCTGTCCGGTAACCCCGCAAAGCCATAGACTACATCGTTTTTAATATCCAACCGCGACAGATCCGGCAACACGAGATACAGCCCGCGCGTGATCCGTTCGAGATCGAGGTTTTCCGTTGCTTTGCCGATGCGGATCAGGTCTTGGCTCAGGTTGCCGATGAGATATACCGTCAGGCTCATCAACATCGCCAACAATGCACTGGAAAATGAGCCAAAGAGCAAAATAATCGCGGCCAGGAGCAACAAACGCAAGAGCAAAAAGCCCGTCGAGAGTAGCGCCAGGACAACGCTAAAGTCATTGTTCTGACTCCAGAGTGTCATCAAAAATAAGCCCAGCATGATCCCCAGCATGACCGCTAGGACTGCCCCGAGGCCGAAAAACTTGCCCAGGATAAATTCCGCGCGTGTGATCGGTTTCGAGACCAAAATTAAAATTGTCCGCCGATCGATCTCTTGCTCGATCATGCGCGACCCGACCGCGATCGCGATCGCCACCGCGATCACCTCCATCGACGCCAGACCGATATCGGGCAACATCTTGAATTGGGCGCCACCGGCAATTTGTGGCAACAGCAATGCCGCTAGCAATAAGACGAGACCGTGAATCCCGACGGCATACAGTACCCGGTTGCGAATCGCCTCACGAAAAACATTGGTCGCGATCGCCACAATCACATTCAAACTCAGGGGCGATCGGCGCCGAACGTTAGGCACGGCGGGTTCTGGACTTGTTGTGGGCAAGGATGGTGCAGGGTCTGGTTTCATCGTGAAGGAACGGTCGGTGTAGGTACGATCGGTGCGATCGGTTTAACCGGCATTGGAGCCTCGTTGCGATCGGGAGTCTGAACGGGAGAAGCCACGGGCTGATCCGTTGGACTTTCAACCCCCGCTTGCTTGACCTTCCGTTCAGCAAAAATGAACTCAGGGCTGGTGTTGCACTCCAAGAGTCCCGTTTGCGTGGCTTCGCTAAAGAGTTCAAGCGGCAGAGGCGCACGGGTCACTTCACAGACACGCACGACACTGAAGTCGCGATTGTCAAAAAACAACGGAGATTTCCAGGTCGTCATCGTCGTCATCGTGTAGGACGGATTTCCTGTGCCCGTCACCGAGAACGTTACATCCCAGTCACTTCCAAAGGGAATCGTCACTGGCGAATGTCCCTCTGATCCCTGTTTGAGATCGTTGTCTATACGGTCTGGATCACCAAGGTACTGCTGTAACTGTTTTTCGATCTCTGGCCAGGGCTGACCGTTAAATTTGCGATAGAGGAGCCGATCGACTTCGGACACCAAGTTTTGTCCCAACGTCTCACGCGGATCTTGCAGCGTCGCCATAAAACTACTGTGTTCGATCTGCGCATCCCAGAGGCGCGGATATTTCACCATCCAATCCTGGGTCACAAAATAGAATTTCAGCCAACAGGCTAAGACAATCCCCACCGCCAGCGCCACGATCGCCTTAATCCGCTCCAGTTGACTGGGGACACGCCAATGTCCCGACGTGGACAGGAAATAGGACAGCGTGACCAGTAACCCCGAGAGCAGCGGCCAGAGAATAAAGCCGGTTTGTGTCCATTGCCGCGCCTCATCTTCAAAGAAAAACGTGATCACTGCCGACGACGCCGCCCACGCCCCGATCGGAAATCCCAGGACTTTTACCGGATCGAGCGCTTGACGCCACACCACGCCACCGGCAATAAAGAACCACCCCACCCGCCGCAAAATGTACCGATCGACAACATTTTCAGGATCGGCCAGACCGACCACGGCAGAAACCACCCACAGACCGACCCCAAACAGAAACATACTCTGCCAGGACACAAGGCGGGGCGGGGCGAGCAGCGTAAAAAACGATTTCAGCCGATCGACGACAGATCCCATAGCGGTTCACTCAGTACGCACATCAGCACGAAAAAAACAGCACGAAAAAAACAGCATGATCCAGTCAAGCTTGAACCCAACGTGATGGCAATGCCGACCCTAACATCAACTCAGGCCAAACCCATTAAAGCCAAACCCATTAAAGCCACAAAGACGCGCTAGCAACCATAAAAAACAAAATGGTCGTTAGCGTACTGAGAACATGACCAATCCGCATGGAACCCTCAATCCGTTCGCGTAAACGCAACAGAACGAGAGCATTGAGCCGAGGGTCATCAAGCCCAACGTCGGCATTTGGGGGCAGCGGCAAGATCTCAAGCCGCTGCAACAGACGAATGCTGTAGGGCTTGAGCATTAAGCCACCGAGAAACAAGATGATCGCCAACATCGCGCAGGTGAACTGCGTCGAGGCCATCGACACATCCGGGATAAATTCACCGGTAAATAAATAGCTGAGTAGTTGTTGCTCGCGAACGCCGCTAAACAACAAATCTTGGCTGGCAAACAGCATGAGCCAGCCCACAGACACGGCCACAACGTTGGCAATGAGGCTGTAGTGAAAGGCGATCTGGCGGGGGAGTTCCGCCCGCTTTAACAGGAGCGTTGACTCGATCGCCACTCCCACACACAGGCAAAATAACTGACTCAGAAATAAACGCAGCGGTATGACGACCGGCAACATAGATCGCTCCTACGCAACACAAACCCACAGCGTATTCCAGACAAGAAAGACCGCACAGGTTCCGAAATTCGTCACCTTGGGGACGGCAAAACTCATCGTGTTTTAACTGCGCTTTTTAGGATATCAGTCAAGCTCGACGCGCTTCGGCGCGATCGCGCATCTTTCTCTCGCTTGGGCGAGCAAACCACCGAGAAACGGCGCAGAATGTTAAAAATCCTTTACTATGTTTCAAATAGTTTCAGAAAAGGTAGGGATCGTCCGGCATTACCCTTGCGGTCAGGACGCACACCCGCTGACAGACTCGCATCGATCGGAGGTCGGCGATGAAGCTGGCAACTCAACTCACAGGCCAGAACGTTCAAAACTACATCCGTGAAACCGGAATCGATCCGAACCATTGGTATCCCCTCGGCTGGTCCTATCGCTTTAAATCAGGCGAGATCGCTCCCGTGACGGTTTGGCAGCAGCCCATGGCTGTGTTTCGCGATACCCAAGGCAACGTCCACGCTCTCGAAGATGCCTGCCCCCACAAAGGTGTAGAACTACATCAGGGCAAGGTGGATGGTGACAATCTGTTATGTCCGTATCATGGCTGGAAATTTGACGGTGATGGTCAGTGTGTAGGGATTCCCTACTACCCCAGCGACCAAAAGTTACCCTGTGCCCACGCTCGGAGCTATCCGGTACGTGAGCAGTACGGCATTGTCTGGGTTTTTCCCGGCGATCGTGACCTTGCAGATACATGCTCACCGCCTCAGGTTCCGGAATATGGCAATGATGATTGGTTGATGATCCCGATCACGGGGCATTTTGGAGCACACTTTTCGATCGCGAATGAAAATGCCATGGATGTATTCCATGGCTTTCTCCACGAGGAACTCCAGGGCTGGTTTGACCCAGTCTTGCTCGATTTACAGCAAAGTGACGGCCTCGTGCAGGCAGACTATCGTGTGTCCTACAAGGGTCAAATGGCGAAGTTCCTCGGCATTGCCGAAACCGCCGATGAGGTCACCTCACGGATAATTTCCGTGCGCTATCGCTATCCGCACTACTACAGCTCACTTGAAGGTGTGTCATCCATTCACCTGATGCGTTTACCGGTCAGTCCGATCGAAACGCGATCATTTGCTCTATTCTTCTTGAAAATCCGCTTGCCGAAATGGCTGCTATCGCTCATTAAAAAGCCATTGGTTCTCTTTGTTGAGCGTGTTTTGTTTCAGCGTTTCCTTAATCAAGATATCGGCATGATGGAAAGTGAACAGCGTAATTATCTGCGCAACCGTCAGCGGCGTTACGTTGAAGTCAACCCAGCGATTTTAGCGTTGCAGCGAACAATTATTCGGCAGTATGAGCGCTATATGCAACAATCCAACACGACGAATCATGATACGAGTCACGATGTGGATGGTCGGGTTGTTGTACCGCAAGCTCAGGAGGATTCAAGTCCATCAACGCCGTAACCTAACGCCACAATGGTGTTGGTTTTAGAGTGTTAACGGAATTGTCTTTTTTTGCCACATTCAGGTCGGAAAAAATTATTCCAAACCGTATCTATTTATCAAGTGGAAATCTAACCCGTGTTCGAGTCTTACATCTTGACAGCATTGATTAAGTGTCTTTAATAGTGACAACTTGCGGTCTTACATCGTACTCGATATTCACTCGGGATTGACTCGTGACTATGCCAGAAATCTTGCTAGTCCGTTGCGTAGAATGCGATCGTACCGGCAAAATTAGACTGAGTTCGTTCGCTCGCAACAATCGGTGATTGGCAACAACTAACTAATGAGGGGAATACGCTAGTGGAAGTCATCAAAGAGTACATGCAAAAGATATACGCAAACGGGTTGTACCCGGATGAGTATATCGGTCATGGAAATCGGCGTGGCAACCTCGTTGATATCGAAGAGGTTGCGAGCGGTAAGAAGATGACCGTTTTGACGTTTTGCACGAACGACGTTCTCGGTTTGGTTCAAAACAAATCGGTACAACAGGCGGCGATCGATGCAATCCTGCAATACGGGACATCGAATAGCTCCTGTGAAGCGTTGAGCGGTCGAATTGACTTACACCGTCAGCTCGAACAGGAAATTTCAGAGTTTAAACATCTGCCGCATACGCATTTGTTCCTCAATGCCTGGATGGCGCTGCAAGCGTTGATGGATGCGTTTTGCCATCTGGCGATCCCGGTTCCGGGTTTTCAGCACACGCGCGAAACGCTGATCATGAGCGACATCCTCAATCATGGATGCATCATTTCGGCGATCACCAATGCGAACAATCGATCGGGTAAGGTCTTTAGCCAAAGCCCCGCTGTGCGAGTCAAAGCCTATCGTCACAACGATACGCACGATCTCGCGCGTAAGCTCAAGCGTTATGCGAAACCAAATGATCGCATTATCCTGATCGCCGATGCCGTGTTTTCGATGGATGGCGATATCGCGCCGCTACCAGAGATGCTGGAGGTGATGGCGGAGTATCCCGGTAGCGTACTGGTGATGGATGAAGCCCACGCCAGCGGTGCGATCGGCCCGACGGGTCGTGGGGTCTACGAACATTACGGGATGACGCCACAGGATGTGCTCGATCGCGGTGTTGAGCCAGTGGTGATGACCACATTCTCGAAGTTTGCAGCGTCTGCGGGTGCGGCGATGAGCAGCTTTAGCCCGGAGCTAAACGATTTGCTAACGGCGTCGCCGACTTCGATCGGGACGATTTCGCTGCCTGCGCCAACAACGGCAGCAGCGCTGGAAAGTATCCGCCAAGTTCGCCAAGATCCGGGTTTGGTCGAAACGCTGCAAGCCAATACGCGCTATCTGCGATCGCGGTTGGTCGAGCATGAGTTTGACCCGACCGGCGTGACCAATGTTGTGCCGATCGTTCTGCCACCTGAACTTGATCCCAAGGAGTTCTGTCGTCGCTTGATGCATGAGCATGGCATCTGGGTCTCGGCCATTTGGTTCATTGCCAAACCGCGCCTACGCATTACCGTGAATGCACTCCACACGAAAGAGGAGATGGATCGCCTGGTTTCGGCTCTGGTGATGGTACGGGATGCGATGACTGCTGCTCGGGAAACGGTGAGCTGCGTAACCCCGCGCTCGCTGGTAAACCAACCGTGTTCTAAGCCGCCCTATCGTCTCAACCTAGGGCGGTTTTTCTCTTTGATTGATGATCTCAGTCAATGATTCACGACTAGTCAATGAGTCTTAAACCGATGGCTTTCCGTCTTCAGCCAGTCTCCACAGCAGTGGATTTGGAGCAATTTCTCGATGTGCCGTGGTGGGTGTACGGTGCTGATCCCAATTGGGTTCCGCCGATCCGCAGTGATATCTCCAAGCAGCTTTCAGCAGAACATAGATTTCGGAGCTATGGGACGTTGCAGGCGTTTGTCTTGCTGACGGAGGGCGGCGAGGCGATCGGGCGAATCGTGGCGACGGTGAATCGCAGGCTGATTGAACGCGAGGGGCAGAATGTCGGGCTGTTGGGGTATTTCGAGTGCATTGATGATGCCCAGGCGATCGCGCTGTTGCTGGATGCGGGCTGCGACTGGCTGCGATCGCAGGGCATGACGCGCGTACGCGGGCCGATCGATCTGTTTACCCACAATAACTGTCTATTTTTAGCCGACGCGTTCGACCGTCCGCCGATGATCATGATGCCCTACAACCCGGCCTACTATTGCACGGGCTGGGAGCAGTACGGTTTCGAGCGAGCAAAAGACGCCTATGCCTACGATTTTCCGATGATCCCCCTAGACGATCGGTTTGAGCGGGGTTACAAAATTGCGACCAAATCCGGCGTGACGTTTCGCCCAATTTGCACGAAAGGCGAAGGTTTTGAAACCGACGTGCGGAATTTGTACCGGTTGTTTACGACGGCATTTGAGGAAAGTTGGAGTTCGTCGCCACGCACGGAAGCCGAGTTTTTCGATTCAGCCCAACAGTTGAAAACCTTGGTCGATCCGGAAATTTTCCCGATCGCGGAATACAACGGCGAAATGGTCGGCTTTTTATGGCCTTGCCGGACTACAACATCGCGCTTAAACCGGTGAACGGGCGGCTGAATTTTTGGGGCATTTTGAAATTCCTCTGGTATCGCCGCAACATCAATCAGGCGCGGGTGTTGACAATTTGTGCGCTGCCGGAATTTCGCCGCAAGCTGGTTCCCCTAGCCTTGATTTATCTGGGAATGCAGGGCGGCCAAAAACAAGGCTATAAAAATGCCGAGCTGTCTTGGATTTGGGCGGATAACCAAGCCTCACGCAATATTACCGAGGCCTCGGGCGCGAAAGTGTTGAAAACCTATCGGATGTACGAGCGGGCGTTGTAATTTTGGCATCCTCAGCAGAATCACCAAAATCACCAAAATCGCCAAACTTAGCAAACCCAGTACAACCCGTGAAATCGGCGCAATCAGCAAAATCGGCGGATCGCTTGAATCCATCAGTCTGGCACGATCGCGCCTACGCGCCGCCCGTCGCTGCCTATCTGCACATTCCCTTTTGCCGTCGTCGTTGCTTTTACTGCGATTTTCCGATTTCCGTGATCGGCGATCGGCGTGACGGCTCGAACTCCCTCGGCGTGCAAACCTACGTCGATCAGCTTTGCCGCGAAATTGCGGCCACCCCGAATCAAGGCCGATCACTCGAAACCATTTTTTTCGGTGGGGGGACGCCGTCGCTTCTGACAGCAGCGCAGATTGTCCGTCTGCTCGAAATGCTCGATCGCCAGTTTGGCATCGCGGCTACGGCGGAAATCTCGATCGAACTCGATCCCGGCACGTTCGATCGCGCCAAACTGGCGACGATCGCCGCAGCGGGCGTGAATCGCGTCAGCCTTGGTGTGCAAACCTTTGACGATCGCTTGCTGCAAGCCATTGGCCGATCACATACTGCCGACGAAATTGATCAGGCGATCGAGCTATTGCAATCGGGTTTAATCGAAAATTTCAGCCTGGACTTAATGGCCGGTTTGCCGCACCAAACCGCTGAGGATTGGGATCGCACCCTCGATCGGGCGATCGCGATCGCCCCGCCGCACCTGTCCTACTACGATCTGATCGTCGAACCGGGTACAGTCTTCGATCGCTACTACCAGCCCGGAGCCGACCCGCTCCCGAGCGAAGCCGCCGCCGCCGAGATGTATCGCCGCGCCGCCGATCGCCTCACCGCCAACCGATACGACCACTACGAAATCAGCAACTACGCCCAACCGGGCTACGCCTGCCGCCATAACCTCACCTATTGGCAAAATCAAACCTATTACGGCTTGGGTTTGGGGGCGACGAGTTATGTCAATGGTCAGCGGGTGGCGCGGCCACGGCGGCGTGATGCCTATGGGGACTGGCTCGATCGCTATGTAGAGAGTGGGGTGGCGTGGGTGGATACGGTGGAAGTCGAAGCCGGTGACGGCGATCGATCTGGCGTTGGAGTCGGTGATGCTGGGATTACGGACGGCGACGGGGATTAATCGCGATCTTTGGCGATCGGAGCTGGTGCAATTGGCAGGCGAGGCCGCGATCGCGCGAGTGAATCGGGTTATCGCCCAGTATGAGCAGGCGGGCGTGATCGCGATCGAGACCGATTCCAGCCGGCTACGCCTAACCGATCCTGAAGGTTTTTTACGATCGAATTCGGTGCTGTCGGATTTATTCAACGCGATCGAAGGAGATGAGTCCTGATACTCAATCCGGATTGCAAAGTAGCGGTCACCGATGAGCGTTGAGCGGAGTCGAAACGCGGTTTTCGGGAAAGCAAAACCGAGTCAGGATGTTTCGGCTGTTCTTGAATTCATCTATAGTCCCGCTAGTCCCGCTTAATCTTTAATACATCTCCGGTACAAAGGTTTGAATACCGATCGGGGGACGCATATGCCCTGTATCCACCTGACGCGGTGGCAGCTCGATCGGCTCCGGCGTCAGATCCTTATATGGAACCATTGACAGCAAATGCCGCATACAGTTGAGGCGGGCGCGTTTTTTATCATCCGCCCGAACCACGTACCAAGGCGATCGCTTGATATCCGTCTGGGCGAACATTTCATCTTTGGCGATCGAATATTCCACCCATTTTTCCCGCGCTTTGAGATCCATCGGGCTTAATTTCCAGCGCTTGGTTGGATCATCAATCCGTGCCTGAAAGCGGCGTTCCTGTTCCGCATCGCTAACAGAAAACCAATATTTGATCAAAATAATGCCCGATCGCACCAACATGCATTCAAATTCGGGACACGATCGCAAAAACTCGTGATACTCGGCCTCCGTACAGAAACCCATCACCCGCTCAACCCCGGCCCGGTTGTACCAACTGCGATCGAACAAAACAATCTCGCCCGCCGCTGGCAGGTGCGGCACATACCGCTGAAAATACCACTGCGTTTTCTCGCGCTCCGTCGGGGTTCCCAGTGCCACCACTCGACAAATGCGCGGATTGAGCGATTGAACAATTCGTTTAATCGTTCCCCCTTTGCCCGCAGCGTCGCGTCCCTCAAAAATGACGGCCACCTTCAGCCCCTGGTGTTTCACCCATTCCTGAAGCTTAACCAGTTCAATTTGCAAGCGCTGTAGCTCTTGCTCGTAAACTTTTTTGGGAAGTGGATGTTCCGGCGGGGTCAAGGCCACCTCCGTCGGCAAAGAGCTGAGAGGCGGAGCCGAAAGTGTTTCGGTCAATGGTGGCTGTTTTTGTTCTGAGACCTTGGTGTCTTTCGCTTTTTTGCCCACGATCGCGACCTCCTATCAGGATATGGTGATCATCTTTTACGGGAGATCGTGAGGGTGGTGGATCATCACGCAGTTCCCGCATAAAAGACGTTCAAGTTCTATCGTACGCACCGGAAAAATAATGGGGGGGAAATCTCAGCAAGAGTTCGGATTTAGACACATCCGGTAAACCAATCACGCCAAGGCTTATGCCGGGAGCTGGTGAGGGGTTCGCCAAGATTCTGGGTTAACCGAAACGAGCAATGTAGGCCAGGTAGAGCAAGATCGCGATCGTCAGGACGATCGCCACCCCGATAAATTGATTGTCACGCCGGTTGATCGTGGCCGGGTCGATGTCCGGCTCCTTTAGCGGGCGAATCGGTCGTGGCTTATAGGTTCCCGAGGCTCCTTTTTTCGCTTCGCCTTCACTATCTTCGATGTCACTGAGATCGGGAATTTCGCTGAACCATTCCGGGCGCTTGACCAGTTCCGGAGCTTCGAGGATGGCACGCAGACGGCGACCTTGCTTGCGGGTGGGAATGTGGGGATGGTGAGTCAGTTTGCGGCAGAGAGCCAGTGCGGCATCGAGATTGCCGTAGGCGTGGTAGGCCAAGACGAGCCAGATTTTGATCTCGCCGCCGATCGGGGATGCACCGACACTCAGCGCCGCAGACCGTTCGAGATTGGCGATCGCCTGTCGGTAGTACCCAGACTCGAAGGCGCGACGCCCCGTGAGGTAAAGCTGAGTTGCGATTTCGGCTTGCTGCTCTGCTGCGTCGTTTTCGTCTAGCTCTGGTTCTGGTTGTTCTAGCTCATTGTCCAGTTTTAGATTGGGTTCTGATTTTGGCTCTGATTCTGGCCTTAGTTCTGATTCTGGCTTGGTTACAGGCTCTGACTCTACACTGATGTCATAGCGCACCATGAGTTCATTAATCGACTCTATCTCCTCGGCCTCTAGCTCATCGAGATCAATCTCATCCAGCTTCGGCGGCACGATCCTCGGAGGGGTCGCGTCCTGGGTTCGTTTCGTTTCGCCAGCCTCGATCGGGCTAACCTGGGAATCGCGATTGATCGGCTTCACTCGCGCTACTCTCCTCGTCATCAACAACGTCATCAACAGCTCAATATTCTAAATATTCTGACATTCATCTTGATCGGACATCTGCCCGATCGGGGACAAGGGACGCGACCTTTCCCGAGAAACTGAGAACATCTTTCTGGAAGTCACCACCTAAAATCCAAGCCCCGCTGATAGCAATTTCGGAGCGGGCATCAAAATTGCAACAAGTAACGCCAAGCAGCCAAGCCCTAAGAGATCACGACGATTATCGAGTTCCGTTACGTCGTTCAGTGCGGGTTCATCGCGCGATGGCATCAGGAACAGCAGCAACGTCCAGAGAAATAGCTCTTCGTGGAGTAAGGTCAGCGCGAGCATGATGAACCGCGAGACCTGGGCGATCGTTCGAGCCGTGTTGCGGCCAAATATGGCGTGGACGATGTGGCCGCCATCGAGTGAGCCGATCGGCATTAAGTTAAACGCCGTTAAAATGATGCCGAGATATCCGGCGATCGCCACCGGATGCAGGGCGATCGCCTTACTCGGGTCAAGCCCCTCGGGTAGCACGATTCGACAAATCAGGGAAATCAGGGCGGAAAACTGGGGCTGTAGCTCCATGAAGTTCAGCAGGTTCGAGTTTTCGGTGACATCAACGATGCTGGAATGTGCCATCCCCCAGATGAAGAGCGGCAGGGTCAGGATAAACCCGGCGATCGGCCCGGCGATGCTGACATCAAACAGGACTTTGCGATCGGGCATGGGCGATCGGAGTTGGACGAACGCACCGAGGGTTCCGAGGAAAAACGGGACGGGGATGAAGTAGGGTAAGGAACTTTTGAGCTGGTAGTGTTTGGCGGCGAAAAAGTGGCCGAATTCGTGGGTGGTGAGAATGGCGAGCAGGGCGATCGAGTAGGGTAAACCCCGCAGGAGCCACGTCGGATTATCGGGCAGTTGAGCCGACTCAAAGCCCATAAAGCCAACCCCGGCAACGGTGGTCGTAAACAAACAGACGAGAAATAAACCGAGTGCTAGCCACGGGCGATCCATCATCTCGCTGCCGTTGTTGCTTTTTGGCTTGGCCTGACCGGTTGGGTTGCCGCTGGGTTTCGCTTTGACGGTCTCTGCTGAGTCTGGGGATGTGGTGCTAGAGGCGGTGGTGGATTCGGGGTTGGGAGCTAGCAGAAAGAAGGGTTCATTGCGTGAATTTTCCTGGAAGACGATGAGAAAGCGATCGCCAAAGTGCGACTCAATATTTTTACGAATGGTGGTGTAGGCACGTTCAGGATTGGTGCGTAAGCTGCCGCGACAAATCACAGCTTGGGGGCGATATTCCAAACTGTGTAGTGCATACACCGACCAATTAAAACAATTGCGGAGCTGGTGTTCTTCTTCGGTGTCGATCGGTCGAAGCTGCTTGAGATTTTTGGAGGTTCCGGTGTTTTGCACGTCTGTATTGGCGGTTAGGTTAGGGGTGGGCTTGGAACCCGCAATCTCATCACTGCGAGGATCTGTGGAAGGATCGCGATCGGGCTGTTTCGGTGGTGGAATGCGTCCGGCACTGACCAGCCACCAGTACACGACAAAGCAGATTAGAAATGTACTCAATGCGAGTGCCGGTGGAACGGGAGTATCTTGCCCCATCATCAGCGCCCACAGGGTCAGCATGGTTGCAGGAGTCATCATCACAACCCATAGTAGCCAGATTGGCGTGCTGGTGATGGTAGCAACGTTGCGCTGCAAGATGTTATAGGTAATCAGTCCGAGAATCAGAAGCAGCCAGAAAGTCATTTTATGCCCAAGCAACCACGGGCCGTGATCGAAGATGTATTTGCCTTTTCGCCCAACCGCAAAACCCTAGGTGGAACGGCTTACTTCATTGTAAGAAAGGATGCGAATATCCTGGTAGATACTCCCGTTTGGACAGAGGAAAATCGAGATTTCTTGCGAGAGCGCGGTGGTGTTCAGTGTCTGTTCATTACCCATCGTGACGCGATCGGCCAAGCAAAGCAAATCCAGGCGGATCTGGGCTGTCCGATCGTCATCCAAGAGCAAGAAGCGTATTTAATGCCGGATTTACAGGTGAAGCGCTTTAAGCATGAGATTGTGATTGGGGATGGTGTTACGGGATTATGGACGCCGGGACATACGCCCGGATCATCGTGTTTGTATCTCAACCGAGCGGGCGGGATATTATTCACCGGGCGGCATTTGTTACCGAATGCCGATCGGGCTCCGGCTCCGTTGCGGACGGCGAAAACATTTCACTGGTTTCGGCAGCTTGAGAGCATCACAACACTGCGGGAACAATTTACGAGTGAGACCTTAACGCGAATTTGTCCGGGGGGAAGTACGGGCTATTTACGCGGTCAACTGGCGATCGAGGATGCTTATCACCAGCTTGGTCAGCTTGATTTAACGGCATTGCGATCGGTGCAGGCGTTGATGTAGTTGCTAATAGAGTCGTGGATCGTACGCTGTCTCTGCCTTATCGCGGGCGCATTGCCATGCGCCCCTACGAACCTCAAGAATTGGAGTGACGATTTTTCGGTTTGGCATGGATAAAAAATGGTGAATCTGTAGGGGCGCATGGCAATGCGCCCGACGATCAATCAAGACAAGGTCGAACTCAAGGAGCCTGCATTTGCCCTACTGATCGACTCGCTTAACTAAACAACGGCAGGACTGGCCGCTTGACGGCGCTGCATTTCCAGGTAAATCAACAGCGCGTTCATGTCCGCCGGATTAACGCCGCCGATACGCGAGGCTTGGCCGATCGTCGCCGGTTTTACCTTCATCAGCTTTTCGCGGCTTTCCTTGGATAACGTCTCGATCGCGTTGTAATCGAGATCCACCGGTAGCTTACGATTCGCTTCCTTGGCGATCGCGGCGATCTGGTTTTCCTGACGCTGCAAATAGCCCGCATATTTAATGTCAATCTCCGCGCCTTCCCGTTCCGCCAGGGTCAGGTCAGGATTGCCGAGGCCGTAGCTCGTGAGGCGATCGTAGTGAAAGTTCGAGCGACGCAGCAGATCGGCCAGGGTGACCGATCCTTTGATGCGCTGTTGGGTATCGGCGTAGACTTGTTGGCCGATCGGATCGTGTTCCTTGACGCGATCGGTTTGTAGTCGCAACTTTTCGGCGGCGATATTGGCCTGTTTTTGCTGAAATAAATCCCAGCGCCGATCGTCAATTAACCCCAACTCACGACCCAGCGGCGTGAGGCGACGATCGGCGTTATCCGATCGCAACACCAGACGATACTCCGATCGGGAGGTCAACATGCGATAGGGTTCACGCAACTCCTTCGTACACAGATCATCGATCAGCGTGCCGATGTAGCTTTCCTCACGGGGAAACACCACCATCTCCAGCCCGCGCACAAACCGCGCCGCATTAATCCCGGCCACCAACCCTTGTGCCGCTGCCTCCTCGTAACCCGTTGTACCGTTAATCTGCCCCGCACAAAACAGCCCCTCAACCCGCTTCGTCATCAGCGTCGGCAAACACTGCGTCGCGGGGAGGTAGTCGTATTCGACGGCGTAGGCGGGGCGCAGCATGATGCAGTCTTCGAGACCGGGCAGCGATCGCAGCATTTGCCGCTGCAACGCCTCCGGTAAGCCCGTCGAAAACCCCTGAATGTACAGCTCGGGAATTTCGCGGCCTTCCGGTTCAATAAAAATCTGGTGGCTCGCCTTGTCCGCGAACCGGACAATTTTGTCTTCAATACTCGGACAGTAGCGGGGGCCTTTGGCGTCCACCCAGCCGCCGTACACAGGTGAGAGGTGGAGGTTATCTTGAATCAGTTTGTGGGTTTCTGCCGTTGTGCGGGTGAGGTAGCAGTTCATCTGCTCACGCTCAATCCACGCCTCGGGGTCAAAGCTAAACCAGCGCACGTCCTCATCAGGTGGCTGGATTTCCATTTTGGTATAGTCCACCGATCGCCGATCGACCCGTGCCGGTGTTCCTGTTTTAAGGCGATCAGTCTCGAAGCCTAGCTGTTGCAGCCTTTCCGTCAAACCCACCGCCGCAAATTCGCCCGCGCGTCCGGCCTGCATCGACTTTTTGCCGACCCAAATTACACCGCCCAAAAACGTACCGGTGGTCAAAATCACCGTTTTGCAGGCAAAGGCGACCCCGAAATAGGTCTCGACCCCAATCACCTCGTCGTTTTTGCCAATCACCAAATCCGTCACCATGCCCTCGCGCACGGACAAATTCGGCTCATTTTCGACGATGCGTTTCATCACCGCTGCGTATTCGCGCTTGTCGGTTTGCGCCCGCAGCGCCCAGACCGCAGGCCCCCGAGACGAGTTCAAAACTCGTTTTTGTAGGTAGGTACGATCGGCCATTTTGCCGATTTCACCACCGAGGGCATCGACTTCGTGGACAAGCTGGGATTTGGCCGGTGCGCCGACGGCAGGATTACAGGGTTGCCAGCCGATTTTATCCATGTTCAGCGTCAGCAGCAGGGTATTGCAGCCCATGCGAGCAGCAGCTAGAGCAGCATCACAGCCAGCATG